>CANKVC010000091.1 GCA_947486835.1 Cytophagaceae bacterium | reverse complement strand
TCCCATCCAAAATTATCTCGTGATTATCCATATAATGAGATGACTGAAAAATATTGGATGAATGATTCTGATTCCTTATATAAAGAAGAAATAAGATTTGACTGGTACAGGCCTAATATTGTGGGTGGTAAATCCATCATGTGGGGACGTCAAACGTACCGCTTAAGTGATATAGATTTTGAGGCCAATGCAAAAGAAGGCATAGCCGTTGACTGGCCAATCCGTTACAATGAAATTGCTCCTTGGTATTCCTATGTAGAGAAGCATGTCGGTATTTCTGGAGAGGCTCTGGGATTACCTCAATTGCCTGATTCAGAGTTTTTAAAGCCTATGGAAATGTATTGCGTGGAGAAGGAAGTTCGCAAGCGCATCGAGAAAAATTTTCCGGGTCGTATTATGACGATAGGCCGAGTAGCTAACTTATCTGAAGCGAAACAAGCACAATTAGGTGTGGGACGTTCTGCTTGCCAGTATCGCAACAAATGTAGATTAGGTTGCCCTTATGGCGCTTATTTTAGTTCACAATCTTGTACGCTACCTCCGGCAGCTAAAACAGGATTGTTGACTTTAAGACCCGATTCATTAGTGTCTGAAATTATTTATGATGCTACCAAGCAACGTGCTAAAGGGGTTCGCGTGATTGATACGGTGACTCATGAGGTAAAAGAATATTATGCTAAAGTCATTTTTGTGTGTGGTTCGACGGTCAGTTCCACCGCATTATTATTAAATTCAAAATCGAATCGTTTCCAAAATGGTTTCGGAAATGACTCAGGAGAATTAGGACATAATTTAATGGATCATCATTTCAAAATTGGCGCCACAGGCACATGGGAAGGTGATGAAGATAAGTATTACATCGGTCGCAGGCCTAACGGTATTTATATTCCACGTTATAGAAACATTGGAAATGACAAGCGTGATTATGTACGTGGATTTGGATTCCAAGGAAGCGGATCGCGTTCGGGTTGGAACAGAGGAATCGGTGATTTGAGCTTCGGCGCAGATTACAAAGAATCATTAACTCATCCGGGACCATGGGGTATGGCTTTAAGTGGATTTGGCGAGACATTGCCTTACCATGAAAATAAAATGTATTTAGATGCTACGACGAAGGACAAGTGGGGAATGCCAGTGGTGGTGTTTGACGCGGAGTTCAAAGAGAATGAACGGAAAATGCGTAAAGAAATCATGAACGATGCCGGCGAAATGTTAGAAGCTGCAGGTTTGAAAAATGTGAAGGCATTTGACAATGGATCCTATCCAGGGATGGCCATCCATGAAATGGGAACAGCTCGAATGGGCCGTGATCCAAAAACGTCCGTATTAAATGGCAACAACCAAGTCCATGCGTGTAAAAACGTTTTTGTTACGGATGGTGCTTGTATGACTTCTACTTCTTGTGTAAATCCGTCGCTGACTTATATGGCTTTAACCGCCAGGGCAGCTGATTTTGCCGTGAAGGAAATGAAAAAGAAACATTTATAAAATTTTAAAATGCGGGCTTAATGTCCGCATTTTTTTCTTCTATTATGAAAAAATTAATCACAATGACCAGCTTGCTGGTAGGATTTTTAGGAACTATGGCAACAGCTCAGCAATCTAGCTTTCCGACCATCGGTAAAATTCACCGCTTGGATCCAGCTTTAGATCATTTATTAGACACTACGTCTAAAATAGAAATCTTAGGGACAGGATATACTTGGTCCGAAGGACCTGTCTGGGTAAAAAAAGGAGGGTATTTGCTCTTCTCCGACGTGCCTGAAAATGTCATTCACAAATGGTCAGCAGCCAAAGGAATTGAAGAATTCTTAAGGCCTTCAGGATATACCGGAACGGGTATATATTCTGAAGAACCAGGTTCTAATGGATTAATTATCAACAAAAAAGGTAATCTAGTTTCTTGCGAACATGGTGATCGCAGAATTGCAGAAATGCCATTAAATAGACCCGATAAGAAAAAAACATTGGCTCATTTATTTGAGGGTAAAAAATTAAATAGCCCCAATGATTTAGTTCAAAAAAGCTCTGGCGATTATTTTTTCACGGATCCTCCTTATGGATTGCCCGGCCGTGGCAAAGATGAACCCGCCAAAGAAATACCTTTTCAAGGTGTTTATCGGATCGATACGAAAGGTAAATTAACCTTGCAAGCAAAGGACCTTGCGCGTCCAAACGGTTTGGCTTTTAGCCCTGATGAGAAAATCTTATATGTGGGACAGTCCGACATGAAAGGATTAATATGGATGGCCTATCCCGTAAATCCTGATGGAAATTTAGGAACAGGTAAAGTATTTTACGATGCAGGACCATTAGCAAAAAAAGGTTGGAAAGGTGCTCCCGATGGGTTCAAAGTGGATAAAGAAGGTAATTTATGGGCGACTGGTCCTGGTGGAGTTTTAATCATCAGCCCTGAAGGAAAATTATTAGGTAGAATTGAGGCGGGGTCGGCGACGGCCAACTGTGCCTTCGGAGAAGATGGGAAGACCTTGTTTATTACGGCTGATATGAATTTACTTCGTGTGAAAACAAAAGCAACTGGATTAGGCTTCTAAAGCTAGATTCAAATACAATTTTCAAAATCCATCACTCTTAATTTGAGTGGTGGATTTTTTATGCAATAAATCATAAAGCGATTTTATGAACATGCCTGCAAAAAATGTTATAAAATTTATATTTTTTTTTGAGATCAAATCATTAGCCGTTTCTCTCTTTTTTGCAAATACTTCGAAATAATCAAATAAAGGAGCTTTATATTGTATTAATCTGGTACAATCTTGAACTGTCCTTATGGGCATAAGGATAGTTTCAAAATTAAAAAAATATAGTTTTAAACATTGTATTAAACTTAATTTACCTAAAATCAT
Organism: Cytophagaceae bacterium; assembly: GCA_947486835.1. GTDB lineage: Bacteria > Bacteroidota > Bacteroidia > Cytophagales > Spirosomataceae > Aquirufa. Next base: position 6,362 of record CANKVC010000091.1, on the reverse strand, counting down.
TTCTATGAAAAAAATTCAATTAACATTATTCATGATGCTATTGATTTTCCAGGGATTTGCACAAAGTCTGCAAGTGAAAGGAAAAGTTAGCTCATCTGACGGGACAGGAATTCCTGGTGTTTCCGTATCGGAAAAAGGTACCAGCAATGGTAGCGTTACAAGTGCTGATGGTAATTATACCATCAAAGTGAGTTCAGGGGCAAATTCAGTCCTTGTTTTCTCATCTGTAGGGATGACTAGTAAATCTGAAACGGTTAGAAACCGTGCCATCATTGACGTAACATTAGAAGATAACTTGAAAGAGCTTTCTGAAGTAGTTGTCGTGGGTTATGGTTCTCAAAGAAAGCAGGATATCACCTCAGCCATTTCAGTGATTGGAATGAAAGATATAGGAGAGCAGCCAGCAAATAACTTAAACCAAATGCTTCAAGGTCGTGCAGCGGGTGTTACCGTAAAGCAAAAGAGTGGAACACCAGGTGGATTATTTGAGGTTCGTGTGCGTGGAATCGGTTCCTTGGGAGCTGGTAGTGATCCATTGTATGTAATCGACGGTTTTGTCGTGGGTACCTCAGTAGGTCAAAACTTTAATCCAAATGATATCGAAACCATTTCCATCTTAAAGGATGCGGCTTCTACAGCGATTTACGGTGCTAGAGGATCGAATGGTGTGGTTTTAATTAATACGAAAAATGCCAAGGAAGGAAAGGTTAACATCAACTTTACCTTAGATCATGGTATTCAAAATATTCCTGAATCACGTAGAACTCCTGTTTTAAATGGGGTTGAATTTGCGCAATTTAAAAAGGAGGTATTTGAAGATAACTTCAGATATTTTAAGCAAAAAGAACCAACGCTAGAAGATGTGCCATTAGGCTATCGATATCCAGAACAAACGAAATTTTCAACGGATTGGTTTGGTGCGATATTGAATAATAATGCGCCTTATACGGATGCCAACTTAACTATTTCATCAGGGAAAGGAACCATGAAGTCGATGTTTTCAGTAGGTTACTATAAAGAAGCAGGATCTATAGTTAATACAGATTATGAGCGTGTATCTATCCGTAGTAACATAGGAGGTCAGGTTAATAAGTTCTTAAATATAGGATTAAACGTAAACGGAAGTATCACAAAGCAAAACATTGCCAATACGGACGGACGTAGCGCATTAGTAGGAGGAGCCCTTTTAATGGATCCACGTGAACCTATTTATAATGCTGACGGATCTATGAGGCCTTATATCGGTGGAGTGGACGGAGCATTTGGTTTCCCAAATCCCTTATTTTTGCTTCAAAATGTTACTCGTAGGAGAAATATTGCCGATGTATTAGCCAATGCTTTTGCTGAGTTCACTATTTTACCATCGTTGAAGTTTAAGTCTTCAGCTAATACAAAATTGAACTACAATGCATTTAAGGAATATGTGCCATCGACCATTGGAAACTCAGTGGCATCAGGAACGGCAGGTGCACCTCCAAGAATTGCAACGGCTAGAGATATCACAGACCGTTTGTTCAACTATTCATTTGACCAATTATTGACTTACAATCCAAAAATAGGAGAAGATCAAAAAGTGGATGCGATGCTTGGTTTCACAGCTCAAGAAGAGAATGTGTATGGAATTGATGCAGCAGGAAATACATTCCCTGATGATTTAGTTCGTTACATTGGTGCAGCCTCGATTAGATCAGCCAACTCGTATGAGAATGGATGGACTTTAATGGCTTATTTTGCGCGTGCCAACTATTCATATAAAGACAAATATTTATTGTCAGCATCGTTCAGAAGAGAGGGTAGTTCACGTTTTGGAGAATTCAATAAGTTTGGAGACTTCCCTGCAGCATCCATTGGATGGAGAGTTTCTGAGGAATCGTTTATGAAAGATTTAACTTTTATCAATGACATGAAATTGCGTGCAAGCTGGGGTGTGACGGGTAATAACAACATCGGTAACTACCCAAGCTTAGCCTTCGTAGGATTAAATAATTATATCTTAAACAATTCATTTGCACCTGGTAAAGTTATTAGTTCATTTGCCAACTCATCATTGAAATGGGAAAAATCAGATCAATTAGATTTAGGATTTGACTTAGCTACGTTTAATAACAAATTGACTTTCACGTTTGAATACTATAGAAAGTTGACGAACGACATGTTACTTCCAGTTTCGATCCCAGCCGTTTCTGGTTTTACAACCAGTTTGGATAATATTGGCCAAGTAGAAAATAAAGGTATTGAATTAAGTGTTGATTACAGATCAAATCTTGGACCTGTAAACTTCAGAACTAATTTGAATATTTCTGCGAACAGAAGTAAAATCTTAGCGATTAAAGGTGCTAATGACATGTTGTATTACGGTAGTTTCTACGGAGGTTATAACGTAATGAAAGTAGGCCGACCAATCGGTATGATTTACGGTTACAAGAAATTGGGTATATTCAATACGCAAGCAGAAATCGACGCTTGGGCTAAGCAAGATGGTGTGATCCCTGGGGGTATGAAATTTGCTGATACCAATGGTGACGGTGTTGTTTCTTATGATACGCAAGACATGGTTGAAATTGGTAATCCAAATCCTGACTTCACTTGGGGCTGGACTGTTGCAGCAGACTACCGTAATTTTGACTTAAACGTGTTATTTGTTGGAGCTCAAAATTTCGATATCTACCGTAACATCGAAGCATCCACCATGAATATGGACGGTGTATTTAACGTGTTAACTAAGGCAAAAGATCGCTGGCGTTCAGCTGCAAATCCTGGATCTAATCCAAATGCGAAAAACTCTCAAGGAGGTACTAACTATTTTAAGTGGTCACGTGAAAGTAGCGAGCGTTATGTATATGATGGTAGCCATATTTGGTTGAAGGCGGTTACTTTAGGTTACACCTTACCTAAATTAAAATCAGTTTTCAGTGATGCGCGTATTTTCTTTACGGCTAATAACCTATTCTTGTTTACGAACTATCCTGGTAACAATCCAGATGCGGGAGTAAGAGGTGGTACAGAATTGAACAATGACGATGAGTCATATCCAGTTCCACGTACATTAGCAGTAGGTATCAAATTAAACTTATAATGAATCGAAACATGAAAAAAATATCATTTTATATCATCTTGTCCCTTTGCTTGACACAGATATCGTGTCAAGAGGACTTTCTAAAAACCACCGATCCTACGAGAATTGGTCGTGATTTGTTTTATCAAAATCAGACTCAATTTGAACAGGCTTTGAATGGTGTGTATGGTCAATTACAAACGATTACCAACTCAGCGTATATCCAACAAGAAATGATGTCGGATAATACCACCTTTGATTTTGACCCTTTAAATCGTGGGGGTGCAGCTGGTTGGGAAGCTTTTGAATATTCAACTGTAAACCAAGGAAATGGCGAAATTGCTGCTCTTTGGAATAACCATTACTCAACGATGTATAATATTAATTATGCATTGGAAAAATTAGCAGCTAGTAAAATTGATGCTACAGCTAAGAGCGTTTTGGAAGGAGAATTTAAATTCATTCGCGCCTATCACTATTTCAATTTGGTGCGCTATTTTGGAGATGTAGTTTTGGCTACCAAAACGTTAACAAATCCAAATGAGGCCTTTGATTTAGTAAGATCTCCGCAAGCTGATGTATACAAGCAGATCTTAGCTGATTTAGCTGATGCATCAAAATTACTTCCCGCTAGGGCTACTTTAAGAGGTCGTGCTACGCAAGGTGCTGCCCTAAGTTTATTAGGAAAAGTATACTTAACGCAGAAAAATTATGCGGCTGCTAGTACTACCTTGAAGCAAGTGACTTCTTTAGGATACGCCTTGAATGCAAATTACAAGGATAATTTTGATCCGGCTAAAAAGAATGGAGTAGAATCTATTTTTGAAGTGCAATACCAAGGAGGAAATGATTTGGGAGAGCAAAGTAACTTTATGTACTTGTTTGCCCCTAGACTTTCTTTAGGTGCCATAACTGGATTCGCTAATACAGCACCTAGTGGAAGAAATATTCCTACAAACGACATGATTAAAGCTTACGAAGCAGGAGATGTGAGAAAAGCTATTTCAATTCAAGAAGGATATACCTTAAACGGAAAATTTGTAGGCATCCCATACGTAAGCAAGTATCAATACACGCACACCATTACGGGTCGTACGGATAACAACTGGCCAGTTTTGAGATATGCTGATGTGTTATTAATGTTGGCAGAATCCATCAATGAGGCTTCTGGACCTAATGCTGAGGCGTATGATTACTTAAACCAAGTAAGAAAAAGAGCTGGCTTAGCTGCTGTAGATGGTTTATCAAAAGATGCTTTCAGAACAGCTGTATTAAAAGAAAGACGTGTTGAATTAGCTTTCGAAAATCACCGTTGGTTTGATCTTCAAAGAACTCTTACGCCGTCCCAGTTGACTGCCTTTATGAATGCACATGGAGCCATAGAAAAAGCAAACCCTACTGTGGCTAGAGGTGGAATTGCTTTCAATGCTTTAGATTATGTGTATTCTGATTTTGAATACTTTTTGCCAATTCCAGCTCCTCAAATTTTGATTAATAAAAAATTAACTCAAAATCAAGGGTATCTATAATTGGTCAATTTATTATATTTATAGTTGAATTTTACTTGCGATGTAGATCTGAAAAGGTTTACATCGCAAGTTTTTAAAAGCCTAACTAAACAATTACGTAGCAGTGCAAAATAATTTACTTAACGAACTTTGGCAAATTTTAGGCCGACTACATCCTTTAGTCGTTCATTTTCCCATTAGTTTGCTTTGGGTAGGTCTATTGCTTGAATGCATTGCATGGAGAAAAAAATCAGACCAATTTCAATCTGCTATTGGCGTGATATTGTGGGTGGGAACAATCACCGCAGCTTTGGCCGTTGGCCTAGGTTTTATTTTAATCAATCAAGACGATTACACAGGAAATACCATCACCATTCACCAATGGTCTGGCATTCTAACCGCTATTTTATCGGGATTAACTTTATATGCATTCTTATCTAAAGAAACAAAAAGCTACCGATTACTCTTTTTTTTAACTGTTTTGGGTGTCAGTTTTGCTGGGCATTATGGCGCCATGTTAACCCACGGAGAAGATTATTTAGATCTAACCAAAGAAGAAAAAACGCAAAAAATTGCTTTGAATCCTTCACTCAATGTGGAGAAATTACAAGGTAAAATAGACCAGAATCAAAAACAAGATTTAGGTATTGAGGCTAGAAATATCTTAGCAAATCACTGCTATGATTGCCATAGCATCAAAAAATCAAAAGGGAAATTACGCTTAGATGCATTAGAATATATGTTAAAAGGGGGTAAAGAAGGTCCTGCCTTGGTCGTTGGCCATCCAGAAAAAAGTGAAATGATTCGCCGGATTAAACTTCCCGCAAGTGATGATGACGCCATGCCCACTAAAGGTAAAAGGTTAAGCAAAAAAGAAATTGAAATATTAGAATTGTGGGTGAAGCAAGGGGCTCCTTGGCCTAACACAGCTTTAAAATCCACGGCTTCAGCGGCAGTTTTAGATCAAAAAACAGAATTAGCTGAAAATGTAGACCGCTTCAAAGATTTAGGTTCTTCTGAGGATCGAATCATGAATACTTCTGAAATACCAGCCAAGGCGCCAGAAGTTTTAAACGCGAACCAATTACAAGAATTAAATATCAACGTAAGAACGATATTGGCCCACAACTGTTACAGTTGCCACAATGCCACTAAAACCAAAGGGGGATTGCGCTTAGACAAGAAAGAATTTATTTTTAAGGGAGGAGAAGATGGACCTATTTTAGTTCCCGGAAATCCTGAAAAAAGTGATATGATCCGCCGCGTCAAACTTCCTTTTGGCCATGATGATGCGATGCCTACCAAAGGCAAGCGTCTTAGTAAAGAGGACATTGCTATGTTGGAATACTGGATCCAGCAAGGCGCTCCTTGGCCTACAGGTCCAGAAAAAAGTTTGTATCGAGTAGCTGCTTTGGAGCCGCGAATGCCGACTCTTCCCAAAGCTTCGTCAGGATTAAATCAGCCGATTGACTTATTTGTCAATGACTATTTCAAGAAAAATAAAATTTCTTGGCAAAAGTCCGTGGATGACAAAACGTATATTCGACGGGTTTATTTAGATGTTACTGGTTTGTTACCTAGCCCAGAAAGCATCAACGCTTTTGTCAGTGATACTCGACCGAATAAAAGAGAGGTGTTAGTTGACAAGCTTTTAGCCAACAATGAAGGATATGCCCAACATTGGTTGACCTTCTGGAATGATGCCCTTCGTAATGATTATTCAGGAACTGGGTACATTACGAATGGCCGCTTTGGAATAACTAAATGGCTGTATGGTTCATTAAAAAACAATAAACCTT
>CANKVC010000090.1 GCA_947486835.1 Cytophagaceae bacterium | reverse complement strand
TTTATGGATTAAAATCATGAAAATGTCATTAACCCAACTAGTATTTGCCATTAGCTTTGTAAGCTTATGCTACTCGAGTGTTGCAAATGCTCAAGACAAACTGAAAACAACGATTAGTATTAGTCTCGAGGATAAATCTTTAAAAACAATTTTATCGAAATTAGAGAAAGAAGCTGATGTAAAGTTTATTTATAGTTCAGAGGTCATTCAAGTTGAGAGAATCACCTCCATAAAAGCAAAAAATCAATCTTTGGCTGTAGTGCTTGACGCATTTTTAAGCCCATTAAATGTTTCCTTTCGAGGCATAGAAGATGGCATTGTATTATCGGTAAAAGATGTGGATCCTAATCAAGCAATAGATGCGAAGCGGGCAAAGATGGATGTAGTCATTGCTGCTGACCAAACGATAAAAGGTACAATTATCGATGAAAAAGGTGAAAAATTACCTGGTGTCAATATTACAATTAAGGGTTCCTCTCGAGGTACTACAACGAATTCAAACGGTGAATATTCAATCGCTGTTCAAGACACTAAGGCTGTTTTGATATTTAGTTTTGTGGGTTATGAGTCACAAGAAGTCCTTGTAGGAAATAGGGTCAATTTGAATTTAACATTAAAAGTTGATAACAAAGCTTTGGAAGAAGTCGTGGTTACCGCATTAGGCATTTCCCGTGAACAAAAATCATTGGGTTATTCAGTTGGCAAAGTAAAAGGCGATGCCCTTAGAACTGTTACCCAAGAAAATGTAGTTAATGCCTTAGCAGGAAGAGTAGCTGGTGTTCAGGTAAATCAGACGGGCGTAGTTGGGTCTTCTACCAGTATCGTCATAAGAGGAGCAACCTCTCTTTCGAGTGATAATCAGCCACTTTTCGTTATCGACGGAGTTCCCGTTCAAAATTCAATGAGCAACATGCGGGTATTAGGAGATCGAAATGAGGTAGATTACGGTAATCCTATTTCTGATTTAAACCCAGATGACATTGAAAGTGTTTCCGTGCTAAAAGGCCCTTCTGCTGCAGCTTTGTACGGATCAAGAGCAGGTAATGGAGTGATTATCATTAATACTAAAAAAGGTAAAAAAGGAGAAGCGATGTCCGTTAATTTTTCCTCAAGCAATGTTTTTGAAAGTCCATATCGATACTTGGATTTTCACTACAAATATTCGAATGGAAATAGGGTAGGTTTATTGGATGAACGATCAGAATATTGGGCAGGCATAGAATTAGATAAAGGAAATAAAGCTGTTCAATGGGATTCACCTCGAGACGCCAATGGGGTAGGTACGCCGACAGAAATGAAATCCTATAAGGATAATATGAAAAACTTCTTAGAAACGGGAATTACCTCCACTAATTCTATTTCAATATCTGGGTCTACCGATAAGACAAATTACAAATTGGCTTATACAAACATGACTCATAATGGTTTAATCCCCAATTCAGACCTCTATCGAAATAATATTTCTTTTTCTTCTGCTTATGACCTTTCTAGTAAATTAAAAATTACAACGGATATCAATATATCTAGATCTAACTCAAATAGTCGAAATTCTACAGGAAATAGAGGTGGTAACCCATTTGAGGCAGTTTATAACTGGTCTCATATTGATGTTCTGAAAATGAAAAACGTCTGGAGGCCAGGTCAAGAAGGTATACAACAAAATTATCCAGAAAATAGCAGTATGGACAATCCCTATTTTTTAGCTTATCATTTATTAAATGGATATACTAGAGATAGAGTATTTGGTAATGTTAAGGCTGAGTATAAATTACATCCAAATGTAACAGCCCAACTTCGAGCAAGTTTTGACAGTTATCAGGAGAACAGGGAAACAAAAATACCTTACTCTTATACTAGAGAAAGAAAAGGAGGTTATCACTTAAATGATTTATTTAATCAAGAATCTAATCTTGAATTTTTAACAACCTTCAATAAGAAATTCAATAATTTCAACATTACCGCTACAGGTGGAGGAAATTTAATGAATCAGAAATCGACCGATCTTTACATGGGTAGTGCTCCGGGAGTGGGCCTAATATTACCAAACCTTTACAATATTTCTAACATTACCCCTATTGGAATTAGATACAATAACAGTATTAGAAATAAGGCTATTTATAGTGTTTTTGCAACCACCTCTATCGGATTTAAAGATCAACTATACCTAGATCTAACCGCAAGAAATGACTGGTCTAGTACCCTGCCAGTGGCAAGCAGATCTTATTTTTATCCTTCAGCGTCTTTAAGTTGGATTGCAAGTTCAACCTTTAATTTACCAAGCTATGTCTCGCTATTGAAATTAAGGGGAGGTATAGCTCAGGTCGGAAACGATACAAACCCTTACTCGTTAGAACCCGTATTAGGAACAGATTCATGGGGTAATTTGGTTTCCAATACTTTTCCAGGAACCTTGTTAAACCCTAACCTAAGACCAGAAATTAACTCATCTCAAGAATTCGGTTTAGATTTAAACCTTTTTAACAATAGATTTAGATTTGAGGGAACATATTTCTACGAAGAGAATACCAATCAAATACTTAATGTGCAATCTCCTTCTTCTTCAGGATTTAACGCTAAACAAATAAATGCAGGTTTAATCTCTAGTAGAGGATGGGAAATAATGATTGGCGGAACACCAATTAAATCACTGAGCGGCGTTACTTGGAATGTTGACGTAAATCTAACTAGAATGAGGACACGTTTAGAAAGTTTAACTCCCGGGATGAATTTTATCACTTTATGGGATGATAATAATGGGGGTGCCCAAACTTTCGTAGGTCAAGATATTGGAGATTTATACAGCCGTGGATATAAAAAAGTGAATAACCCTTCTTCTCCATACCATAATTGGCCTGTATTAACACCACAAGGCTCTTGGATTCCTGAAAATGCAAGGGAGAGCAGAATAAAAGTGGGTAACTTCAATCCAGATGTTATTATTGGAATTCAATCAAATCTCCGTTATGGAAGATGGAATCTTGCAACTAGCTTTGATTGGAGAGTTGGTGGACAATATCAATCCTTCTCCTACCGTTATGGAGGATCCAACTGGAAATCACAATTGCAAATTGACAATTTAATTCAAGGTGGTTTATACACCCCAGATCAGCTTGTAGCTCTACTAAAATCTAATCCTGAAAAATACATAATACCCATAAATGGGAATTTTCCAAGAATAGGTGGATACACAAAAGAAACCGGTGGTTTCCCGATTGCCCTTGGTACAGGTACAAATTTTGATGGTGTATTTATTCCTGGTGTGATTGAAACCTCTCCAGGTGTTTATAAAGAACATTTAGGAGGAGAAGGAACACGTATGATTCAGGCCTCCAATATGTTTGCTTGGAGTTATAATCAGCAAGTTACTTTTGACGCGGACTTTCTGAAAATGCGTGAATTGGCTTTGAGTTACGATTTGCCAAAAATAAAAGGATTTAAAGCCGCCACAATTTCGGTCTTTACTAGAAATTTAATTTTATGGACTAAAGCTAATAATGGAATAGATCCTGAGCGAGCTTTCACTATTACCGGAAGTAAACAAGGCGATACTCAAAATATTTTCCGACAAGGTCTTGAATTGCAAAACGTTCAACCTTGGACCGTATCATATGGTTTTAAATTAAATTTTACTCTTTAATCGTCACTTAAAAACTAAAAATTCATAAATAAATATAGATATTATGAAAAATTATCACACAATTTTAAACAAGTTTATACTCTTTACGGGAGTATTTATATTGGCATCTTGTAGTAACCTTGAAGAGTTAAATAAAAACCCAAACGGTATTTCCACTTCGGAGGCAAATGTTAATCTACTAATGCCCTCCATTTTAAGAGGCTATGCTTTAGCGAATCTAAATTTAGGTTATCAAGAACTTGCCGGGACCGTTCAACATACACAAAAAGATGGATGGTGGACTGGTCATAATCAGTATGATTGGGGTTTGCAAGATTGGAATGGTTATTATACGTTACTTAGATCAAACAGATACCTTGGTGAGCTCGCTGATAAATCAGGCTCGAAATTTCATATGGGAGTGCATTTAGCTATGCGTGGCCTTTTATTTGGCACAGTTACCGACTTATGGGGAGATGCTCCTTACACTGATGCTTTAAAAGGTGATCAAGAAGGTAGTAGATTTGAATATCCTGCCTATGATAGCCAAGAGGCAATTTATAAAGGGGTGATTCAGGATCTCGAAAATGCCTCTAAAATTTTTGAAGCAGGGAATTTCGTTGGAGTTCTACCAGCCTATGACCTTTACTTTGCTGGAAATGCGACCAAATGGCATCAATTTACCAATTCGCTTCTGTTAAGGTATGCAATGAGGATATCATCAAAACTTCCTGATTTAGCTAAAAAAACGATTGAGTCTGTATATAAATCAGGGGTATATTTTAAAAGCGCTTCGGATGATCTAGCGCTCGATTATATCGGTGCTTCACAATCAGACTCATGGCCTTCTGCGGCGGATTTTGATCAAGGTTCAAATTTCAGGAGAATTAAACCTGCCTCAACTCTTTTGAATAAACTAATTAAGGATAAAGATCCACGCTTAGAAATTTGGTTTCGTCCTGTCCATTGTAAATGGGTAGAGGACAATACGCTTACCGTTGCAGTTGATCCATTCATTAGAAAAAATGGAGTCCTTCAAACTGGTACTAGGTCCTTTTCAGACGTTCGATATTTAACCGAAATAGGATCTGGAGCAAAGTTTACTAGACATTATAATCCAAAAATTTTAGGTAGGACATTGGATACATCCAGATTCGTAGGTGTGCCTACTGCTTTGATGGAACCAAGTGAGTACAATTTAAATCCAACACCTGGACAACAATTAGAGAATCAACATGTCTCTCAACTAGCAGATGTTTATCGAGGTAAATCAGGTGGCCTTTTAAAAGCGAGAATAATTTCTGCGTCAGAAGTACAGTTTATCTTAGCTGAAGCAGCACTAAATGGTTGGGCCGCTGGTCAAGCTAAATCAAATTATGAGCAAGCCATTAAACTTTCCTTGGATACATGGGGTGTTGGAAGTAGATATTCCTCATTTATCTCAAATGCAGATGTGGCCTATGCAGGGACTTTAAAGCAAATTATTGAGCAGAAATGGATTTCATCTTGGACAAATGCGGGAGAAGCATGGTTTGATTATAGAAGAACGGGATTCCCTCAGTTAAAAACAGGGCCAGCTTCGCCTGAACCTGTGGTTGCCGTTCGTTTTACCTATGGAAATAATGAAATAAATTTCAATGCTGCAGAGGTAAATAAAGCAGTAGATAAACTTCAAGTTACCTTTGGAGGAAGTAGAGGGAAAAACAATCAATGGGCAAAACCATGGTTGCTTCAAGGTACTGGTAAACCTTGGTAATTTTTTCTTTTTGATAGTAGAAAAATTTTAAGTCAAATATTTGAACACAAAACACCCTATTTTACTCATAAATAGGGTGTTTTTTTGCATCATTTTGTACAGTTAAGGAGTAATAATACTAGTCCTTAAAATGTGCTCCTGCTTGTAATCCAATAGCAAAATTACATGTTGACATTTTACTTGAATGCTTGGTTTAATTTTAAGCCAACCTTATTTCAATTTTATAACCTTTGATAAAATTAGACGATGAGTCAATTTATTGTTGAATAAAAAATTCGAAATTTAAGGATGATACGAAGTAACCGCATGTTTCAATACATCGGTCCGATAAAAATATACCTCCTTGAATTTTCCTTCCGCATACATTTGGCCTTGATCGAAAAAATGAGGGGAACTTGGATTTCCATTTTCACCACCTGCCAACAATGAATAGGCCTTTATTTTAGGGCCAAATTCCACGGCAGCAATAAAACTATTTCCATTCACGCCATACCATTTTTTCGATCCTTGAATGGAGCGACTTGTGTAGGAGGGAAGCTGGCCCCAGGCAGAGGAAGTAAAGGGTACTGCGAAACTCGGCTTTTCATCATCCATTTGATTGACATCTTGGTTGGCAATCCGTTGGAAACGATTCAATTCGCCCCAAGCCAAGCGCCATGTCCCAAAATCCTTTTGTAAATCAGCCATCACTTCTCTAAGGGCTTGGACCATTTCCTGCTTTGAACCTGAGCGCGCATATTTTTCAATGTCTTGAACAACATCCGTTTCACCGCCAAATAGCTTGGTTTTGGGTATTTTAGGCATGATTTTTTGACCCCAACGAACGGCTAATGTTTGAGCTATGGAAGATGCGGAGGCATTGAAATCCCAATTTTTCAATTCTTTCACGAGCTCGGTCAAATCCAATTCTTGGGAAGCCGCTTGTACAAGGGATGGAATCAATACCTCAAAAGCCATTAACCGTCTGTCATACCCTAGATTGATTAAAGACGTTAAGTCTAATTTATTGGTTTGGGAAAATAAACGAACCGCATTGCGATCGCGAAAATTTTCTCCATCTGGTGCCATGTAGACTGGGTAATTGGCTCTTGTGGGGCTAGATGCACCTGAAACAGTAAAAGGGGTGGAGTTGCAGTTTTGAATCCAAGCCGTTTTGGGATTATAGCTGTGCACGATTTCTTCCAAAGGGTGCATTCCTTTCCAATCATTCTTGGAGGTAGATCCGTCTTGGGGTAGGCCCCAATCGAGAGAGGGCTCTCTCCGAGGTACAAAATTACCATGCCAATAAGCTATATTTCCTTTGTTGTCGGCATAAATGGTGTTGTTGGAGGTATTGGCACGCATTTCCATGATGCGTTTAAAGTCGGAAAAACCGGTTGATTTCGTTCTGAGCCAACTTTGAATCAGACTTTTTCTGGCCCGATTATATGAGCGAACCGAAATCCATTTTCCATTTCTAGCGGCTAAAATGGGACCTCGGTGGTTGTAATAAGTTTTGATTCTCCGTGTGCCGACTGAAATCCATTTCGTCTTAAATGGAATCCAATTTCCGTCTAAGAGGTATTCCATGGTTCCTTGCTTATTTCGGGTCGTTTCATAATACGCATCTGCCACATCTACTTGAGATGAGGTATGCATCCACCCATTAAAAGCATTAAATCCTTGATAAACAAAGAATTGGCCCCAAGTTACAGCTCCGTACACGGACAATCCTTCTTCGCTGTTGACATGCACCTCAGGTCTAAAATAAAAAGTTACGTGCGGGTTAATGTACAAGAGTGAATTCCCCGTTGACGAAAGAGAAGGTCCCACCGCAAAACCGTTTGAACCGGTCAATTTTTCATCCGGGTTTTGGTATTTTACTTGGGCCGTTTGCCTTGGTAAACCATAAAAAATGGCCGTTTCGTTTTCCGTTATGTCGCCTGTTGATATAGCGCCAATGGAACCATCGGTCCACAATAAAGGGAACCAAGGTTCAAAATGAGTGATTAAGCGTGGTTTGATGTCAGGATGTGTCTTTAAAAAGTAATTGATCCCGTCTGCATAGGCATTCAATAGTTTTTTTAGCCAAAGAGGGCTTGTTTTGTATTCTTCTTTGGCCTCATTTGCGTCAATGATCAATTTGATATATAAATCATAGGCCTGCTCTTTTTCCCCTTTGATCTCGGACATTCGACCTAATTTTTCAATATAATTCATTTCTACTCGGGCAAAATCATCCTCACATTGGGCAAACATCAGGCCAAATACAGCATCGGCATCGGTCTTCCCGTATATATGTGGAATTCCCCATTCATCGCGGTGAATGATCACTCTTTTCGCCTGAACTTCGTATGGGCTTTTGATTTCAGCTAGGCTCGTGAAGGAGAAAAACAGCAAAATAAGTGTAAATGATTTCTGCATGGCTTGATGATAATTTTATAAAAATAGGAATAAAATCCGGACGGCTTACTGGCACTATCTAAAATTATCGGAGCGTTAGACGCAACTATGAAGAGTTGATTGCTATTCTTTAAAACTATCTTTTAGTCGTTTGAAAGCTCATTCAAGGCTTTTCTTTGAATTTTTCGGATGGCTGACTCAATGGATTTTTCAGGTTCTATGATATTATATTCTCCCCAAAAATCTGGGTCAGCTAAACTTAAAACTTTGTCTGACATAATTACATTGGAGTTCAATTTTTGAGTATTTTGACTCTCTTTGATGTCTTGTTTTTTCCAATCGGTGACGGCCATTTCAAACGTGCTGCTATAGATCGTGTTGAATATCTTTCTGTTCCAATTTAATTTAAATGTCAAATCCCCGCGGGAATAGGCATAAATCCATTGGCCATTTTGTTGTCGATAGTTAATTTGATAGCGGACTTCGGTAGGATAAATATCAACGCCAACAGGTTTTTTGCGCGTAAATTGAAGCCCTGACTTGATTTTGTCTTCTACATTAAGTTGGAAAGTAGCGCTTATAACAGCAAAACTTTTCGCATCGATGTACATTTTCCCATAGTAGAGTGGATCTTCGTTTGTTGGCTTTTGTTTGAAAGCTAAAACCAACACTTGGTTGTCATTTATTTGGGTAATTTCCTCTAAACTAAAATCATATAAATCGAATGCCTTATCTGAAAATAAAAAATTGGGATATTTAACTAAATCAATGAATAAGGAGGAATATGGACCTCCTTGCAATTTAAAATTAACCGTGTCCAATTTAGCATAATCAGCATTTTTTCTACCCTTGAATAGATTGATTTCGTCTTGTGAACTTACTGAAAAGGGCTGCTTTTGAATATTGACAATGGATTCAGAAAGGGAAACGTAATTGCGCCGTTTTCGAATGGTTTCTCGATAAAAACCAGTCATTTGAATCGGGTCATTTCCATAATTTCGTAATCGACTATTTAGTACCCCTAAAAATATATATTTTGCATCCATCACTTTGACCACCACTTCTTCGAGGATCGTATTGCTGGGTTCCAAATACAATACATTTTTTTCTGGCTTCAATTCTTTGATTGGAACCACTTTATTTTTATATCCCAAAAATGAAATAACAAGATTTAAATTCTGCTTTTCTGTTGGGACTTTAATGGAGAATTTTCCTTCACTATTACTAATGGTCGAGATGCTTGTTCCCGAAACGGTAATACTTGCAAAGATTAGTTCATTCTTTGTTTTACTGTCCAAAATAGATCCTTTGAATTGTTTGAACGAACTAGAATCCGTCGTATGATAGGCTGAGAAGCGGGCCTCTGATTGCATCTGGGCAAGAATGATGAAGAATAATCCAATGATTGCTCGGAAATAAAAGTGTAGCGTAGTTTTCATTATATGGATGCAATAAAATTAATTACCAAAAAATTAAATCCGTTTTCTGCCTTTTCGTTTTTTCAACTACCTCTCAAAGTAC
>CANKVC010000089.1 GCA_947486835.1 Cytophagaceae bacterium | reverse complement strand
AACAACCTGATTAATTCAGTCTCATCATATTCATCACGTAAATAGCCATATACTTCCTTATAGCCTAAGGTTTTAAGGGCATAATTGGTTTGGAAATCGGCGTATTTTTTGGCCTCTTCTATAAGCCCCTCGGCAAGCATCGCATCCATCCGAGCATCGATTCGTTGGTATAATTCCTCTCTAGGTCGATCTAAACAATATTTTAAAATCTTAAATGGACGAATATCCGATTTGCTTTTCCTGAATTCTGAATAGGTTTTGGAAGTTGATATACATACTTCCAACGCACGCACGACACGTTGCGGATTTTTTGAATCTACTTGGCTTGCATACTCAGGGTCTCTGGTCTTGAGTTCATCTAATAAAGCGCTCAAACCCTCCTCTTTTAACCTGGACATGAGTGAATTTCTCAATTCCATGTCGATGTCGGGCATTTCATCCAAGCCTTCGATTAATGCTTTTAAGTAAAGTCCAGATCCGCCCGTGGCAATCACAAAATCATGTTGTTCAAACAAGGATGTTAACCGCAACAAAGCGTCGCGTTCAAAATCACCTGGTGAAAAATAATCATGGATGGAATGGGAATCAATAAAGTGGTGTGTAACTCCACCTTGATCCGCCAAGCTAGGCTTAGCGGTGCCAATCGATAATTCTTTGTAAAATTGACGTGAGTCGGCACTAATGATTTCAGTGTTCAATTCCTGGGCTAATTGAACGCAAAGATCTGTTTTGCCTACCGCAGTAGGACCCACTATGACCAAAAGCGTTTTATTCCCCCACTCCATTGAACTTAATAATTATTGCTCTTCCCGTACCACTTTTTGCCCCCTTTGGCTTTATCAAACGACCTCGGCGATGCGGCAGGAGTTGAATTGCTTGGTTTGAAATCGGCAGAAGATCGCTGTCCACCTCCACTGCGTCCTTGAGGTGTTTTTGCAGCCTTCTCTACTTTAAATATTTTCATGGGATATAAATGATCCTCGATGATCGGCACTTTTTTACCAATCAATTTTTCAATATCCCTTAAGTATTCTTTTTCTTCAATGTCACAGAATGAAATGGCGGTTCCTTTGGCGCCGGCACGGCCCGTACGACCAATTCGATGCACATAGGTCTCTGCAATGTTCGATAATTCGAAATTAATCACATATTCTAATTCATCCACATCGATACCCCTGGCGGCAATATCAGTGGCCACTAAAACACGAGTCGTTTGTGCCTTAAAATTCTTTAAAGCTGATTGACGTGCATTTTGGGACTTATTTCCATGAATAGCTTCGGCTTTGATACTTTTCGCTAATAAAACCTTGACAACTTTATCTGCGCCATGTTTGGTTCTTGTAAACACCAATGCAGTTTTAATGCTTTCATCTTGTAAGATGGTCAGCAATAGGGCATTTTTATTTCCTTTGTCCACAAAATAGACCGATTGGTTAATGATATCAACGGTCGATGAAACGGGAGTTACCGAAACTTCAGCTGGATTATGCAAAATCGTACTGGCCAATTTTACAATTTCAGGAGGCATAGTGGCCGAGAAAAATAACGATTGACGCTTGCGAGGTAAAACGGCTAATAACTTTTTGACATCATGGATAAAACCCATGTCAAGCATACGATCGGCCTCGTCAAGGACAAAATATTCCACATCGTTTAAACTCAAATGCTTTTGATTCATCAGGTCTAATAATCGGCCTGGAGTTGCGATAACCACATCTACCCCATTACGCAAGGCAGAAACTTGTGGACTTTGACCAACACCGCCAAAAATAACGGTACATTTTAAATTCGTATGTCGGGCATAAGCGTTAAAGCTTTCGCCGATTTGTATAGCAAGTTCCCGTGTGGGGGTAACAATCAAACCCTTTACTGTCCTACGGACACCTTGAGGTCTATTTGACAATAATCTTTGTATGATTGGTAAAGTAAATGCGGCTGTTTTTCCAGTTCCTGTTTGTGCGCAGCCCAATAAATCTGCTCCTTTAAGAACAATAGGGATGGCTTGTGCCTGGATGGGTGTGGGTATACTATATCCCTCTTCTTTGAGCGCCCGTAAAATTGGCTCAATGAGGCTTAATGATTCAAAAGTCATAAATTTTATAAGAATGTGTGCTATGAGAAATAAAACATCATCCTCATAATTTTCACAAAGATAGCGCTTTAATTTTTGCTAATCGAATACATGTGATTTTGGCACGGCGAAACACAAGCCTTCAAAGGCTATTTACTCGTTGGAAATAAATCAAGCTTGTTGATAACTTCCTGCAATTCTTGTGGCATTTTTGTGCCGATTAACAACCTAGCCCCATCCTTAAAAACCAATTGCAAGCCTTGGTTCCCACTGACATTATAGACCTTGCCAGCACCTCCAAGACCATATTTGATCCCCCAACCCCCATATTCACCTAAGGGACTATACGTTCTAATGTAACATTCATCCAGCTGATCCCAAGCAATAAAAATTTCCTTTAAATGAAAGGGGATAAATCGCACATAGATTCCATTCTCCTCTACTTTAGTTTTAAGCTTTAGGAAATAAAATAAGGTAGGAATGACAAAAACGGGAATAATTATACTGAAGTTGGTCCAATTAAAAAGTGAATCTCCCATTTGAATCGTTTCCATACTAGCATAAATGGAAACGCCCAAAACTCCCAATATGACTACCCAAATCCACCATTGGGTAAATCGTTGGCTTTCGTCAAAAAGTATTTGCTTCTTTTTCATATATAAAAAATGGGTTATTCAGCAAAGAGCTAAATAACCCATTCTATTTCTAAAGAATGATTACCAAAAATAGGTATACACCAAAGTTAAAAACAAACAAATCACCACGGTACCAAAAATGAAGGTTGGCGACAGCTTGAACATTTTTGCATCGATCTCCAATCCTTGTGGATTATTTTTGCTTTCAGGATCTGATAAGGTAATGACCACCATCGAAACAATACAGAATATAAACACCCATCCCATGCGGTCCATAAATGGAATCATCATGGTGCCTGTTTCATCGGCAAAAGCAGTATAAAACATCGTGTCATTTAATCCGGTCCACGTAGGAATAAATTTGGTGATGATGGAAAAAGTTACTCCCCCTAAAAGTGCAAATAAAGCTGCCTTTGACGTCGTTCTCTTCCAAAAGAAACCCATGGTAAACAACGCGAAAATACCTGGAGATACATATCCGGTATACTCTTGAATAAACTCAAAACCACCTTTTTTATCGATGCCCATTAAAGGGGCAATAACCACAGCAGCAACCATCGACGCAACAACGGCAATCCGACCAATACGAACTAAGGTTTTTTCATCTGCGGTTGGGTTCAAGTATTTCTTATAAATATCGAGCGTAAAAATGGTGGAAATAGAATTTGCTTTACCAGCCATCGACGCAACCACCGCGGCAGTTAGAGCTGCAAATGACAATCCTTTAAGTCCAGTAGGCAATAAATTCAATAACACAGGATACGCACTATCTTGGTTTAAAACCCCATCCTTCAACATTTCTGTCTGGAACATACCGTCCTTGTATAATAGATAGGCGGCGATACCAGGCAAAACCACGATGATAGGCATCATCAATTTTAAAAAGGCTGCAAATAAAATACCATTGCGAGCCGTATTTAAATCAGCACCCAAGGCTCTTTGCGTGATGTATTGATTACATCCCCAGTAATTCAAATTGATAATCCACATACCGCCAACCAATACCGCCAAACCGGGTAAACTTGGGTAATTAGGATTTAATAATTTACCATCAGGACCTAAATCCTTATTTAAAATCATGTGAAAATGCTCGGGAGCTTTGTTCAATAAATGACTTATTCCGTCAAATACCCCTGAACCTCCAAAGCGATCTGTCACCATGGTCAAGGCTAAATAAGAAGTAGCTAAACCACCTAAAACCAAGAAAAATACTTGGATTACATCGGTATAACCAATCACTTTCATACCCCCTAAAGTGATAATGACCGCAAAAACCGACATTCCAATCATACAAATGGTGACGTCAATTCCCGAAATAGTGGTAATGGCCAAGGCACCCAAATATAAAATCGATGTAAGGTTAACCGCAATATAGAGCATCAACCAAAAAATAGCCATAATTAAACTCACTGAAGGACTATATCGCTGAGCCAAGAATTGAGGCATCGTGAAAATCTTATTTTTTAAATAAATAGGCATAAAGAAAATAGCCACAATCAATAAGGTAGCGGCGGCCATCCACTCATAGGTAGCGATCGCTAAACCTAGTCGGAAACCATTTCCCGACATACCAATAAACTGTTCAGCTGAAATATTAGACGCAATTAAAGAAGCGCCAATCGCCCACCAAGTCAATGAACCCTCGGCCAAGAAAAAATCGTTTGAAGTTGTAATTAACGCTTGTTTCCGTTGATAAATCCAGTATCCATAGCCCGCCACCACAACGAAATAAAATAAAAATACGAGGTAATCTAATGTTTGTAAACCTTGAGATTGCATAAATTTTTTGGTTAAATAGAGAGTCTTGTGAATGCTAATTTAGAGGAATAGTCACTAAAATAAAAGTTTTATAAATTTTTATAGAGTAAATGATATTTATTCAATGAGTTCAGGTTTGACCAAAACGACTTCCTCCTCTCGGTCAACGATCATTTGGCCGGCCAACAAATCTTTCGTTTTTCGCACATATTTTTTGGGAGTAACAATGACGGGGCATAAAGAGTCTGATTGCCTTTTTGAAAAATAAGCAGCTAATCCCGCAGCTTTTTCAACTACATATTTGGGAACTACTTTTTGGTTAGGATTTCGAATGATGACATGAGACCCCGCCACATCACGCGCATGAAGCCAAAGGTCAAACTTTTTCGCATATTTAAGGGTCAATAAATCATTGTTTTTAGCACTTTTTCCAACCCAAATAACCCAACCATCCACCTCAAATTGCTTGAAAGGAATTTCATTTCCTTCTATCTCCGGCTTTTTCGCTTGCGTCAAAATAGACATAAAAGATTTTAACGCTTTTCGAGTTTCAGTTAGCTCAACAGCTGAAATTTGCTCCTGAATGTGGATAATTTCTTGGCATTTTTTGTCCACATTGGATTGCCAATAAGCCACTTCTTTGCTGTAATTTTTAGACTTTCGGTAATAGTTTTCAGCATTCTGAGCAGCGGAAAGCGTCGCATTTAATTTTATCTTAATGGGTTGATTCCGGTAAAAATCGTCTAAAATAACTTGTGAGGTGTTCGTAGGTATTGCATGCAAATTAGCCATCAAAATATTGCCAATTTCTTCATAAGGAACGTTGGATTCACGAAGGACTTTTTGACGATGTAGCTCATCCAAGTAGTTTTGAGTCTTGGTCAATTTTCGATCTAAGGCAACTAAAATCAAATTTTTCTCCTTCTTAAATTCGCCAATAGAAAAATGAAAACTATACAGTTTATTTAAGGCTTCTATGGGATCGGTCGACTTATACAAGAACTCATCTACCGGAAATAAGGTCAAATAAACCCCCTTTTCAGATTCGGCAATAAAAAATACTTGTTGGTCTAACAAGTCAAGCATTTGTTCAATCAGTCGCCAACGATCCTGGGCCTCTAGCGTCTCAAATCCATTCCGATTCAAATACGATAAACCCTCTTTCCCTAAGGTGGGAAACAAAGAAGCCACTTCACAATCGTTCTCTATGAAAGCTTGATAATCTTGCTTGATTTGGCGATTAATTTGTTTAAGATCAACCGATTGATCATTTTTTAGTCTACCTTGAAATTGAGATTGATAAGTAGAATCGCGAAATAAAATCAAGTTAGACCGATTGCCAAATAATTTAAAGACCAAAACAAAATCACCCAATAAATGAATTGAAAAAGCACGTTCATTCTCAAACATTTCTACTGCTTGCACTTCGGCCAACAATAATTCTGAAAATAAATCGACTGAATTTCGGCCCGCACGGTGAAATTGATCCGGAAATTGGAGGATAGAAAACTGCGATCCTAACACACATTTGATCCAAAAGTCTTCCCCATTTTGCCGTTCAAAGCCCAAAACTAATTCATCCTTTTCCTGCGAAAAACATTGCTTCAAACGGGCATACATTAAACTTTGCCTTAATTGAACCACCAATTTTTGCAGAAAAAAATAATTATTATGCATGTAATGATTAAATTTAGGGCTATGATCGATCCTCCTAATTCCTATTTGTCAATCAAACAAGCCTCGGACGGAATTTACAAAGATAAAGGAAGTAAGTTCATCGCTAGGGCCTTTCCCGTGAAAGATTTAGAAGAAATAAAAAATATTGTCGGTCTATTAAAATCGGAGCACCCTAAAGCAAGGCACGTCTGTTATGCATATCGTTTAGGTTTTACACCGGAGGAAACGAGGTCCAATGACGACGGAGAACCAGCGGGAAGTGCTGGAAAACCTATCCAAAATACCCTATTTTCGGCCAACTTACATTTTGTCTTAGTGGCTGTGGTTCGATATTTTGGTGGAACTTTATTAGGAGTTCCGGGATTAATTCAAGCGTATAAAGAAGCTAGCGCAGATGCTCTAAAACAGGCTGAAATAGTAATCATAGAGCCTGAAATCGATCAGCAAATAACTTTCAATTACGAACAATTAAATGAGTTCATGAAAATAAGTAAGAAACATCCCATTAAAATTGTACATACAAAGATCGACAACCTTTGTATATTTGACATTTCGTATCCTAAACGAGTCCAACAGGAAGTTGGCGTTGCTCTAGAAATATTAAAAATTTAACTGTATGAATTATTTTAAAATTTATTTAACCCCTCAAGGAATTCAAATTCAAGATCAAGAAGGTAAATGTGTCCAAGCAAAAGAAGCTAATTGGGATTTATTTATTAATCAAAAGAACCTTTTTGAGATATGTAAATCTGAAATGAGAAGCTCAGACCAGGCCATTTCACAAATTTCTAATCCGAAATGTCCGATAGGCCAACAAGAAATTTGGGCAGCTGGTGTTACTTATTTACGCAGTAAAGTGGCCCGAATGGAAGAATCGAAGGAATCGGGAGGGGATACTTTTTATGATAAGGTATATTCTGCTGAACGTCCAGAGATATTCTATAAGGGCAATAAATTACGGTCAGTAGGCCCAGGAGGAAAAGTAAAAATCAGAAAAGATTCTAAATGGAATGTACCTGAACCTGAATTAACGCTTTTTATTAATTCTCAGGGAGAATTAGCAGGATACAGCATTGGTAACGATATGAGCTCTCGCGATATAGAGGGCGAAAATCCATTATACCTACCACAAGCAAAAGTATATGACGGAGCGGCAGGTTTGGGACCCTGTATTTTGGTTACAGATAAACCCTTGGACCCAGCAACAGTCATCAATATGGAAATTTTCAGAGACGGAAATCAAGTATTTCAAGGAGATACACAAATTTCCCAAATGAAAAGAACACACTCTGAATTAGTTCATTATTTAACGATGGAAATGAGTTTTCCGCATGGAACCTTCCTTATGACGGGTACATGTGTTGTTCCTGACCCTCCGTTTACCTTGCAATCGGGCGATGAAATTCTAATTACGATTGAACCCATTGGTACCCTAAAAAATATCGTTTTATAATGAGCATAACAGGAAAACAAATTATTGGATACGGATTATCCCAACAAGGTTCTCGGGAATTTCATGGAATAAACGCATCTACGGGAGAAGTGGTGGGGCCTATCTTTTATGAAGCAACAACAGATGAAGTTGACGCAGCGTTTACATTAGCCAAATCAGCCTTCTCAACATATAGAAAAATATCCGACTTAGATCGAGCCCAATTTTTAATGGCCATTATCGATGAAATCAATGCCATAGGGGATGAATTAATCCAAACTGCTTGCGCAGAATCCGGTTTGCCTGAGGCAAGAATCACTGGGGAAAGAGGTAGAACGACGGGACAAATAAAGGCCTTCGCTGATTTTATTTCGAACGATCAATGGCGCAAAGAAATTCACGACCCTGCCCTTCCAGACCGACAACCCTTACCGAAACCCGATTTATTTCAAAAGCAAATTCCATTAGGTCCAAGCGTTATTTTTGGGGCAAGCAATTTCCCATTAGCATTTTCCGTGGCCGGTGGAGATACCATGTCGGCCCTAGCCGCTGGTTGTCCTGTCGTTTTTAAAGCACATCCAGCCCACCCAAATACCTGTGAATTAATAGGCACCGCTATTCAAAAGGCAGCACAAAAAACGCACATGCCTGAAGGTGTATTTTCAATGATTCATGCCACAAGCCATGAAATAGGTGGTTATTTAGTGACTCATCCCATCACACAGGCCGTAGGCTTTACTGGTTCATACCGCGGTGGAAAAGCGTTATATGATTTAGCTGTTCGCAGACCCCAACCCATTCCCGTATATGCTGAAATGGGTAGCATCAATCCGGTCGTTTTGCTTTCAGAAAAAATAAAATTGGCTGGTGAAGCATTGGCCGACGGATTAAGTCAGTCGGTATGTATGGGAGTTGGTCAATTTTGTACCAATCCAGGCCTTTTAATCCTATTAAAATCGGATGAAGGTTTTCTTGATCTTGTAGCAAGCCGATTAAACACGATGCCTTTAGGAACCTTTTTGACGAAAGGGATCAAAGAAGCATATGCCAATGGAACGAAATCATTAGCGAATCATACAGGTGTTCAGCAATTAACATCGTCCGATTTACCCTCACCTGCCCTATTTAAAATAAGTGCAAAGGAAGCTATGAATCATCCAGAGGTATTGGAAGAAGTATTTGGGCCAAGTACCTTAGCGATTGTCGCTGAAGATATGGAGGAAATGATTGCGTTCATCGATTCATTACCAGGCCAATTGACCGCTACGATACAAGGTGAAAAAAGTGAATTAAGTAAATCTTCCGATTTAATAGAGGCATTGACTCAAAAAGTAGGCCGAATTTTATTAAATGGTTTTCCTACGGGTGTAGAGGTTTCTGGAGCAATGGTACATGGTGGCCCATTCCCTTCGACGACTGATTCTAGGTCAACTTCCGTAGGAACGCAAGCCATATATCGATTCACTAGACCCGTTTGTTTTCAGAACTTTTCGAGCGAATTGATTCCTTAATTTCAAAGATTTTATAATTGATTTTATAAATAAAAAAGCCAGCTCTTTTGCTGGCTTTTTTAATTTAGAATGCAAAACTTGTTCTTATTCCTAATCGTGAAATGATACCAAATTAAGCTAATTCAGGCGTCGCTATATTTTCAAATATAAGCTCTCCCGCCCCATTCAAATCCATCATCACAGCAGAATCTTTCTTGATTTTACCCGATAAAATTGCTTTGGACAATTCGTTCAAAACCGCTCTTTGAAGAACTCGTTTCATAGGCCTTCCTCCATAATTAGGGTCATACCCATCCTTAGCTAATTTAGCTAAAGCAATCTCAGTAGCTTCCAGCGTAATGTTTTGTTCGGCTAAACGCTTCTGAACTTCCTTAAAT
>CANKVC010000088.1 GCA_947486835.1 Cytophagaceae bacterium | reverse complement strand
AAATCTCAAAAGCTTTAATGCTCATGATGGGAGCTTTTTTGGCTGTAAAACGACCCACAGAAATTAATTGGATGGATTGTTTTGAGGCTTGGGTTCCGGGTTTAAATTTTTCTGTATCGACCCCATAAGGCAAAACATGGAGGTTTTTCAATGGTCCACATATTCCTTCGATATCCATTTTCATGACTTGAGAAACGACAATGACTGCTTTGGCTAGAGGTAAAACTTGACGATATTCCTCTCCATAGCGAGCAATTGTTTTCTTTTCGCTGGCATCAAAGCCGTGAAAATGTACGACAAATGGAATGTTAGATTCTTGGCAGGCGGTAAAAATATGCATTCCCAATGGCCCATAATTAGCCAGAAGACAAGCGGTTTCCGTTTTCAGTAAATATTTTTTTAAAAAATAGGTATAGATTTTTTGATAGAAAGAAGGAAATAAATTCCGAAGGCTTCCTCTGAAAATTAATAGGTTTAGCGGAAAGGGATAAATGGAACCGCCAGCATGGATATTGCTTGGCTGCCAACCTTCATACAAGACGGCATGTGGGTTTAATTGCCTGATTTGTTGGTCTATAAAAGTCTCCGAATAGGAAAAGAAATTCGACCGGGCGATTAAGAGTTTCATTTATTTTTTAGCGACTAAAATAAAAGTACAAGCATCTTGATTTCGGGAACTTGACAAAATGATTTTGTCAAAAAAGATGATCAAGGGCTGCATGATCATAGCCCAAATAAACCGTAAGGGCTGCGGTATTTTAAACAAAATGCCATCTTGAAATAGTTGGAGACCCATCGCAGACCGGCCTAAAATTCCTTCAAAATAAACCACTTCAAACCCAGCTTCTTTTACAATTTTTTGTAAGCCTGTGGAGGTCCATCGCCAATAGTCCGTAGGGTCTGGATGGAACATCCAATATCCGTGTGTGGACAAAATTAATTTCCCATCTTTTTGTAAAATCCGATGGGCTTCTTTCAGGTATTCACTGGGGTTTTCCACATGCTCTAATACTTGGGTCGAAAGTACAAAACCAACACTCTCATCTGGCAGATCTATTTTTCCTTCGGGATTAATGGTGACATCGGCTTTGGTATTTAGGGCAAGATCAAGGCCGATATATTGCTCCACAAAAGGGTCGAATAGTGGTTGGTACGGTTTATTTCCACAGCCATAATCGGCTAATAATTGGTGCGGGGAATTCTTCACAAACAATGAAATGACTTTTTCTAATTGGCGCCTCAGCTCCCTCAAATAATAAAATCTAGCCGCCATTCTTCCCCAAATTTTTGGATATAATCGTTCAATACCAGCTTCTCTACTTTCCATAATATTGCCTTTATTGGCCGGTAATCCGGCTAAATTCAATCAGTGAATTTTTATATTCTATATATTCTTTAGCCATGGAGCTATATTTTCTTGCTTTTACTGTCTGATTATTTTTTTGAGCTATTCTAATTAATCCTAAATAAGCCAAGCCTCTAATGTCTTTGGTAAATCGTTCTTCCCAAGGATAGGCTAATGCTTTGGTGTAAAAAGATTCAGCGGCTGCTAAGTTACGATTTTCAAATTCTTCCCGCATACCTCTAAACGTTAAGGCACTTCCTAAATAATAAGGAGACTTTGTTTTTTCTAATTTTTCGATGAATTCATTCGCACCTTCGTAATTGCCAGTCAGCGATAATAATTCAGCTCTTTGCAAGGAATACCAATGATTGTTTGGGAATTTTTTTGTCAATTCTAAGCTAAAAGGAAGTCCTTTGGCCGGTGTTCCTTCATACTTGTTGTAAATATATCCAATGTAAAAGAGGGACTCATTTTTAACAAACACTGTTTTTTTAATGCCAGCTTCTAATTGCGCTAAACCCAATTTTTTGTTTCCATCCGCAAAGAAGAACATAAAAGGTTTTAGGATGGGATGAATTTCCGGATAGCAAATTCGGTAATAATTGTAGACGCCAGAAGAATACAGAAATTCGGGTTGCTTGTCTGAATTTGAGAGGCCAATTTTCATGTAATGATATGATTTTTTGGCATAGTTGACTGCTTTGATAAAATTCTGATTATCCGCTTCATAGGCTGCTAAAAATCCTAAAGCGGAGGTGCAAAAAAAGGCGGATTCTAAATCATTGTTATTTTTTAGATACATCGCTTCAGCCAAGGTAAATGACTTTTCTAGGTTATCTACATAGTTCTTGCCTTGATTGACGTGGTCTTTTAGCGGGAAATATTGTAGCTGAATTTGCATGGAGGTCAATAAATATCCGGCGGGGTTTTTGGGATATTTTGATTTAAATAAGGAAAACGCAGCATTTGATTCTTTAAAATCGTAGGCATATAGATGATCTAATCCCGTTGAAATTAATTGTTTTGCATAGGCATCCTGAAGAATTTGCGCCAGGCCTTGCGAATGACAGAAAACAAGTATCAGGAAAATGATTTTACGCATAAGTCATAAAATTGAATTGCAAAAGTAACTAAGCACTGTGGTTTTTAGGCCTAATTTTTTACATTTGTTTAATTCTTTTTTTTGATTCGACCTTCATGATTTCATATCAACAATTTACGCTTTCAAATGGACTTCAAGTTATTGTGCATGAAGATCACACATCGACCCTCGCCGTGATGGATGTCATTTACGATGTGGGTTCACGCGATGAAGATCCTAATCGTACTGGATTTGCGCATCTTTTCGAGCATCTGATGTTTGGGGGAAGTGCAAATATTCCTAATTACGATAGTCCTTTGCAGCAAGTGGGCGGTGAAAATAATGCTTTTACTACTCCCGATTTAACCAATTATTACATATCGGTTCCGTATCAAAATCTTGAAACAGCCTTTTGGCTAGAATCGGACCGCATGTTGCAATTGGCCTTTAATCCTCAATCCCTGGAAGTCCAACGAAAAGTCGTGATCGAAGAATTTAAGCAACGCTATCTAAACCAACCCTATGGAGATGTTTGGTTGAAATTCCGTCCGCTCATATATACACAACATCCATACCGCTGGCCTACGATTGGCGCTGGAATTCAGCACATCGAGGAAGCCGTTTTAGAAGATGTGAAAGCATTTTTTGCTAAATATTATGTTCCGGCAAATGCAATTTTAGTATTAGCGGGCCGAGTAACATTTGCCGAGGCAAAGGCCTTGGCTGAAAAGTGGTTTGGCCCTATTCCGGGTGGGAAAAAGCCTGAACGCCAATTGCCCAAAGAACCTGTACAAACGGAAGATCGCCGAATGGAAATTGTGGAAAAGGTTCCATCCAATCGAATTTACAAGGCATATCCAGTGCCAGGACGGTATGACGAGGGATTTTACGCCATTGATTTAATGTCAGATTTAATGGGTCGGAATGAGACCTCTTTTTTATATTTAGCATTGGTTCAAAACAAACGAATTTTTGATTCAATCTCTGTATCTCAAACGGGATCTTTAGACCCTGGATTACTGATCATTTCAGGCCAAGTTTGTGATGGAGTTGATTTGGAATTGGCCGAAAAGGAATTGGACCAAGCCATTCATGATTTTGTGAATTGCACTTATCAAACAGTGGATTTGGAACGTGTTAAAAACCAGGCAGAGGCGAGTTTGATTTTTGGGGAGGTTGAAGTGCTGAATCGCGCCATGAATTTAGCTATGGCCGCGAATGCAGGCGATGTTAATTTGGTTAATTTAGAATCTGAAAATTTAGCGAAAGTCACCTTAATCGAAGTGGCTTATTGGGCTAAAAAAATATTTAAGGAAGGGAAATCCAATACATTGATATATAAAAAGGCATAATATGAAAATTCGGGTAGGTCAAGGATATGATGTACATCAATGGGTGGCTGGAAGGCCATGCAGGTTGGGAGGTATTTTAATTCCTTCCGATTATGGGCCTCTAGGTCATTCAGATGCAGATCTCGTATGTCATGTATTGTGCGATGCTTTATTAGGTGCTGCCAATATGCGCAATATTGGCTTTCATTTTTCGGATAAAGATCCTGTTTGGAAGGGCGTTGCCTCTACGATTTTATTGCAAAAAGTCATGGAAATGATTCGAGAAGCGGGATGGGAATTAGGCAATGCAGATGTGACGGTGATCTTAGATCAACCCAAATTAAATGCACATATTCCAGCGATGAAGGAGAATTTAGCCCTCGTGATGGGCATTGAAGAGGACCAAATTTCGATTAAAGCCACAACTTCTGAGGGGATGGGCTTTGTAGGAAGAGGGGAAGGAATATCTGCGATGGCTGTCGCATTAATTCAAAAAGACTAAATGAAAAGCGTTGTCATCGACATAGAAAAAGAACGTTTAGAGATACTCAAAAGGTACCGTAAATTACTGCGTACGGCAAAGCCTTTTTTGAAAGATGACGATGCCAAACAAATAAAAAAAGCTTTTTTACTCTCCGCAGAGGCGCATAAGGATATGCGCAGAAAATCCGGAGAACCCTATATATACCATCCCTTAGCGGTGGCGCAAATTTGTGTGGAGGAGATTGGGCTTGGGACCACGTCGATTATTTCAGCTTTGATGCATGATGTGGTTGAAGACACCAATACGACCTTAAAAGAAATAGATAAAGACTTTGGCCCTAAGATTACGTCGATCATCGACGGTTTGACTAAGATTGCGGGGACTTTTGAGTACGGGACATCCCAACAAGCCGAGAATTTCAGGAAGATGTTATTGACGCTTTCAGATGACATCCGGGTGATCTTGATCAAGCTAGCAGATCGCTTACATAACATGCGGACATTGGGGAGTATGGCGAAGGAAAAGCAATTGAAAATTGCATCGGAAACCATTTATTTATATGCTCCTTTGGCGCACCGACTAGGTCTAAATGCGATTAAAACGGAATTAGAGGATTTAGGATTAAAGTATATGGAGCCTGAAGCTTATAAAGAGATTGCTCATAAATTGTCGGAAAATAAGCGAAGTAGAGAAAGTTTTGTGGAGCATTTTATTAGGCCCATCAAAAAATCGTTGGATGCGCGAGAAAAGAATTATACGATCATTGGCCGACCAAAATCCATTTATTCCATTTACAATAAATTGAAAAAGGGAAATGTTTCCTTTGATAAAATATATGATTTGTTTGCGGTCCGAGTGGTATTAGATGTGCCATTGGAGCGTGAGAAATCTGATTGCTGGGAAGTGTATAGCATTGTAACGGATCATTATCGGCCTAACCCAAGCCGATTAAAAGATTGGGTTTCTACTCCCAAATCGAATGGGTATGAGTCTCTGCACACCACGGTGATGAGTATGCCCTTTGGGAATGATAAGGAGGGGCGCTGGGTAGAAGTACAAATACGGACGAATCGGATGGATGAAATTGCCGAAAAGGGTGTGGCAGCACATTTCAAATATAAGGGAACTGATACAAGGACGAGTCAGGCTTTTGAATCTTGGTTATCGCAAGTGAGAGAAGCCTTGGAATCAAATGATAAATCCAAATCTGCCGTTGAGTTAGTGGATGACATCAAAAATTCACTCTACCATGAGGAGGTATTTGTATTTACACCTAAAGGGAAATTAATCGTTTTGCAATCTGGTTCTACGGCTTTGGATTTTGCCTTTGAGATACATTCAGAAGTGGGTGCTCGGTGCATTGGGGCTAAAGTGGGTGGTAAACTGGTTCCTCTTTCTCATAAATTAGCGAATGGGGATCAGATTGAAATACTAACATCATCTAAGCAAAAACCCTCTGAAGATTGGCTTAGAATTGTCTACACGACCAAGGCAAAAGCGCGGATTAAAGAATTTATCAAAGAGGAAAACAAGTCCCATTTGATTAAGGGGCGCGATTTGATTGAGCTCCGACTGAAGCATTTGGGTTATCCAGTTTTGACATTAGAAATAACGAACCAATTGCGTGCTTACTTTAATGCGAAGGATGCAAACGATCTTTTTTATCGGTTTGGGAAAGCATACATTCCCATTGAGCAATTGAAACACTGGAAGTCCGATAAGGAGTCGCATGAGCGAAAGCAGGCAGAAAAAGCGATTCAATCTCCCATTGTAGACAGTAAGTCTTTCCGAAAGGAAATGCAACAATATAATAAGGATCGTAAGGAGTCAGATATTTTGTTGATCGGTGAGGATATGGATAAGGTGGATTATACCTTAGCTAAATGTTGCAATCCAATTTCTGGGGATGAAGTATTTGGTTTTGTCACCATTAATGAAGGAATAAAAATTCATCGGACGGGATGTCCAAATTCCACTGAGTTATTGTCCCGACATGGTGATCGTGTGATTAAAGCCCAGTGGACGAGTCAGATAGCGATGTCATTTATTGTCGAGCTAGTGATTCGAGGAATCGATCGGGTTGGATTGGTCAATGATGTGACTCGGGTCATTTCGGATGAGTTACAAGTAAATATTACGGCTTTGTCGATTGGGGTGAAAGAGGGATTATTTGAAGGGAAGATTTCTTTGATGATACAAGACACAAATCATTTGGAATCCCTGGTAGCTGAGTTAGAGCAAGTCACTGGAGTAATCGAGGTTGCCCGGGAGGAAATTTAGTTTTTTTCATAATTTATAGCTTATTTTACGTCGTTTTTTTTGATTAAATGTCCCCAGAAATAGAGAAGTTCGTTTCGGTAAAAAAGATTTTCACAGCCTACTTGGAAAACAAGGGATTGCGGAAGACGCCGGAACGTTTTGCTATTTTGGAGGAGATTTATTTGCGAGATGATCACTTTGATGTGGAGGAGTTATACATCTCGATGAAAAACAAAAAGTACCAAGTCTCTAGGGCCACGGTGTATAATACATTGGATGTGTTGGTGGAATGTGACTTGGTCGTTAAGCATCAGTTTGGCAGAAATCAAGCTCAATTTGAGAAGTCGTATGGCCGTCGCCAGCATGATCATTTAATTTGTACGGATTGCCACAAAGTCACCGAGTTTTGTGATCCACGTGTTCAAACCATTCAGAGTTTAGTTGGGGAGATGCTTCAGTTTAATGTCATGCACCATTCTTTAATATTTTATGGTTCATGTACTAAAAAGGATTGCGAACACCGAGATGCTTAT
Organism: Cytophagaceae bacterium; assembly: GCA_947486835.1. Taxonomy (GTDB): domain Bacteria; phylum Bacteroidota; class Bacteroidia; order Cytophagales; family Spirosomataceae; genus Aquirufa. Next base: position 2,531 of record CANKVC010000088.1, on the reverse strand, counting down.
CGGGCACAAAATCAAGAATAATTTACGTTTTAAAAATTTATTATGGCAGTTGATGTATTATTAGGATTACAGTGGGGAGATGAGGGGAAAGGAAAAATCGTGGATGTTTTAGCTCCTCGTTATCAGGTAGTTGCTCGTTTTCAAGGCGGTCCTAATGCGGGACATACGCTTGAATTTGACGGATTTAAGCATGTATTGCATCAAATACCTTCTGGAATTTTTCGCCAAGAAGTTCAAAATATTATAGGAAACGGAGTTGTTTTAGATCCCATTATTTTCAAAAAAGAGATTGATGGATTAGCTCATTTCAATTTAGATTTGCGTAAGAATTTAGAAATTTCAAAAAAGGCTTCCATCATTTTACCGACGCATCGCTTGTTAGATGCTGCGTATGAAAAGGCGAAAGGGGATGCAAAGATTGGTTCTACTTTAAAGGGGATTGGGCCAACATACACCGACAAAATCTCAAGACAAGGTTTGCGTGTCGGGGATATGATTTCACCTAATTTTCCTGAAAAATATACCGCTTTAGTGGATCGTCACAAGGCTATTTTAGATGTCTATAAGTTTGAATATGATTTAGCGGAGGCTGAAAAAGAATTTTTTGCGGCGGTCGAATTCATGAAAGAATTTCAGTTGGTCGACAGTGAGTATGTTGTTAATCACGCATTGAATGCCGGAAAGACGATTTTAGCTGAAGGTGCCCAAGGTTCTTTATTGGATGTTGACTTTGGATCATATCCATTTGTTACATCCTCAAATACCATTACGGCAGGTGCTTGTACTGGCTTAGGGGTCGCACCTAAGAATATCGGAGAGGTTTTTGGAATCTTTAAGGCCTATGCTACTCGGGTGGGTTCAGGACCATTCCCAACAGAATTAGAAGATGAGGTAGGAGAACGTATGCGTCAAGAAGGGAGAGAGTTTGGTTCTACGACAGGCCGACCACGCCGTTGTGGCTGGATCGATCTACCCGCGTTAAAATATGCCATGATGATTAATGGGGTTACCCAATTAATTATGATGAAAGCAGATGTGTTAAATATTTTTGAAGAAATTTTGGTGTGTACGGGCTATGAAATGCCGGATGGTTCGCTGACGGATCAAATCCCATTTGAAATTACGGACATTAAGGTGAAACCCGTGTATGCAAGTCTGAAGGGCTGGCATTGTTCCTTGGAAGGAATGAGAAATTTTGACCAATTGCCTGCTGAGTTAACGGCTTATATCGCGTTTTTAGAGTCTCATTTAAATTTGCCGATCAATTTTATTTCGACGGGACCAGATCGTGAGGCATGTGTTTTACGTGGTTCTTTAGCTTAAAAAATGAAAGCAGAAGAAAGTCATTTGGCCGATTTGTTTCAATATGATGAAATTTATTGGGTGCCTGCTGATCGTGGATCGAATGAGATTCAGTTGATGAGCTCCCCTCAAACGATTGATTCAAATCAGGTTCCGGTTACTTCTTCATCGCCCAAAGAAAATGTGGCTGGCCGAGCAGCGGCCAACCTACCCGAAACTATTGAGAATTCATTTGAGTCAGTACCCTCATTAGACGGGGAATCTACCAAAAAAAACAATCCTATTTCTACCCCTTGGGTGATTATTGGTCATATATCAGAGCTAGAAAAATCGCGGTTGACCTTGATTTTTTCAGCTCCCCCCATGTTATTGTCGGCCAAAGATTGGAGTATTTATGAGCCCAAGGATGACGAGCCCATACTTTCTGAATTTGTTAAAAATGCTGGGGCTAATAAATTTATATTTTTAGGCCAACAACCCGCTGTTTGGCAATCTGATTTTCACGTGACAGAACTCGTGTCATTGGAAGGCAAATCGGTTTATTTCTTCCCTCGCTTGATATCCACATTAACGGATACTGAAAAATCATTAAAATTGGTTTTTTGGAATGCGCTGAAATCGATGATTTAAAAACACTTGTTTACCAGGCGTATCTGGCTAATGGACTCACATCTTGTCCACAAAATTCACCCGCTTCGAATTTGAAATGACCAGCCATCGCAATCATCCCTGCGTTATCGGTGCAATAGGAAAAAGCTGGGATATAAACGTCCCAATGATTCTCTTCCCCTAATTCCTGCAACCTTTTCCTCAAGCCTGAATTGGCAGATACTCCACCAGCTATTGCGATGGAAGAACAATTTTTTTCACGCATCGCCTTTTTGACTTTACGCAATAAAATTTCAATCAGTGTTTTTTGAACTGAAGCACAAATATCAGCCTTATTTTCCTCGATGAAATTGGGATTTAATTTTACCTCTTTTTGGAGAAAATAAAGAATGGACGTTTTGATTCCTGAAAATGAAAAATCTAAACCGGGCATTTCGCCCATAGGAAATGGGTATTTGTCGGGATTTCCCTCTTTGGCGAGCTTATCGATCAATGGCCCTCCTGGGTAAGGAAGTCCAATTAATTTGGCTGTTTTGTCAAAGGCTTCGCCAACGGCATCATCCTGGGTTTCCCCTATGATTTGCATGTTGAGGGGGCCTTCCACCCAGACCAACTGTGTA
>CANKVC010000087.1 GCA_947486835.1 Cytophagaceae bacterium | reverse complement strand
AACGCTTTCGAATCCCAAAGTTATTTTCTTCCCCTTTCTTCTGCGCCCGCTCAATCGACGAAGTAATCATCGAATGCTGAATCACCTCGCCTTCATCCATGCCCAGTCGGTCCATTACTTTCGCAATACGATCCGAACCAAATAAACGCATTAAATTATCTTCCAAGGAAACAAAAAACTGAGAAGACCCCACGTCACCTTGTCGGCCTGCGCGACCTCTCAACTGCCTATCTACACGTCTAGATTCATGGCGCTCAGTACCAATAATGGCCAAACCACCCGATTCTTTCGAAACCGGACTTAATTTAATATCCGTTCCACGACCTGCCATGTTGGTAGCAATCGTCACCTTGCCCGACTGTCCCGCCTCAGCCACAATCTCAGCTTCCCGAGCATGTTGTTTGGCATTCAATACATTATGTTGAATCTTACGAATATTCAACAATCGACTTAATAATTCTGAATTTTCCACCGAAGTAGTACCCACTAAAACAGGTCTTCCTTGGTTCACTAATTCCTGAATTTCTTCCGCCACGGCATTATATTTCTCACGAACCGTGCGATACACTTTATCTTCATGATCATCTCGCTGGATGGGTTTATTGGTCGGGATCGAAACCACATCCAATTTATAGATCGTCCAAAATTCCCCAGCTTCTGTTTCTGCCGTACCCGTCATACCTCCTAATTTGTGGTACATCCGGAAATAATTTTGAAGCGTAATCGTCGCATAGGTTTGAGACGCATCTTCCACATTTACCCCCTCTTTAGCTTCAATCGCCTGATGCAAACCATCTGAATACCGTCGGCCTTCCATCACACGCCCTGTTTGCTCATCCACAATCTTCACTTTCCCTTCCACCAAAATATATTCGGTGTCTTTTTCAAACAAAGTATAGGCCTTGAGCAATTGGTTTACCGTATGAATCCGGGACGCCTTTTCATTGTAATCACGAATCAAATTTTCTTTCTGAACCAAACGCTCAGCGTCACCCAATGAAGTATTTTTTTCAATTTTGTTTAAGTCGATCGATAAGTCTGGAAGCACAAAAAAGCTAGGATCTTCGGTGTTGCCACTCATAAACTCTAGACCCTTTTCGGTCAATTCTACCTGATTGTTTTTTTCCTCAATCGTAAATAACAAAGGCTCATCTGCCTGAGGCATTAGTTTTTGGTTCTCTGCTAAATAAATCCCTTCCGTGTCGTTCAACAATTGCTTGTTGCCACTTTCAGAAAGAAACTTGATCAAAGGTTTTGACTTAGGCAATCCTCTAAAGGCCCTAAATAAAGAAAGTCCCCCTTCTTTTTTATCTCCGGCGGCGACTAGTTTTTTCGCTTCGACTAAGAAGTTTTGAACGATTTGTTTTTGGGCTTCCACCAACTTATGAATGCGCGGTTGGAATGCCTCAAATTCCTGCTCATCCCCTCTAGGAATAGGTCCAGATATAATTAAAGGCGTTCTTGCATCATCGATCAACACAGAATCCACCTCATCTACCATGGCAAAATGATGCGGTCTTTGGACTTGATCTTCAAGACTGCGCGCCATATTATCCCTCAAATAATCAAAGCCAAATTCATTGTTGGTACCATAGGTAATATCAGCCATATAAGCCGCACGACGCGCTTCGGTATTAGGCTCATGCTTATCAATGCAATCCACTTTTAAGCCATGAAACTCGAACAAAGGCGCATTCCACTCGGAGTCACGTTTGGCCAAATAATCATTCACCGTCACAATATGTACCCCACGGCCCGCCAACGCATTTAAATAAGTAGGAAGCGTGGATACCAAAGTCTTTCCCTCACCCGTACCCATCTCGGAAATTTTTCCTTGATGCAAGACAATTCCACCGATCAACTGCACATCATAATGAACCATATCCCAGGTGATTTCATTGCCGGCTGCATTCCATTGGTTTAACCAAATCGCTTTATCTCCTTCAATTTTAACATTGGATTTTTTAGCCGCAAGGACCTTGTCGTCCATGTTGGCCGTCACGACCAATTGCTTATTTTCCGTAAATCGCCTAGCTGTTTCTTTAACTACAGCAAAGGCCTCAGGGAGTATTTCAAGTAGGATAATTTCTAATTGTTGGTTGCGATCTTCGGTTAATTTGTCAATGGCAACAAAGAATTTTTCTTTTTCGTCAATGTCCTCAGTGGCCTGACCCTGCTCATGTAATGTTTTTATTTCGGAATCGATGTCCGATAAAAATAATTGAATTCGCTCTTTAAATTCAGCCGACTTAGCCCGCAAAGCATCATCAGAAATGGAGGCTAATTGGGCAAATGCGCTTTTAATTTGATCGACAAGCGGTAAGATAAGCTTGATGTCACGATCCGATTTAGTGCCAAATATTTTGTAAACGGTTTTGCTTAGTATGGAAAACATTGTATTTATTCTGCCCTTTTCATCGGGTGGTGAAAAATTAAAACGCAATTTACCAATTTGAATTTTTATCCTTGCTATGTTGTACGAATTTAATCCAAAAAAAATGCCGTAATCTTTTTTAAATTGTTTTGTTTTGTAGTGAAATATTAAAATTTATGTCTGAATATCCCGTTCCACCCCGTCGACCTCCACGTAAAAAGTTAAAAATGCCTTTGTTTGGAGGGATGGGAGGCAGTAGCAATCAAGGTCCAAGCACCGACTGGGGAGTTAAAAATTTTACTACGATTATTTTTGTGGTAGGCTGCTTGGGTTTATTGGCTCAGATTTTTTTACCCAACCTTTGGGCCGAAAAAATGTATGATTCGGAAAATGAAATTTCGGATATCTCCATCGACGGAGCATTGCGGAAAAAATATACGGATGCGTCTGACCCCAATGAAATTCACTATATATTAATTGTCCGTGAAAAAAATGGGGCTAGAAAAAAGTTTGATTTTTATCGGGTGAAACCTAATTTTTTTGATCAAGTCGCGGTACCCCAACGATTATTTAAAGCTTCAGGAAGTTTAGATGTGCGGGTGACTCGATTCATCAAGCCGGACACCACAATTAAAATCGAATTTATAGAAGATTAAGGTTTAATTTTCTAGCATTAAATCAATATTAAATTTTTTAATTTTTATATTTTTTTTTGATCAGTTTGTTGATTATTCGGTTTTTATTTTTTAAAATTGAAGCGTTATAACATATTTTATGACGCATCAAAAAAAGGTTTCAAGCATTTCAGGTGCTTATTCAACTCTAAAACTTTAAATATGCCTGTTTGGAATTCGTCCAACATGAGTCATTTACTATCTAGGTCATTGTTTGGTTTTTCCAAAAATGATTTAACAATGGCTTTAGGATTTGGCACTTTTGCAGATTTTATTGATAAGGCATTATTGAAAGACGCTAATTTGCCAGCGCCCCCTAATGCTTGGGTAAATACAGTGCCGGCTCAGGTCCAGCAGACTGATGGAAGTGCAGGGAGATGGTACAATGAAATGACTGCTTGGTGGTATTCCCGCATGGTGAATGAGGGGTTAAGTATGCGTGAAAAAATGGTTTTATTTTTTCACAATCATTTTGCCAATGAGCGGGATAAGGTGAATTATCCTCAAAATATGTACGTTCAAAATCAATTGTTTCGCAAATATGCCTTTGGGAATTTCAAACAATTAGTGAAGGACGTTAGCAAGGATCCTGCCATGTTGATTTACCTAGATGGAAATAATAGTCGGGGAGCGAATCCCAATGAAAATTATGCCCGTGAGCTGATGGAGTTATTTACCATGGGTATCGGTAATTACACCGAGACTGATGTTAAACAAGCGGCTAAAGTGCTATCGGGTTATCAAGTTTCAGGTTTAAACGCAAATTTTGTTACGTCTCGCTGGTATACAGAGGCCAATGTAACCGTGCTTGGGAAAACTGCTAAATTCGATATCAACGCATTAGTTGACCATATTTTTAATCAAAATGCTACGGCTCAATTTATCTGTCGTAAGTTGTACCAAGAATTTGTGTTTTACAAACCTGATGAAGTATTCATCACTAAGATGGCCACGGTTTTTAGGGCGAATAACTATGAGATGAAGCCATTGTTGAAATTTTTATTTACTGCAGATGAATTTTATAAAACTGAAATCATTGGGAGTAAAATTAAAAGTCCAACAGAATTATTAGTGGGTAGCGCTAAATTATTACAAGTCAAAACTCCGGATTTGAATAATTTTTATGAGTTGGCAAGGACTTTACAAATGCAATTGTTCCAACCGCCCAATGTGGCCGGTTGGCCTGGCCAGCGGGAGTGGATTAGCTCGACGACCTACTCATATCGCGGCGGATTCACGGATTCTTTATTGAGCGGAAAACGCTATAACGGGGCAGCGGTAACTTCTAAACTTGATCCTATCTCATTTGCACGAACATTTTCTACTGCGGAAAAAGCGAATGAATTTGTGGATGAGATTGTACGATTAGCCTTAAGATTCCCATTATCAGATACACGACGCAAGTTTTTATTGGATACATTATTGGACGGTACGATTTTGGCAAATTGGACTACTTATACACCTAATTCAGACGCGCGAGTAAATAAATTTTTAAAAGCGCTGATGCGATTACCTGAATACCAGCTCTGCTAATATGAAAAAGAACGTATCTAGAAAGCAATTTTTACAACAAATGGCCTTGCTCAGCGGTGGGGCTGCTTGGGGTATGGGTTCAATTTCAGGGAAAGCCTATGCGCAGGTACCCGCTTCTATCGCATCGATGGTGGCTGGAGCTGAACGAGGGAAAGCCTTAGTCATTATCCAATTGAGTGGGGGAAATGACGGATTGAATACAGTCATTCCTGCTGAGGATGATCAGTATTTTGTGAAAAGACCCGACATCGGAATTAAAAAAGACGTTGCACTTCCTATCAAAAATGGCATGTATTTTAATCCGGCGATGCTTGGGATAAAAAAAATGTATGATCAGGGGAAAGTAAGTGTGCTTCAAAGCATTGGATATGCCAATCCCAATCGTTCACATTTTAGGGCTACGGATATTTGGAATACTGGATCAGATGCCAAAACGGAATGGGATGAGGGCTGGGCAGGTCGATATTTGAGTTTAAAATATCCGCAATACCCAATGAATTTGCCTAAACATCCAATGGCAATCCAGTTAGGTTCCGTCGAATCACTTTTATTCCAATCGGATTTAGGTCGTTTTGGAACTGTTTTTGAGGATCCTAATTTATTTTACCAATTGGTCAACGGAAGTAGCGCAGATTCCGATATTCCTCCAGCGACTTTGGCTGGTGAAGAATTGGGCTTTTTAAAGCAAATAGCCATCTCTTCTATTCAGTATTCGAAAGTTATTCAAGAATGTGCTGCGAAGGGAAAGATTAATATTACTTATCCTTCCAGCAATTTAGCCCGTCAGTTACAAATTGTTTCTAAACTCATTTCGGGTGGAATAGAAACACCGATTTTTTTAACCACGATTGGTGGATTTGATACCCACGCTAACCAGTTGACGCAACATGCCAATCTATGGAAAACCATTTCAGAGGCTGTCGTAGCTTTTCAAACCGATTTAGAAAACATGAATTTAGCTGATTCTGTTTCAGTGGTTACTTTTTCTGAATTCGGCCGGACTGTGAAACAGAATGGAACCTTAGGGACTGATCATGGAGCGGCTGCTCCCATGTTTGTCATAGGAAAAACCGTACGGGGTGGATTGATAGGAGAAAATCCTAATTTAAAAATATTGGATGCGAGTGGGGACTTGAAGTTTAATTACGATTATCGCCAAGTTTACTCGACCATTATAAGAGATCACTTGGGTGTAGGTGCGGTGAATACGCAGCAAATTTTTAATCAAGCATTCGAGCGTTTGCCTATTTATAAAAATTCGCCTGACCAATTGCCAGAATTTACTTCGTTGGAACTTGTCACCTCAGTACCTAATCCGGTGATTGATTTTGCTTTAATTCAATATTCCGTTTTTGAAAAAATGCAAATTAAATTAGCGGTGTATGATCTTCAGGGTCAGGAGATTCAGCAGCTTTATCAGGGGAATCGTGAACCAGGATCCTACCAATTTACGGCAGATTTAGCTCGAATTAGCGCAGGTTTTTACATCATTAGTTTGTCTGGACCTAATGGACAGCGCCAAAGTAGGCGAATGATCAAACAATAATTTGTATCTTCGTGGTTGAACGTGTACAACATTTTTAGATTGTTGGCGTTTGATGGTATAATATTAATTGTAGAAAATACATGATTCGATCAGTCTACTTATTTATTGTTTTTATCTTTTTTGCCGCGTATTCTGCGGAGGCACAGTTTTGGTTTTTAGGCCAAAAGGCCAAGGAACGTTATGAGGGAATGCCATTTAAGCCACACTCATCCGTTAGTTTTGGAGCAGGATCTTCTAATTACATTGGTGATTTAGTGCCTGCGGCAGGCCTTTTTTCGGTCGCTGCGCAGACGATGCGATGGAATGTAGGACTTCAATATACCCGCCATTTAAGTAGACATTTGAGTGGAAATATTCAAGTGAGTTATATTCGAATCGCTGGAGATGATAATTATTTTTCTTCCACTGGTGTTTTTGAAGGAAATTATTTGAGAAATCTGCACTTTAGAAATGATGTAAAGGAGCTTTCCGTGAGTGCCGTCTATGAGCCAATGGGCAATGCAGAGAATTTGTCCAAACGTCCACTTTTATCGCCCTATTTATATTTGGGTGTGGCTGGATTTACACATAATCCTGTGGCGAGAAGGGATCCAAGTTTAGTTCCTGGGACTCCAAGTTTACAAGCTTGGCAAGACTTACAGCCGGAAGATATTGAAGGGGCTATGTATTCGTTGGTTAATATTTCCATTCCCTTTGGGTTTGGTTTTCGCTATAAAATAGGGGCTCAAATGGATTTAGGATTTGATTTCGGGTACCGAGTTTCTTTAACGGATTATTTAGACGATGTATCGGATAATAGGCCTAATGTGTTGACCTCACCGAGTATTTATTTTATTCGTACAGGAGAACCTTTTGCAGCGAATACCTTAGTCAATAGAATACCTTTGCCAACTACTTCTACAGCACCTATCTATTCTACAGGACCGGATCAGTATTTTACCACGCAAATTCGATTGATTTACCACATTAAGAATAAGATTGATTGTCCGCCATTGCCGAATTAAAGAACGATTCCTGTGCCTAAAATACTGCTCACAAGTTTATTGGTTTTCATTTCTGTTCTTTCTTTTGCACAGGGTTGGCAATTTGCGGCGGGTCCAGGGGCCGTATTATATAAGGGAGATTTACTGGATTGGCACTTGGCTCCCAACGCTGCTCAATTGGAAAAAATGTCTCCTTCGGTTAATTTCCAAGTACGTTACCAACAAAAAAACGCATTTGCCTATCGGGCTAAATTTAATTTTTCATCCTTGCAAGGAGATGGAAGCCTAAATTCATTGCCCGTGATTGGCTTTTCTACTAAGACTTTTTCTAGTCCTTTGATTGACCTATCGTTGATAACGGAATACAATTTTTTGGATTATCAAAGTAATCGGAAGATCAAAAACTGGACCCCTTATCTATATGGAGGTTTTTCTGGAATGTTTGTAAGTCCTTCAGGTTCGATACCTAATCCGATGACTTTTTTCACTTTTTCTATTCCGTATGGGATAGGTATCAAGTATCAAATTAATCCTGCTTGGGGTGTTCAGTTTGAGTTTGGAACGAGTAAAGTTTTGACGGATGTTATTGACGGTATGCCTTCTTATTTAGGCTCAACAGATAAAATTTCTTTTTCTCAAGGCGATCAGTTTTTAAATACTTCGTTGATGTTTACCTATTCGATTATTTCTATCTTTTGCCCAAAGGAATAACCGAATAATTACTTTGAATAAGGTTGTGAATTAGCTACCTTTGCCTCTTATTTGATAGCTTGAATTACCATTTACTGTGGACCAAAATATAAAAGATGCCATTGACCCAAACAATTTGCCAGCACATATTGCTGTCATTATGGATGGGAATGGTCGTTGGGCCAAGCAGCAAGGATTTAAAGATCGGATTTTTGGACATCGCAATGCGATTTCTGCGGTTCGTGAAACGATCGAGGGTTGTGGGGAATTGGGAGTTGATTATTTGACATTGTATGCATTCTCTACGGAGAATTGGAATCGTCCGCAATCGGAAGTGAAGGCGTTGATGAGTTTGTTGATAGGTACGATTCATGATGAATTGCCTACGATGATGAAGAATAAAGTGCGTTTAAAAGCGATAGGAGATATAGCTTCTATGCCGGCTAATTCTCAGAAGGAGTTGGCTGCGGCGATTGATCAGACGGCTGAAAATACGGGATTGACTTTAGTGTTGGCACTCTCGTATTCAGGAAAATGGGATTTGGTCCAAGCGACCCAGACTTTAGCCAAAAAGGTGGCTGCTGGTGAGTTGAAAGATTCGGACATTGATGCTGATTTATTAGCCGCTCATTTATCGACGGCAGGAATGCCAGATCCTGATTTAATGATTCGCACCGGTGGCGATCATCGAATAAGTAATTTTATGCTGTGGCAATTGGCCTACGCGGAGTTGTATATTTTTGAAGATTTATATTGGCCAGATTTTAGAAAACTACATTTGCATCAAGCGATTGTTGATTTTCAAATGCGGGAGCGGAGATTTGGTAAAACAAGTGAACAAGTTAAAAGCGAGGGCTAAGGCTCATTTATGAAAAATATAGTTTATTTACAAGCAATCCATCAGGTGAAGAAATATCGTTTATTTCTGTTTTTCTTAGTGAGTATATTTTCTGTCCCGAGGATATCTGAAGCACAAGTATTAGGTGGAAGGTTGTTTTCGACCAGTCCTACGGCTGCAGCGCCGACTTTTTCTTATGCCACCCCTACGGAGTATGAAATTGCTGAAATCACGGTTTCAGGTTCTCAATTTTACGATGGAAATTCGATGATTAATATCTCAGGTTTGCAGGTAGGAGATAAGATTAAGGTACCAGGGGACATGATTGCCTCAGCGATTCGTAAGATTATGGATCAAGGAATTTTGGAGGAAGTGGAGATATATGCGACTAAAACAGAGGGTACAAAAATCTGGTTAAGTATTATATTAAAAGAGCGTCCTAGGCTATATGCGATTCAATATACGGGTGTAAGAAAAGGGGAGCAGGAAAGTTTAAATGAAAAGGTAAAAACCTATAAGGGAAAGATTATCACAGAAACGCTTCGCAAGAACTTAGAGTTAGCGATTCGTAAATTTTATCAGGAGAAGGGCCGATTAAACATCAAGACCAAATCCGTGATCAAGACGGATACCTTGCGTGGAAATAATGCCACGTTGATGGTCAATGTCGTGAAGGGTGAAAAGGTAAAAGTTAACCAAATATTTTTGACTGGAATTGAGCCAGATGCACGTAGTTTGATTTTGAGAAAAATTAAAAATACCAAGCAAAGAAGGTTTGGCCGAATCTTTAAACCTTCCAAATTTGTGCCTAAAAAGTGGGATGAAGACAAGGAGAAATTGTTGGCCGCCATGAATAAATTAGGTTACCGAGATTTTCAAATTAAGTCGGATTCCATTGCAAAGTTTGATGAGGAGTCGATTAACTTGACGATCAATTTGACCCAAGGAAAAAAATATTATTATCGGAGTATTTCCTTTG
>CANKVC010000086.1 GCA_947486835.1 Cytophagaceae bacterium | reverse complement strand
TTTAAATTTATCTCCTATGCCGTTTGGTGGATTCGTCAATCCATTTTACAAGCACTAGCTGAACAATCCCGTATCGTTCGTCTTCCATTGAACCGTGTAGGTTCTTTGAATAAAATCTCAAAAACTTTTTCTGAGTTAGAACAAAAATTTGAGCGTGAGCCTTCGCCAGAAGAATTAGCAGAAGTGTTAGAAATCTCAACAGGTGAAGTTGTCGATACACTGAAAATTTCAGGAAGACACGTATCCATGGATGCTCCCTTCGTTCAAGGTGAAGAAAATTCACTTTTAGACGTGTTAGAGAATGATTCAGAGGATAAACCAGATTCAGGTTTAATCAATGATTCCTTACGTCGTGAGGTTCAAAGAGCTTTATCGACGCTTACTCAACGAGAAGCCGATGTGGTTACTTTGTATTTTGGATTAAATGGAGAACATGCAATGACCCTGGAGGAAATTGGCGAGAAATTCAATTTAACTCGAGAGCGTGTGAGACAAATTAAAGAAAAGGCGATTCGTCGTCTGCGTCATACTTCCCGGAGTAAAGCGCTAAAAACATATCTTGGATAATTTTTAAAGCCTCTCACGAGGCTTTTTTTTGCTATGGGATTTCCTGCAGGCATTGTCGAACTAGTAGATATTCTATCCCAAATGGGGGTTGAAGAGGCTGTTATTTGCCCCGGTTCCCGAAATGCACCGCTGATGTTGGCTTTAGCTAGACATCCAAAAATCCATTGCTATTCCATCTCAGATGAGCGCTCGGCAGGATTTTTCGGGTTAGGCCTAGTGCTTGCCAGTAAAAAACCTGTGATTCTTTGTTGCACCTCGGGTTCAGCCGGTTTGAATTTTGCTCCGGCGGTGGTGGAAGCATTTTTCCAAGAGTTGCCTTTGTTGGTCTTCACCGCAGACCGACCACCAGAATGGATCGGTCAGTGGGATGGTCAAACGATTTATCAAAAAGAATTATATGGAAAACATGTGAAGCAATTCATTGATTTTCCTACTGATGAGCTTCAGAAGCCCGAATATTACTTGAATGTTGGAATGGGCGCATACCAACAAGCCTGCGCGGAACCCAAAGGCCCCATTCATATCAATTTTCCTATTTCGGAACCATTTTATCCCGGCCATGGGGAAACGTTGCCAATAAGCAGTCTACCTATTTTGTCTGAAAACGATCTGGTTAAATTGGACACGGGAACTAAAGCGAAATCTGTTGACTTACACAGTTATTTTTACACAAGAAAAGCAAATTCGATTTTAGTAACAGTAGGCCAAAGGCCATACAATTCTGCTGAAAATGAATATTTCAGCCAATTAGCCTCATTAGGAATACCTGTGATAGGGGATGCCACGGCCAATTTACCTTCGGCATGCCAATGTGATCATGATTTAGTTTTGGCCAATGAGGAATTGTGGCCAGCTTTAAAACCTGATTTGCATATTCATTTTGGAAAATCATTTGTTTCCAAACGTATTAAGCAGTTTTTAAGACGTGAGAAACCGAATAAATCTTTTCTAATTCATCCGAATCCCATCGGAAGACCCGATCCTTTTCAGTCGTTGACAGACGTGATTCCGATGGATACGCTTTCATTTTTCCAAGAATTTACTTGGCCTAACCAACAAACCAATCCATGGAAACCTTTGGTACAAAAGGTTAGTAGCATTCAAGAGAAATTTTTCAATCGACCAAATTTCACCGAATTACATGTCTATAATGACATAATAAAGAAAATTGAAAATACGGAGGGTGTCCTAGTACATGTTGCCAATTCCTTAGCCATCAGGTATGTCAATTGGACTTCCGCACATTTTGCCAATGCAGAATTATTTTCAAATAGAGGGACGAGTGGAATTGATGGTTGTTTAAGTACGGCTGTTGGCGCTAGTCAAAAAACATCGAAATTAATTATTTCCATGATCGGTGATGTGGCTTTTCACTATGACAAAAATGCCCTTTGGAATCAATATGTGCCTAATAATCTGCGAATTATCGTATTTAATAATGGGGGTGGGGGAATATTTAGAAACTTAGAAGGGGCCAAGGAACTTCCAGAATTAGAGGATTTCATGGAAACAAAGCAAAATTTGACAGCTAAAAATACCTGCTTAGATGCTGGGATTAATTACCATAGCGTAAGGAGTTTTGACGAATGGGATACTATTTCTACGCAATTTTTCTCAGCGAGCCAACAAGGAGTTTTGGTGGAAATTTTCACAAATTCCATTGAAAATGCGATTGAGCTCAAAAAATATATGGATTTATTCCGCGCTTGATTGCTTCGCAATTTTATCTAAATTCTTTAAATACAATTCATTTTTTGGATCAATGGCCAAGGCCATTTTAATCCACTTTTCGGCCAATTTCCACTGACTCCTTTGAATTTCTAAATAACCTAAATTATTGTATATCAAGTCTTTGTATTTTCCAGTCGCTAAGGCAGAAGTAAAAGAAGCTTCTGCTAAGTCCAATTGGCCTAATTCTTGATACACAATTCCTTTGTTGATCAAAGTCTCCACTGCATTGGGTTTCAATAATAAAGCATGCTCATAAGAAGCTAAGGCATCATTATATTGCGTTTTTTGCAAATAAATATCCCCTTGCAAAGACCAAAAAGCACTTGAATCCGGAAAATTTTTAACCAATTTAGCAGCAGATTCAAGCGCCAAATCAAATTTTTGAAGATTTTGGAGTAATTCCGTTTGTTTAGATAACGCAGCCGAAAATTTAGGATCTAATTCATACGCTTTTTGAAAATCGGCTAAAGCTTCATCATTTTTTTCGAGGCTTTGGTACACCAAACCCCGATTATAAAAAGCATCCGAAAATTCACTTTGTTTTAAAATGGCCTCAGAATACCACTTAATGGATTCATAATATTCCTTTTCTTTGAATTTTTGGTTTCCACGAAGGAAAAACTGAGTAGCTTCTTTTTTTTCTGCTTCTGAATCACAAGCGAAAAGAATCAAGGCAGAAAAAATAACGAATACAAAATGCTTCATGCTATATAATCAAACAAATGCCGAATTTGTTTTCAATTTAAATAATTCAAAATTCATTCGCATCTTTGTAGCCTAATAAATTAATAAATCAATATGGCTTACGCAGAAATGTTAACCGACAAAGGGTTAATGAAAATTGAATTTTACGCAGAGGATGCGCCCATTCATGTAAAAAACTTTACTGACCTTTCTAAAAATGGATTTTATGATGGATTAACTTTTCATCGTGTGATCCCTGATTTTGTTGTCCAAGGAGGCGATCCAGATGGAACCGGTGGAGGAGGTCCAGGCTATAGTATTGCTTGTGAACTCACTGGAAATAATCAATACCATGATCGTGGAGTATTATCTATGGCACATAGAGGTCCAAATACAGGTGGATCTCAATTTTTCATTTGTCATTCAAGAAACAATACTTCGCACTTAGATCGCAAGCATACGTGTTTTGGTAAAGTAGTGGAAGGATTAGATGTCATTGACCAAATTAGAGAAGGTGATGTAATCCAAAGCATCAAAATCATTGAAGATTAATGCATTTTATCAAAGAAATCCCTCATGATTCCATGCGAATATCCCTATTCGAATGGAATTCTAAATACATTTTGAAATTTGAAACGCCTGAATTGGAGCAAAGTTTCAAATTTTCGGTCATGGATTTTTCTGAGCAAAAAGAAATAGAGGAGCTGGCAACCAGCTCCTCCTTTCAAAATACCATCATACAAAATTTCAAAAATATGTATGAGGCTATGTCACAAAGTTTGGGCAACTAAAGGCTTCCCAACCATTTTAAACGTAACTTTTTCTGATTTTCATTGAGCGTCTTTTGATCTGTCAACGAGAACGCGAGCAGGGGACTTTGTTGGACCGGCACCACAAAAGTGCGCTCCAAACCATCTCTTTTAACCGAAAACAAGATAGTGTCACCCACTTTTTTATCGGCCAATAACTTATCCAAACCTTCAAAATTTGCTTTATTAGCTGAAATAATTTCGTCGCCTACATTTAATCCATACACATATGCCGAAGCACCGCGATAAACAGAAATAATTTTACCTGACACCGCTGTGAAACCCAAATATGGGATTGATTTACCCTCATTGGTATTAGACCAGGTAAATCCAAATTCATTGAATAAATTTTGATAATCTGGTGTTTGAACTCCATAAATATACGATTCAAAAATAGGCTTAGCTGAGGTACCAGCTACTCTAGTAAAGGCATCTTCTAATTCAGCGTCAGTAAATCCTCGGTTCAACTTTTTATAATAAGCCTGATAAAGGTATTTGAAAACATCATCAATGCTTTTTTGACCTTGAGTAGATTTGATGATCCATGCGTTTAATACATGACCTAACAACATACCCTTATCATAATAAGAAACTGTTTGATTACGCGAGTTTTCATTTGGACGGTAGTATTTGATCCACGCATCCCAACTTGCTTCTGCGGCAGATTCAAGATGATTTCCAGGCGTATTTTCAACCGATGAAATTTCTGCAGCAATGCGATTGGCATAACCCTGATTTGAAATTTTACCCATTCTTTGTAAGATAACACCGGAATAATAGCTCGTCATCCCCTCAGAAAGCCATAAATTATGCGTATAATTCTCATTTTCATAATCAAAAGGTCCAAGTGCTTTGGGTCTAATTCTTTTCACATTCCAAAGATGAAAATATTCGTGAGCCAATAAACCTAAAATACCTTGATATCCACTTTCACTTTCATAGGCCGACCTAGAAACGGAACACGTCGTGGAATACAAATGCTCCAATCCACCTGTACCTCGGCCTATATTATGCATAATAAATAAATAATGATCACAAGGATGTTCGCCGATTACCTTTTGAGCTTCTTCACATACCTTAGTGACGTCTGCGACAAATTTAACTGAATCCACTTTTGTCGTACCATAAAAGGCAATTTGATGCGGTATCCCATTCACCTTAAAATCCCAAACTTTATGATTTCCAATTTCAATAGGGGAGTCGATTAATTCATCCAAGTCTTTTGCCTGATACATGAATTTTCCTGTTTCATTTAGGGCAGTGGAAACCACTTTAAAGTTTTTATACGGCTCAATACGAATGTCATGCGGAAGATTTGCAAATTCATTTACATACAAAAGAACATTTGCCGGATTAATGTAGCCATGTGAATCATCTAAAAAAGAGGTTCTAACCGATAATTCAAAGGCGTAAACGCGGTAAGTAACTTGGATTTTCTTGGTGGAAACACCTAAAGCAACACGCCAGGTATTCTTATTGATTTTAGAAATTGACATGGGTTTTCCATTAGCCTCAGCCTTAACCGCTTCTAAATTTTTTGCAAATTCTCTGATTAAATAGGATCCTGGTGTCCAAGCGGCCATTTTCAAATCTACGAAAGGCTTTTTATAGGACGTATTTGACAAGTCGACAGTCGTGGTGATTTCAAAATAATGAGTTTGTGGCTCAGGCATCTTGATTACATGACTTAGTGGGCTAGAAAATAGGGGATAGGAAAAGAAAAAAATGCCCAATGAGAGCACAAATGATTTAAGTTTGAGATTTAGCATATGCTTAAATTTGTTGGTGAATTTTCATATTGTGTAAAATTAAATAAATACCTCAATTGTTAAAGTAATTAATGATTATTTGGCAAAATAGTCTTAAAAATAATAGTTAGGTAGCACAATAATTTTGAAGAAAAATCGTATTTTTGTTTTAATCCGAATGCTGTAATCTTTTACAATGAAATTGAAAAATACACCCATTGGCTGGCTGCCCTTCATACTTCTTTTATTTATTTCTTTTGGCTCCATAGCCCAACAAACATTAAGTTTCAAAGATCATACCCTACATTTCAGACAAGCGAAGGAATACTTTGATTCCAAGAACTATGTAGCGGCTCGAGAAGAATTTTCCGCATATTTAGGAAGTCTTGAACCTTTAAGTAATGAGCAATCGGGCCAAAAGGTATTAGCCGAATATTACATGACGATGTGTTCTTTATACATGAGTCAACCTGAGGCTGAAATTTTAGCGGAACGATTTATTGCTAATAATCCAGAACATCCGCAGGCCGTTAAATTATTGAGGGGTATTGGAACATTTTTTTACGATAATGGAGATTATGCCAAAGCGATAAAATACCTAAGTAGATCCTCTGAAACTAATTTAGAAGCCAAATTCAAATTAGCCATTTCATATTTTGAATTAAAGAAATACTTAGAAGCGTTACCTGTATTTAATGAAATTAAAGTGGAGCCTGAGGAGGAATATGCGCTTTCCGCTTCCTATTATGCAGGAGTAATTAATTTTGGAGAGAAAAGATATGGAGAGGCGGCGGTCGATTTCGCCAAAGCAGAAGCTAGTAGTAAATACAGAAAAGAGATCCCTAATTGGATCGGTTTATGTTATTTCAATCAATCTAAATTCTCCGAATTATTGAAATATGCCGAACCCATTATTGCTAAGAAGAACACTGGATATCGATTAGATGAATTAGCCTTGTTGGTCGCTGATGTGCAATTTCAGTTAAATCAATTCGATAAATCGATTAAAAGTTATGAGGCATTTGGAAAAATGACGGGTTCAAAGTTCAGCCCATTAGCTCAATATCGATATGGGTTTTCTCTTTTTAAGACAAAAAAATACAATGAGGCCACGGTTACATTAAAAGAATTGGTGGCTAAAAAGGACTCTTTAGGCCAATATGCAGCATTTACTACCGCATTAGCCCAATTAAGTGCTGGAAATTTAGTGGCTACTTTGGATGCGTTTCAGGTAGCTAGAAGTTTATCATTTAATCCAGCGATTCAAGAAGATGCCTATTTTAATTATGCCAAAGTATTATTGGATTTAGGAAAAGGATCTGAAACGATCAATGAGATACAAGCCTTCAATGTTAAATTTCCCAAAAGCAAATATGCGGAAGAAGCCATTGAGTTAGTAGCCGATGCATTTATCAATTCGGATAATTTAGAAGTGGCTGTTAATTATTTAAAAGGGATTAGCAATCGGTCACCTAAGCTCAACTTAGCCTATCAGACCTTATCGTATAATTTAGGGGTTAGGTCTTATAATGATAACCAATTTGAACCTGCTATTAAATTTTTCGACGAGGCAATATTGGTTGTTGAAAAAGAAGAAATAAAATTAAAGGCTTTATTAGGAAAAGCTGAAGCGTTATCTGTGCAAAAGAAGTTTGAAGAAGCCATTCAAATTTATACGCCTTTAATGTCAAGTTCAAATAAATCGGAGGAGTTTGTACAGAAGATTAGAATTGGTTTAGCCTTCGCATATTTCAACACAAAGGAATTTAGCAAAGCAAATACTTTATTTAAGACGTATGTGGATCGGTTAAAGTTGACGCCTAATGCAAAAAATAATCCAACCATTTTATTGAGACTTGCTGATACTTATTTAGTCTCTCGAAAATATGAAGATGCTTTAAATTATTATAGCCAAGCAGCCGATATTGCAAAAACGGAAAAAGATTATGCCTTGTTTCAAAAGGGTATGACGCTTATTTACTTAAATCGGGGCAATGAGGCAAGGGTGGCAATGAAACAAGTAAGACTTGGATTTCCAGATTCTAAATTTGCGGATGAGGCATTTTACCAAGAGAATTTAATTTTATTCAATGCCTCTAAATATTCAGAGGCAATCCTTGGATTCACGGAAATAATTTCTGCAAGCAAAGCGAGTGAGTTTTTAGCTCAAGCTTTATTCAAAAGGGCTCAATCCTACACGAATAGCGATAAATTCGATTTGGCTATCCAGGATTACAAGAGAATCGTCAATGAATTTACGACGGAAAAAATCGCCAAAGATGCTTTAGTTGGCCTACAAGAGAACTTAATTAAAGTGGGCAAGCCAGAGGAATTTGGCCAAGTTCTAGACACCTATCAAAGTACCAACAAATCAGAGTCTGAAAATGATGCCATCGATTTAAAATATGGAGCGGCAAGGGCAATCTATGAAGGAAAGAAATTTGACAAAGCCATTAGTTCATTAAAAGATTTTATTGCCAAGTATCCCACAAATGAAAATATTGTAGAGGCTAATTATCTAGTGGCAGATGCAGCAGACCAAATAAATGATACTTTAACTGCTATTCAATATTATCAAAAAGTGATGGATCAAAATGAACATCCTCAGGTCAACAAAGTGATATTGAGAGCTGCTGAATTATCATTTGGACAAAAGAAATATTCAGAGTCCATTCATTTTTACCGATTGTTTAAGTCGAAAAATACCGAGGTAGACCAACAAACCATGGCCATGAATAAAATCATTGCTATTACGTATGAAGCTAAAAATCCGGATTCCATTGCTACCCTATTAAATGAATTAGAGCCATTAAGCAATATCACAAATGAAGAAAAAGCCAATTTGACCCGCTCATTAGCCGATATGTTTAGCAGTGATTCAACCCAGATTGCTTCTAAAAGACAATGGTTAGCCAAAGTAATTAGCTTAGATAAAAATGAAATAGGAGCGGAAGCGCAATATGAATTAGCCTTATTATTAAGTGGAGAAGGCAAGTTTAAGGAGTCAAACGATATGATTACCACTAAGTTTAAGAACGAATTTGCGGAAGCGTCTGACGCGGTGATTGGTAAATCATACATTCTATTAGCTGAAAACTTTGTTTCCTTAAAGAATTTACCACAGGCTAAAGCCATTTTAAAATCGGTCATCGACAATTCAAGTGATACATCGGTCATCGAATCAGCCAAAAACAAATTAAAAAGTCTACCCATTAAGTAATGAATATGACAATCCAACTCAAAAAGACCACATTATTCATCGGCTTATTGCTCATACTAGTAGGTATGCAATCGAACGTGTATGGCCAGCAAAAAAAAGAGGGCAATATTCAGAATGATGATATTATTTTAGAAAAAGAGCGTAAAATAGAACTCAAACCTGAAATTTCCAGGAATTTCGAAGCTTTAGAAGAGGTTGAAAATACCAATAAAGGCAGAAAAATGAAATATGATTTTGTTGAAAGAAAATGGGAGGTAAAAAGTCCGGCAATTTTAACGACATCCATTATAAGTCCAAGAGAAGGAGATGAATTAGTTTCGTCTTATGGACCCAAGTTTAAAAATATGATTAAGGTGGGAGCGGGTAATTATGGCCATACGTTAATCAATGGACATTTTGGACTTTCTCCCAAAGAGAATCAATATCAAGGCATTTACATTAATCATGATGCGAATAGAAGAGGTCCAGTGGGTACAGCGTTTTCAGCACGAAATGAAAATGAAGTCAAACTATATAGTAAAACATTCACTGGTAATTATTTATTGGACGGTTCCATAGGCTTTAAAAGAACTGAAGCCAATTTTTACGGAAGAGATGATAAGAAATTCACTGGGAATTTAAATGATTTAAATATTGTCTACAATAAATTCCATTACACGGGAAGTATAGGAAATGCGCAAAAAGATGCCAAATACGATTATACAGCTACTTCCGGATTGAATTACTTGTCGACAAGTTTTGAAAATAGAGAATGGATATGGGAAAGTAAAATCCAGTCGGTATTACATGTAACAGATCAAATTTCCGCCTATTTAAATGGGGATATGGTTTTATCTGAAATTACGTCAAGTTCCAATAATAATCGACGCGAATTGTATAGG
>CANKVC010000085.1 GCA_947486835.1 Cytophagaceae bacterium | reverse complement strand
AGGTAACCCAAAAAACTTTTGTCGAAATTGTGACCGAATTTAGAATTAAGCATGCGTGCCAAATGCTTAGAACTACCCAAAAAACGATGGTGGAAATCTGTTTTGAAAGTGGATTTGGCAACTTATCACACTTCAATAAACAGTTTAAGCAATGGATGAAAGTGCCACCATTGCAATATCGAAAAATGACTCAGGAGTGGGTGTAACCTAAATGACTTCTTTCTTCTCTGGGAAGAGCAAACTCAAAATAATACTGGTAGCTAAAATACCAACAATCACGGCTAAAGAGGAAAGAGTGCCAAAACCGATTTCAGATAAGTAATGATGCCCTAGCATTTTCAAACCTACAAAACTCAACAACACACCGAGTCCAGTGGGTAAAAAGCGAAATAAGCCCATCAAACTCGAAAGGAAAAAGAAGAGTGAGCGCAAGCCCATGACTGCGAAAACATTGGAGAAAAAGACAATGTAAGGGTCTTTGGAAATAGAGAAAATCGCTGGAATCGAATCAACCGCAAACAATATATCCGTAAAAGCAATCACCACCACAATCACGAAAATAGGCGTAATAAATAATTTGCCTGTTTTCATCCGAACGAAAAATCGGCCTATGACATTCCGGTGATACACATTAAAGAAACGAGATAAGAACTTTACGATCGGGTGTTCAGCCGGATTAATCTCCTCATCATGTTGTTTGGTAAATAAAATTTTCACCCCGGTATAAACTAAAAATGCGCCAAAAACGTAAATGATCCAATCAAATTTTTGCAACAGGGCCGCCCCCAAGAAGATGAAAATCAAACGCAAAATGATCGCTCCTAAAATTCCCCAAACTAAGATCTTTTTATAATAGCGTTTTTGTACGCCAAAGGAATTGAAAATTAAAATGAAGACAAATACATTGTCGGCCGACAACGAATATTCGACCAAATACCCCGTAATAAACTCGAGCGATAAATTGTTTTGAAAAATGGTTAGTTGGTCCGCAAATGCACCCATCCCCAACTCTATATGAGGAGCATACAATTCTTTGACGGCAATTAATCCATTTACATCGGTAATGCCATGCACCATACCCCCAAATTGCCTCAAAAAAAAGTAAAACGATACCGCTAAAAGGACCCATGCTCCCGTCCAAAAACCCGCCTCTTTAAAAGTAACTTCTGCTGCACCCGCCTTTTTGAAAATTCCCAGGTCCACAAGCATGACGGCTATGACCAAGATTGAAAAAATAAGAAAAAATAGAGATTCGCTCATAAATATTTAATTTTACCATTAGGCGACACAAAGGTCGCAAAAAATAGCCGAAAAATATGTACGAAGGGAAAAAGGTTATCGTGGTGATGCCGGCTTACAAGGCCGCTTTAACATTAGAAAAAACTTATCAAGAAATACCGCATGATTGGGTGGATGAAGTGATTTTAGTGGATGATTATAGTCCAGATAATACCGTAGAAGTAGCGAAAAAAATTGGCATAAAACACATTGTCCAACATGATAAAAACCTCGGCTATGGCGGAAATCAAAAATCATGTTACACAAAAGCCCTTGCCTTAGGCGGAGACATTGTGATCATGCTGCATCCCGACTACCAATACACGCCCATGTTATTGAAAGCCATGATTTCAATTATTGGAAATGGTTTATACCCCGTAGTTTTTGCCTCTAGAATTTTAGGAAAAGGTGCATTAAAAGGGGGTATGCCTATTTATAAATACATTGCCAACCGTCTATTAACCTTGTTTCAAAATATATTAATTGACCAAAAACTCTCAGAATACCACACAGGTTACCGTGCGTTTTCCAAGGAAGCACTAGAAGCCGTACACTTCACAAAATGTGACAACGATTTTATTTTTGATAATCAAATGGTGTTGCAATTATTTTGGAAGGGATTTGAAGTAGGTGAAGTAACCTGCCCGACTAAATATTTCGAAGAAGCCTCGTCGATCAATTTTAAACGAAGTTCCATTTATGGCCTAGGTGTTTTATGGTATTCTATTCGCTACCGACTGGCCAAATGGGGATGGAAATGGGATTTGGTGGAATAGGTATTTTGTTTCAAGCCTTATCTTTTATAAGGCTTGAAACATTGAAAAATCCCTACAGTCGAATATTGAGCCCCAATAAAAAGTTGAACCCTGCTTGAGGATATTGAAAATTTTCCGTCGTTAATTCGCCAGCATATAGGTAACTGTAGGTATATCCATTGGATGAGTACATCGAATTCAGCACATTGTTCATCAATAAAGTAGAGCTGATGCGTTTAGAAAATACATAGCTAAATCTCAAATCTTGAGTGGTATAAGCAGACAATGAACGCTTTTCCGTTGACGTATTATCTAAATATTGCTTGCCCACATATTTAGATAAAAGCGCGCCTTCAAATGCTCCTCTTTTATAGGTAATCGTATTCCCTGCAATAACATTTGGTGAATAGGCTATATCCGTTGCACCATGAGGGATAATGACCTCGGTGTAGTTTTCATAATCAGTCAACCTCTCCGTGAAATTCTGAATTTTATTTTGGCTCAACGTTACATTTCCCGACCAAAGGAGATAAGGCAAAATTTGATAATTCAAAGAAGCCTCCAGGCCTAAGCGGTAACTGTCCGGAGCATTGGTGCGAATCGCTTCGCCTACATTATTTAAGGCTCCCGTGAGGACCAATTGATCCTTATATTTCATGAAATAGCCATTCAATTGCAAGGCATATTTTTTCCCAGCACGCTGATAGCCTAACTCATAATCCTGCAGGTATTCGGGTCGGGGTGCGGAATTTGGATTGTCTACAAAATCTTGCCGACTAGGTTCTTTGCTGCCCAAAGAAATCGAAGAATAAATTTTTGATTCGTCTGAAATCTGATGGGTCAAACCCGCTTTAGGGTTAAAAAATGGATAGCTATTTTGATTATTCAATGTCAAAAACTTATCCGCCGTACCCAACATGGAGTAACCCACCGTCCGGTATTGCAAATCAAGATAGGCATTCCAACGATCAGCCAAAACTAAATTTGCTTTTGCATAGAAGTTCAAATCAGTCTTTTGGGACCTACTCCGATACCACTCAAAATTTTTATAGGAAACAGGCAAGGATTTCCCTTCCATAATAAGTCCAAAATGTCTCCCTACATATCGATTCCATGCACCTCCAAAATTGAATTTAATCTTGGTAGATCCTTCGTATTGCAAGGAAAAAGTCGTTCCATAAAAATCATTATCCAACCACTTTTGGCGCACCAAATCCGTACTGATTTTTGAATTTATTCCATAATTTTCTAAAGCAGCTTGAGGCTTGAATTCTTCAAAAAAACCTCTTCCATAAGTATAATGGGCATTTAAATCTAAATTCCACGAAGCGGAAATTCGATGATTTGTCAACAATTGTACATGATCCTGCGCATAATTATCCGTTTGGTTTGCATAGGTATAATAGTTGTACGTCCGACCGGATTTCAATAAGTTATCGGCCTCCGCGGAAGACAAATAATTGCGCTCAATATAAGCCTGCATCTCGGTCAAAGACCCATTTACACGAGATTCTGGAGTCCCATACCAAGATTGAAAAGTCTTCTCTTTGCCAAGAAAATAATTTAAACGCACAAAGCTTTTTGAGCCAAAATAAGCAGCCGACAAATAAGCCGATTGCAGATTAGAAGAGGCACGGTCGATGTACCCATCCGAAACGATTCTTGACAAACGGCCATCCACAGTAAATTTACTTCCCAGCAACCCCGACCCCACTTTCAAGGTTGTCTTCAGAGTTCCAAAAGATCCGCCAGAAGCATTTATTTCTGCATAGGATTTCTCCTCAAAATGATTCGTTTGCATATTAACTGATCCTCCAAAAGCGCCAGCTCCATTTGTTGACGTTCCCACCCCACGCTGAATTTGTACCGAATTTACCGAACTCGCAAAATCTGGCATATTGACCCAATAGGTTCCTTGAGATTCAGAGTCATTCACCGGAATCCCATTAATCGTCACATTAACACGCGTTGCATCTGAACCCCGAATTCTAATTCCTGTATACCCGACTCCAGCGCCCGCATCTGAAGTTGTCACCACAGATGGCGTAAAATTTAGCAAATTGGGCATATCTTGACCCAGGTTATTTTTACCCAATTCCGCTGCAGAAACATTTGAAAAGGCCATCGCGGAATTTTCATCTGCCCGTAGCGACTTCACCATCACCTCATCTTGTAAAAAACTTGAGCGTTTTAATTCGACGCGAGATGCTTTCTCTGCTAAAATCTCAACCGGCTCATAGCCAACAAAACTAATTTTCAGAACGTTTTTTTGAGATGATGAACTAATGGAAAAGTACCCATTAGCATCCGAAACCGTTCCACTGGGGCTTCCTATAATAGAAACAGAGGCGCCCCATAAGGGAGTTTTGGATTCCAGGTCTACAACTTGGCCTCGTATTTTTTGCGCATAAATCTGCTGTACTGAAACAAATAAAACTAACAATGTCAATAACTTTTTCATTTTGAAAAGTTTATTAACAGGCAAAGGAGTCAAATCCCGTATGATTTAACAATAACCCTAATTTTTTGATTTTTTTGAGTTTTCAGCGCTAAAAACTCTACAAAATCCCTTCGACGGCATTATCCGTATCAGGTTCAATGGGTATAATCTCAGCCTTTTTTCGAGGCACCCCTTTTTGTGGATGCACAAAGATATAAATTTTTCTACCTTTGCAATCCTAATTTTAAATTTCTTACCCGATTTAGGGCTATTATGATTGTAAAAGATTTCCTCCAGTTATATAAATCAGATGGGATTGTTCAAACAATTTCACAGCAAATTTCTGTCGCTGAAAAAGGAAGTTTATTTTATATCAAAGGACTTTGTGGAGCTTTAGACACCGTTTTAATCGCCGCCTTAGGCCAAGAGAAAAATCCTCTTCTGATTGTTTGTGAAGGAAAAGAAGAAGCCCATTATGTTTTAAATGATTTGCAATCCCTTTTGGGTGATCCAGCTGTCATGCTATTTCCGATGTCGCACAAAAAACCCTATGAGTGGGAAGATGTGGACAACGCGAATGTGCTCATGCGGGCTGAGGTACTTAATACCTTAAGTAATTACCATGAACAATTATTGGTTTTAGTCACCTATCCAGAGGCCTTAACGGATAAGGTGATTAATCGAAAATCGCTGGTAAAAAATACACTTTCGATCCGAGTGGGAGATAAAATTGATCCCACTTTTGTGGCTGAGACGCTCAATGAATATGATTTTGAGCGGACCGATTTTGTTTATGAAGCTGGTCAATATTCCGTGCGGGGAGGAATTTTAGATGTGTTTTCATACGCCGCTGAATTTCCTTATCGGCTTGATTTTTTTGGTGATGAGGTGGAAAGTATTCGAACCTTTCATCCAGAAACCCAATTGTCCATTCAATCGGTTTCGGCCATGCACCTTATTCCCGATGTGCAAACAAAATTAGTGCAAGAAACTAGAGAAACTTTTTTCTCATTTCTCCCTTCAAAAACAAGTATTTGGATCAAGGATCCTGGGGCATTATTTGAAATTATTGAAACTAATTTTGAGAGAGCAATAGAAGATTTTGAGCGAATAAAATCCTCCGGGGGTGGAAATATCCAAATCATATCGGATCCCAGTGAACGTTGGGAAACGAAGAAAGAAATAAAAAAATCACTCAGTGGATTTACACTCATTGAGTTTGGCAAACGCTCATTTTTCAAGAATGCCACACTCATTCCCTATCCATCAAAAAACCCAGGGGCTTACCAAAAAGATTTTGAACGCTTAGCCGCTGCCTTTTTAGAAAACCAAAGTTTAGGGTTTCAAAATATTATTTGTTCGGAGTCGGCGCGCCAACTAGAACGGCTGGAGGTCATTTTCAATGAAATAAATTCCGCCATTCAGTTCAAAACGATCCAAATTACATTAAGAGAAGGGTTTGTTGACGAGCAAACAAAAATTGCTTTTTATCCGGATCACCAACTTTTTGACCGATTTAACCGATTCAAGGAAAAAAATAAATTCTCAAAGAATAAAACTCTAACCTTAAAGGAATTACGAAGTTTACAAGTAGGTGATTTTGTGACCCACGTAGATTATGGCATCGGTCGTTTCGCGGGTTTAAATATCATCGACACATCAAATGGAGAACAAGAAGTCATCCGATTAATCTATCGAGATGACGACGTCTTGTCGGTATCCATTCATTCCTTACACAAGATTTCAAAAGATTCAGGGAAAGACGGGGCGCCCCCAAGCATGTCCAAATTGGGTTCACCCGAATGGGACAATAAAAAATCAAAAGTAAAAAGGCAGGTAAAAGATATCGCGAAAGAATTAATTGCGCTATATGCCAAAAGAAAAACCGCCAGGGGATTTGCCTTTTCAGCCGACACCTATTTACAGGCTGAATTAGAATCTTCCTTTATATATGAGGACACGCCAGACCAAGCAAAAGCCACGGCCGATGTAAAAATGGATATGGAAAAGCCCCATCCGATGGACCGTTTGGTTTGTGGGGATGTAGGTTTTGGCAAAACCGAAATAGCCATCAGAGCGGCCTTTAAAGCCGTGGCAGATTCTAAGCAAGTCGCTGTCTTAGTTCCCACGACGGTGCTGGCGATGCAACACTTTAGAACTTTTCATGAACGATTGGCTGCATTCCCCTGCAAAGTGGAATACATCAATCGCTTCAAATCAAGCAAACAGATTAATGAAACACTCGCTCGGGTAGCCACCGGCGAAACCGATATCCTCATTGGAACCCACCGACTGGTGAATAAAGACGTGTTGTTCAAAAATCTAGGCTTGATGATTATTGACGAAGAACAAAAATTTGGAGTCAAGGTCAAAGACCGATTAAAAGAAATGCGCGTAGATGTGGATGTACTCACTTTAACCGCTACGCCCATTCCTAGGACCTTGCATTTTTCACTGATGGGTGCTCGGGACTTATCCATCATTGCCACTCCACCACCGAATCGCCAACCGGTTGACACAAAATTAGTGGTCATGACCGATGAAATTTTAAGGGATGGGGTACGAAGTGAATTAGCCAGAGGAGGCCAAGTTTTTGTGGTGCATAATAAAATCAGCGATTTAGAGAGTACGGCCAACCGGATTTTACGTTTAGTTCCCGATGCTAAAATAGGCGTGGCGCATGGACAAATGGAAGGCGATAAATTAGAAAAAATTATGCTCGGGTTTATCGAAGGGCATTATGATGTGCTTGTCGCGACTAACATCATTGAGTCCGGTTTAGATATTCCAAATGCCAACACCATTTATATCTTGAACGCAAACCATTTTGGCCTTTCCGATTTACATCAGATGCGTGGCCGAGTGGGTAGATCTAACAAAAAAGCTTATTGCTATCTCGCCACTCCATCCTTAGCCTCATTAACGAGCGATGCTAGAAAAAGATTAAGTGCCCTAGAAGAATTTGCGGATTTGGGAGACGGGATCAAGGTGGCAATGCGCGATCTAGATATTAGAGGAGCTGGAAATTTATTGGGAGGAGAACAAAGTGGATTTATTAATGATTTGGGATATGACATGTACCACAAAATTTTAGATGAGGCGGTCCAAGAATTAAAAGAAAACGAATTTAAATCTTTATTTGAGACGGATTTAGGTGCTGTGGCGGAAGCTCTAAAAGTAGATTGTCAAATCGAAACCGATTTAAGAGTGCTAATTCCAGAAGACTATGTTAGCAGTATTTCGGAGCGATTAGCACTTTATACCAGACTAGACGAGATTGAGAACGAAAAAGAGTTGGATGAATTTATGGCTGAGGTGAAAGATCGCTTTGGCGAATGGCCGACAGAAGTACGAGATATGTACGAATTAGTAGCATGTCGCTGGAAAGCGCAGGTACTAGGAATAGAAAAAATTACGTTGAAGGGCAATATTTTGAAATTGTATTTCGTTTCTATGGAGGCGCAGCCAAATGCAGGTACAACAATCATTGGCCAAGTTATTCAGTTTGTAAATACCAAAAAAGGAGGTTGCCAACTGCGTGAAAAAGGGGGTAAATTGATCCTCCAAGTAGAAAAAGTAAGTACAATAAAAGATTTAAATAGTATTTTGATAGATATTTTAGGTTAATTTTGAGCAAATTGCTTGAATTTCATACCTTTGTTTTTCAAATTCTGTAGAAAAGAACATATAGATGATTGCTAAATTAAAATTTGTTTTAGGCCTTTGCGGCATCGCGGTGTTAATGACATCTTGCCCAAGCGGCATCGGAAGTAAATTAGGTGGAAGTCTAGGCGGCAAACCTAATAGCGTTAACATTGGAAGTTCATCTTCTGTAACCGGTCTAGCATATAATCAAAAAGCTGGATTTCAGGTTGACAAAAAATTCACAGGACAGCTCATTGGGCCTAATTTAGTCTTTATTGAAGGAGGTCGTTTTACCATGGGGTCTATCGAAGAAGACGTGATGGGAACACATGATAATATCGAGCGTACAGTCTCTGTTCAATCATTTTACATGGATGAAACGGAAATTGCCAACGTACATTATTTAGAATATTTATATTCAGTTCAAAAAGATTCAACCTTAGATTTTTATGAGGCGGCGTTGCCTGACACAACTGTTTGGCGCAATGATTTAGCCTTTAATGATCCATATGTAGAACAATATTTGAGATTCCCAGGATTTAGAATGTATCCAGTGGTTGGAATTTCTTGGACTCAGGCGACCGATTACTCTATGTGGAGAACGGCCGTTGTGAATCAAAATTTAGCCGGAGGAAATGCAAAAACAAAAGCGCCTAAAGCGACTAAGACGGGTGCGGCAACAGCTTCAGCTGCGACTAGAGCTAATGCGCCAGCTAGGGTAAGCATTGAATCAGGACGCATTTTGCCATCTTATCGATTGCCTACAGAAGCGGAATGGGAATATGCAGCCAAGGCAATGATTGGAACCCAGCAGCAAGATGAAAACCAGGCAAACCAACGAATTTATCCTTGGGATGGTCCATCACTTAGAGAATCTAGCGGAAAAAGCAGAGGAACTATGTTGGCCAATTTCAAGCGTGGTCGAGGTGACTATGCCGGTATTGCAGGTAAATCAAATGATGGTGCGATCATCACTGCAGAAATTTACAAATATGCTCCGAATGATTTTGGTTTATATCAAATGGCAGGAAATGTGAATGAGTGGGTGATGGATTTGTATCGTCCCTTATCTTTTCAAGATTTCAATGACTTAAATCCTGTGCGTAGAAATGATAAATTAGACAAAGCTTCTCGCTACGACAGCAAGAATAATAATTCATTAATTGACAATAAATCTAGAGTTTACAAAGGAGGTTCTTGGGCTGACATTTCTTATTGGTTAGCTCCAGGTTCTCGAAGATTCTTGGATCAAGATTCTGCTACGGCGACCATTGGTTTCCGTTGTGCTATGATTTCAGCAGGATTAAATAAATAATCGCATTTATTTTAAAGCCGCCAGTGCAAGAAAAGAAATTTCTCTTGCGCCGGCGGCTTTTAGTTTTTCGGCGGCCGCTAAAAAAGTAGCTCCTGTAGTCAAGGTGTCATCTACGACTAAAATGTGTTTTCCCCTAATGAGCCCCTCATTTTCTACCCCAAAAGCATCTGAAAGAGATTCATACGGCTGAACGCTATTTTGGGCTACCAGCGGT
>CANKVC010000084.1 GCA_947486835.1 Cytophagaceae bacterium | reverse complement strand
GTCAGCAATAATAATAAATGAATATCCGTGCTTTAAGCCCACATTTACTACGGATTCCGCACAGGAATCAACGGTTTCCACTGCCTTTACCACTGCTTGAAAAACGCCTGTGTGGCCAACCATATCAGGGTTTGCAAAATTTAAACAAACAAAATCAACTTCCTCTTTTTCTAATTCAGGTACTAAAGCATCTCTTAATTCAGCCGCCGACATTTCCGGTTGTAAATCATAAGTAGCCACTTTAGGAGAATTGCGCATCAAATTAGTTTGTCCAATAAATGGATTTTCTCTTCCTCCTGAAAAGAAAAAAGTCACATGAGGATATTTTTCAGTTTCAGCGATGCGAATTTGTTTTTTACCGGCCCCCTCTAAAACCTCCCCCATCGTCATCGGTAAATTAGAATCATTAAATATCACATGAACTCCTTTGAATTCTTTGTCATATTCCGTCATCGTCAAATAATATAAATCCAAAGGTTTCATTCCTTGTTCAGGAAATTCTTTTTGGGTCAAAGCCTGCGTGATTTCTCTGCCGCGATCGGTTCTAAAATTGAAGCAAATGACTATATCTCCCGATTCAATATTTCCCTTTGGCGTACCATCGGCATTTGTCATGATGATGGGTTTGATAAACTCATCCGTCACACCATCCGCATAACTTTTTGATATAGAGGCTAAAACATCTTGGCTCGCATCACCTGTTCCGTGAACCATCGCGTTATAAGCTAGGGCTACTCGTTCCCAGCGATT
Organism: Cytophagaceae bacterium; assembly: GCA_947486835.1. Lineage (GTDB taxonomy): Bacteria > Bacteroidota > Bacteroidia > Cytophagales > Spirosomataceae > Aquirufa. The sequence goes on along the minus strand of CANKVC010000084.1, from coordinate 9,178 downwards.
ATCGCGGTCCATCGCAAAATAACGACCTGTAACGGTTGCAATTTGCGTATTGGTTTTTATCGTATGTTGGTATAAATCGGTCAAAAAATTCAAGCCCGATTTAGGATCCGTATCGCGACCATCTGTAAATGCGTGAACAAATACCTTTTTTAAGCCCGCCTCAGAAGCGGTGGTCAACAACGATTTCAAATGCTCGATGTGGGCGTGAACACCACCATCAGATACTAGACCAATAAAATGAACTGATTTGTTATTTTTGGATGCATAATCAAAGGCCTTGGCTAGTTCTACTTCCTGGCCTAAGGTATTTTCTTTAACTGCTTTATTGATTCTAACTAAGTTTTGATAGACAACTCGGCCAGCGCCTAAATTCATGTGTCCCACTTCCGAATTCCCCATTTGGCCTTCCGGCAAACCCACAGCCAAACCAGATGCTTCTAATTTTGCATGTGGGTACTTTTGATAAAGCGAGTCGATAAAAGGTGTTTTAGCCGCGTCAATAGCAGACACTTTTGGGTTGGTCGCTATGCCCCAACCATCTAAAATCATTAATACTACTTTTTTATTCACAGAAATTTTGCTTACAATTTTATAAAATTAACCAAAATACAGATAAATGTCTATTGACGTTCGCTCATTTGTTTAGACAATGACAAAATATCTTTCACCTCTATAATGTTTTTTTGATACCCAAAAACCGCACACTCAATCATTGCCTTCCCTAATTCCGATAACCTAGATGTGTGGTTGGGTATGACTACTTTGAAAAATGGGTAAATCCAATCAATGTATTTATAATAGGGCAATGTATTTTTCATCCCAACAGTCGGTTGTAGGTACCCCGGTCTAAATGCATACGTATTTTTAAAGCCCAATTTAGCCAAGTCATTTTCCGTTTTTCCTTTTACACGCGCCCACATGACAGATCCTTTTTCTGTGGAGTCCGTTGCAGAACCTGATATATATGAGAAGGTCATGTTGGGATTTGATTTTGCCAAAACGGTGGCGAAACCAATCGTCAACGTATGTGTTTTCAACGTAAATTCATCTTCTTTCATGCCGATGGAAGAAACACCCAGGCAAAATAAACAAGCATCGTATGTATGAACTATTTCACTCAAACTCTCTGGTTTATAAAAATCAAGCAATTGGAATTCTTTCAATTTTGGATGAATATAACCCGTAGGCTTACGTCCGATCACTAAAACCTCCTCGATGAATGGCGAGTTAAGTGCTTCATGCAGGACCCCTTCGCCCACCATCCCAGTGGCACCGGTAATTATAATTTTGATTTTAACTTTTTCCATAGTAGAATTGAATATATTTTAATTTAAAAAATCCAAAAAATGACTGACCGACGTACATTTATTCAACAATCTGGGCTGATGGCCGCGGGATTGTCAAATGGCTTAAACGCTCCTGCCTCTATGACTTTTATACATCACGTACTTTTTTGGGCCAAAAACCCTGAAAACCAATCTGAAAAAGATCAATTATTCAAGGCCTTAAAATCCTTAGGCAAATTACCTATGATTCAATCCGCTCATGTGGGAAAGCCTATCGTTACAGACTTTGATAAACCCGTTACAGAAGCTAGCTATACCTTTTCTGTGGTGTTAATCTTTGATAACGCTGAAAAAGAAAAGGAATATCTATATCATCCATTACATAAAAAATTCATCGATGACAACAAGCATTTATGGGGAAAAGTTCAAGTTTTTGACTCCCAAATGATCTAAAAGCTATCCCGATTATTTCCTTACGTGCTCATTAAATTTTTAACGAAATTTAATGAGCATGTTTTTTTGCTAAATAAAACATGCCGGCTCCCGAAAAAACTAACAGGGCGAGGCTCACAAAGTCTTGCCAATGAGCACTTTGTGGATTATTCCATAAATATTCGATGGATTTTGCCTGCATGCCCGTCCAAACGGCCAACAAAGTTCTAGGTAACATCCCCAATGTCCCTGCGATAAAAAATTTCTGGACGCTTACTCCTAAAAATGCCATAATGGCGTTCGTGATGGCAAAGGGAAATACGGGGGATAGTCGGGCTAAAAATACCCAAGAAAATGAATTTGACTGAACATGGTCTAAAAATGAAGCTGTTTTAAATTTTGATTTAATGAAAGTCAAAATAGCCTCCCCCTTAAATAATTTAGCGACAAAAAAACCAAGCAAGGAAGCCATGGAATAGGCGATGATTAAAGGCATTATGCCATTTAACCCCCAAATGTACCCAGTAAACAAAGCAAAAAAAGTCGTAGGGCTAAAAGCGAGACCCATGATAAAAATGGCTAAACACCAAAAAACAAAAAGTTCAACGCCCTGTAAAGATTGAAAAAAATCAGGATTAGAAATGGCATAATAACCCAAGACACTACTTGAAACTAAAGGCAATGCCCCCATCCAAACAAGGTATAAAAATTCAATAATCATTTTGCGACTAAATGGCATGGGCTTGGGTTGGGCCAACAAAGATACATCAGTTTTCATAATGCAAGCCCTTTTCCCTACCTTTGCAACGCGTTTTGCGCATTAATTTTTCCATATGAACATTGCTATTATTAAATATAATGCGGGTAATGTGGCTTCGGTCATGTATGCTTTAGATAGAATCGGGGCAAAATATACATGGACTGATGATGAAAAAGTAATCCAAGCCGCTGATAAAGTGATCTTTCCTGGAGTGGGTGAAGCAAGTACGGCGATGGCCTATTTAAAGGAGAAGAAATTAGATCAATTAATTCCTACGCTTAAGCAACCGGTATTGGCGACCTGCATTGGGATGCAATTATTATGTAAACATTCGGAGGAAAACGACACAGATTGCATGGGCGTTTTTGACGTAAACATTACTCGTTTTCAATCCAATACTTTAAAAATTCCTCACGTAGGCTGGAATTCCATCCAAGCCCGTGGTACAAACGACCTCATGAAAGGATTGAACGAAACAGAATTCGTGTATTTCGTTCACTCATTTTACGCGCCTGTTTATCAGGATACCTCGGCTACCTGTAATTATGTACAGCCTTTTTCAGCGATGTTGCAAAAGGATAATTTTTTTGCGGCACAATTTCATGCTGAAATCAGTGGAAAAGTGGGCCAAAAAATCATACAAAACTTTTTAGATTTATAATCCATTATGTTCCAAATCATTCCAGCCATAGATTTAATTGAAGGCCAATGCGTTCGTTTAACGCAGGGTGATTATGCGCAAAAAAAAGTGTACTCATCTGATCCTTTAGAAGTAGCCAAGGCATTTGAGGGCGCGGGAATTAAACGCTTGCACTTAGTGGATTTGGATGGAGCGAAAGCAAAAAAAATAGTTAATATCCATGTTCTCGAGCGAATCGCCCAAGGGACTTCGTTGCACATCGATTTTGGTGGTGGCGTTCAATCCGATGAAATGATCGACTTAGCCTTTTCGGCGGGAGCATCTCAAATAACAGCTGGAAGTATTGCGGTTAAAAATCCAGCATTAGTAACAGGGTGGTTCCAAAAATATGGAGCCGACAAAATCATTGTAGGCGCAGATGCCCATCATGAGCAGATTGCTGTTTCAGGTTGGCAAGAAAATTCAAATATTTCCATATTTGACTTCTTGGCCGATTATGAAAAGGCCGGAGCTCGTTACATTATTTCCACAGATGTAGCCAAAGATGGATTATTGCAAGGCCCCAGCTTTGAATTATATGAAAAAATACAAGCTAAGAATCCTAGTTTACACATCATCGCTAGTGGTGGGGTTGCGAGCATGGACGATTTGAATCAATTAAAAGAAATGAATCTTTTTGGTGTCATTGTGGGAAAGGCTTTTTATGAAGGCAGAATTACCTTAGATGAATTAGCTTCATTTTCAAATAACTCGTTATGTTAACAAAGAGAATTATCCCTTGTCTTGATATTAAAGAGGGTAGAACCGTGAAGGGGACTAATTTTGTCGACTTGCGTGACGCTGGGGATCCCGTAGAACTAGGTGCATTTTATGCGGAAAATGGGGCGGACGAATTGGTTTTTTTAGATATCACGGCGACGATTGACAATCGAAAAACACTGGTAGAATTAGTTAAGCAGGTAGCCCGACAAGTAAACATTCCGTTTACTGTGGGCGGAGGAATCGGTTCCATTGAGGACGTTTCAGCCTTACTAAATGCGGGAGCGGATAAAGTTTCGATAAATTCCTCTGCGGTTCGCCGACCGGGATTAATTGACGAATTAGCTTTGCAATTTGGCTCTCAATGCATTATTGTGGCCATAGATACTCGGTTTGTGGAGGACATCGATTGGGTGCACACCCACGGAGGAAGAAATATAACACCCATCAAAACCATCGAATGGGCGAAGGAAGTTGAGCAAAGAGGTGCGGGAGAAATTCTATTAACCTCCATGGATACGGATGGAACAAAAGCGGGATTTGCTAATCAATTAACGGCTAAAATATCTTCAAACGCATCCATTCCCATCATCGCCTCAGGTGGTGCGGGAACGATGGAAGATTTTTACGACGTATTTACGTTGGGAAAAGCGGATGCAGGATTAGCTGCCAGCATCTTTCACTTTAAAGAGATTGAAATTAATGCCTTAAAGAATTATTTGGCCAAAAAAGGAATTCCCATGCGGATTTAATAAATTCACAGATTATTAACGTTATGAACCAACAACCTGATTTTTCTAAGGGCCTAATTCCAGCCATCATTCAAGATGCCAAAACACAAAAAGTGTTGATGCTAGGCTACATGAATGAAGAGGCTTATCTTAAAACGATCGCAGAAAAAAGGGTGACTTTTTTTTCCCGATCAAAAAATCGCTTGTGGACCAAGGGGGAAACTTCTGAAAATTATTTAGAGGTTGTCAATCACCTAGTAGATTGTGACCAAGACACGATTTTGATTCAGGCGAATCCTGAGGGGCCGACTTGTCACACGGGAGCGGATACGTGTTTCAACGAACCCAATCAAGATAATGCGGCATGGTTAGATTACTTAAAACATGTCATTCGGTCTAGGAAAAATGAGACCGCAGAGAAATCATATACGGCATCTCTATTCCAAAAAGGTACACATAAAATTGCCCAAAAAGTGGGAGAAGAGGCTGTTGAATTAGTGATAGAAGCCTTAATGAAGAATGACGATTTATTCAAAGGAGAGGCTGCTGATTTACTGTTTCACCTACTAGTCTTGTTAGAAGACCGCGGAATCGGGTTGGAAGAAGTCATTAAGTTGCTACAAGAAAGACATCAAAAATAATATGATCGGATTCGTTATACGCTACATCGTTATCGCCATCGTAGTCATGGTCATCCCAAGATATCTTAAGGGGATCACGGTGGATGGATTTACGGTAGCGCTTTGGGTGGCCTTGGCGATGGGATTTTTAAATTCATTTGTCAAACCGGTTCTTAAAATAATCAGTTTCCCGATCACTTTTATCACCTTAGGTTTGTTCTCCTTAGTCATCAATGTGGGACTTGTGTATTTAGTTGCACATTACATCACGGGGTTTCATGTGACAGGATTCATTGCCCCGCTAATTTTCAGTTTTATCCTTGGAATCACGAATAGCCTTGTTGGCCTATTCACGAAATAAACCCAATCAATCTGGCAATCCATTTTGAAAGGTGATTTCAGTCGCTAAGCCAATCGCTGAAAATCGGAAAGCCATGGTTTTTGCTTGAGAAGGATTGGTAATTTTAGCGCAATGATCACCCCTTTCGAGAAAATAAATATAATATTCTTGATTTCGGTCGGCCAATTGCTGGATGTCAGGTTTGCCCAAAATATCTTCCACATCGTTAGAACTGACCCCTTTCCAAGTCATTTTATTAGACTTTAACCAAGCAATTTGTTGTACCCGATCGCCATTACATCCGCCACGATCCATTTTAAATAATGCCACATTTAGGCCATTTAAATCCGGTTTGTGAGTACAAGAAACCAAAAAGAACATAATAAAAAAAGAGATGAATACGGCTTTCATAAATATTTTGTAGAATACAAAAGTAAAGAATTGTACGTAAATTGGGTCATCATTTTGATTATATGAACATTCTAATTTGCCCAGATAAGTTTAAAGATTCCCTGACGGCCCAACAAGTTTGCGAGGCTTTGGAAATAGGCATAAAAAAGCGAAGACCCAAATCCGTTATTCAGTTGATGCCCTTAGCAGATGGAGGAGAAGGCACATTAGAAGTCATCAAAACCATTCATGGTGGCGAATGGATTCAAAAAAAGGTAAATGATCCTTTGTTTAGACCCATTGAGGCCAACTACCTATGGCTGGCTGACCAAAAAATAGCGTACATCGAAATGTCAAGAGCCTCTGGCATAGAGCTTTTAAAAATCAAAGAAAGAAATCCGTATTTAACGAGCACTTTTGGAACAGGAGAATTAATTCTAGATGCTATCGAAAAAGGGGCCTCCGAAATAGTTTTAACGATTGGCGGATCGGCGACCAATGATGCCGGAATCGGAATGGCAGCCGCTTTGGGATTCAAATTTTTAAACAAAGAAAAAGAAGAACTAAAGGCGGTAGGGGAAAGTTTAGCACTAATCCACTCAATCATACCAAGCCAATTAATACATAAAATCCAAGGCGTAAAGTTTAAAGTAATCACCGACGTACAAAATCCATTAGCCGGAAAAGAAGGTGCCGCGTATGTTTTTGCTAAACAAAAAGGAGCCAATGCAGAAATGATTAAATATTTAGACAAAGGTCTAATTAATATGCAGAAACTAATTGGCCAAACAGAAAAAGGGGTCATTGGCGAGATGAAAGGTGCTGGCGCTGCGGGCGGCTTGGGTGCGGGGGCCATCTATTTCCTACAAGCTGAAATCGCCATGGGCGCGGAATGGTTATTAACTAAAATTCACTTTGACCGAGCAGTAAAAAAGGCTGATTATGTCATTACAGGAGAAGGAAAAATAGATGGACAAACCTGGGGAGGCAAATTGATTTCACAAGTAATTGCTCGGTGCGACAAACAATTCAAACAAGCCATTCTAGTTTGTGGAGTTTTTGAAGATCCGGAAAAACTGCCGATATTTTTTGATTCGAAGGAGGTTTACTCAGTTTTATCTAAAGCGAAAAACCCGAAAGATTCCATGGCAAATGCAGCCATTTATTTAGAAGAATTGGGAGAAGAAATAGCCCTAAAATATCTATAAAGCAGCTAATTTTCGGCCTGCTTCTTCTAGCATGGCATCATCTTTGGCAAAACAAAACCGCAATATCTTATCCTCAGGAGGGGTTTCATAAAAAACAGAAACGGGGATCGAAGCTACTTTTAATTCTTTGGTATAACGGTCGGCTAGGTCAACATCCTTTTCATCCGTTATCGCGCTGTAATCTAAACATTGAAAAAAGCTTCCGTGGCTTGGTAAAATTTTCCAACGAGAATTCACAAAAAAACTGGCAAACAAATCGCGTTTTTTTTGATAAAAAGAACTTAATGAAAGGTAATTATTGGGGTCTTTTAAGTACTCAGCTAGTGCATATTGCAAAGGGGTGGCACTCGAAAAAGTAACCCACTGGTGCAATTTTCGAAATTCCGCCGTTAGAAAGGGAGGGGCTAGGCAATAGCCCATTTTCCAACCGGTTACATGAAAAGTTTTGCCAAAAGAACCACAAACAAAACTTCTTTTTCTCAATTCAGGATGAAGCAATACACTGGCGTGCGAGGCCCCATCAAAAACGATATGTTCGTATACTTCGTCTGAAACAATTAAAATTTGGGTTCCTTTAACAACATTGGCAAAAGCATCTAAATCCGATGGATCCCAGATTGAGCCCGTTGGATTATGTGGTGAATTAACCATAATCGCCTTCGTTTTAGGCGTAATATGGCGAGCTAATTCATCCCAATCGATCTTATAACCATTAGACGCTTTTAACGAAATATGAATAGGAATGCCACCGGCTAATCGGACAATGGGATCATATGCATCATAGGAAGGATCAAACATGATTACCTCATCGCCCGGAAAAACACAGCAATGGATCGACGCAAAAATAGCCTCAGTAGCCCCAGAAACTACAGTAACCTCCGTATGGGCGTCTAATGAAACACCATAAAATGATTCCGTTTTAGCTGCAATACTAATTTTGAGGCCTGGAACACCCGCCATAGGTGAATATTGATTGTGTCCTTTGGAATAAAATTTAACCAAATCTTGCAACGCATCAGAGCAATCGAAACTTGGAAAGCCTTGAGCCAAATTTAAAGCCCCTTCATCTGAGGCCATTTGAGACATTTTGGTAAATATGGTCGTTGCGACAAAAGGTTGCTTAGATGGAAATGTGATCATGCTGCTAATTTATACAGGGTTCGCCATCATACCAAACTTGCTGGATTGTGAGGTCATCTGAAAAATGAATGAAACAAGCTCGTTTCCCTACCTCAATGCTCCCTAAATCTTGGTCTAAGTTTGCCACTTTTGCCGGATAAATGGTAGCCATTCGAATCGCTTCTTCCAACGGAATGCCTACGTTTTCTACACAATTTTGAACGGCTTGTTGCATCGTCAAGCTAGACCCTGATAATGTACCCGCATCATTGGTAAATCGGCCGTCTGTTTGTGAGAAAAAATATGGTCCCGACACATCATTGGTCACGGCATCCGTAATTAAAAACAAGCGATCACCTTTAAGCTTTTTGGCTAATTTGACTGATTCGAAATCACAATGTTGACCGTCAACAATAATACTCGTCCACGCATCAGAAGAAAAACTGGCCCCTACAATACCCAATGCCCTGCTTTGCCATTGAGACATGGCATTAAACAAATGGGTGATTCTTGAAATTCCCTTTTCAATAGCTCCCATTGCTTGGTCAAAACTCGCCTCAGAATGCCCAATAGAAACCATGATGGGACTCTGAATCAAACGATCCAAAACTGCAGATTCAAACATTTCTGGGGCAATGGTTAGGTAGGTCGGCAAGCCATCGGTCTCGGCAATCAACGACTCAATAAAGGCCATGTCTGGCTTTTGAACAAATTCTTCTTGGTGTGCACCCCGACGAACCGGATTAAAAAAAGGTCCTTCTAAATGCAAGCCTACAAGTCCTTTCCCTTGATAATTTTTACAAGCTTGGATCGCTTGTGACATGGTGCTTTTGGGTGAGCAGTTGAGGGTAATTTGAACTGCAACTGTTCCCGTTTTTATATGCTCCTCAAAT
>CANKVC010000083.1 GCA_947486835.1 Cytophagaceae bacterium | reverse complement strand
CGTCATGGTGATGCCATTGGCATAAGTATACGTTAAAAATTCATTGCCGTTGGTTTTAGGTGCGTCTACTTTTACTGGACCACTTCCATCCATGTCGAGCGCCCATTGGACTATATCAAACATGTGAGCGCCCCAATCCGTCATACCGCCACCGCCAAATTCTTTGTATTTACGCCAATTTGGAAAAACATCCTTGGATAATGGCGGAGCTAATTCCGAATTAAATGGAACGGCGCTATTGGGCCCCAACCATTTTTCAAAATCTAGGCCCATGGGCATTTCTTCAGCAGCTAAATCATAGGCAATGGGAGGAGGACCCACATTCACTTTAATGGATTTCACTTCTCCAATATATCCGTTTCGAATTAATTCGGCGGCTTTTCTAAATTCAGGCCAAGAACGCTGCATGGACCCTGTTTGGAATACACGCTTATATTTTCTAGTGGCATCTACCATCGCACGGCCCTCTTTTACCGTTAATGAAAGAGGTTTTTCGCAATAGATATCTTTCCCTGCAGCTGCAGCTCGAACAGACATCGCAGCATGCCAATGGTCTGGACTAGCGATGACCACCGCATCCACATTTTTAAGGGCTAATAATTCTCTAAAATCTTGATAGTTAGGTATTTCAGAATAGTTACCCAAAGAAGGCGTTTTCGCATAAATATCTTTTACGCGATCTACAAACTGTTTAGCTTTTGCTTGGTATACTTCTGAAATAGCGGTGATTCGAACTTCACCCGTACTCATAAATGAATTGGATAGGCCTTTTCCTTGTTTACCAGTACCGATGAAACCTAAGTTCATCATATCACTTGGCGCTAAATAAAGCGATCCATCTGGGCGTTTACCTCCTAATACATGGCGAGGAACAATTAAAAACGAACCGAAGGCAAGACTAGCTTGGGCTAGGAAATCACGTCTTTTAACGGAATTGGGTAATGAATTTTTCATATTTATTAGGTTAATTATTTTGTAAAAATATACTTTTTCTTTAAAAATCCTATTCAACTATATCAGGTAAATATTGATTTATTTCGATCTGCTCTCCAAAAAATTAAAGTTACTAAAGAAGATCATACAGCTTGATTAGTTTTGTGGATTTTCTTTGATAAAAAAAATCGAATGTAAACTAAGGGTAATAAAAAAATACGAGTCTTTATATATAATGTAAATTTAAAGTAGTAATATTCGCAGATTTTGTATTTTTTAATCAAGAACTATGGCCTATAAATTGTCCGGCAATTTTCACGAAAACAGGAATTTAAGGTTTCATATATTACTGAAAACTAGGAAGTAAATATTCCTGAGGTTGAAGAAAAACAAATTGATGGTGAAATATTTATAAAAAAGCACTTCAATCGAATCCCAAATATGGTTGTGAATTATTAAATACAATATCCGAATTATTAAAAATAAACGTAACAAGACAAAACAATGAAGTAGAACTCATTGAGAAGTAAACTATTGAAATACATTAAAATTTAACCTAAACTACAATGAAGAAAAAACAACCAATTAACGCAACCTATGGGATTTTACTATTCCTATTACTTTCGTGGCAGCCGAGTCACTCCCAAATTTTGGCCATGGTTCAAGCTAAACAAACCGAAACTAAAAATGAATCAGAACAGAAATTAGGGCCTCAAGTAAAAGGAAGAGTTCTTGATGAAAATGGAAGTGGCTTACCTGGACTAAGTATCTTAATTAAGGGTACCACTCGGGGAACATCGACGGATATCAACGGGTCATTTCAATTGGAAGTCCCTACTACTGAAACCGTTTTAATTTTTAAATATTTAGGCTATGAAACCAAAGAGGTTTTAGTTGGCAATCAAACTAATTTAGAAATTTCATTAAAGCCTGAAAATAAATCATTGACAGAAGTAGTGGTTACTGCTTTGGGTATAAAAAAGCAATCTAAAAGTGTGGGATATGCGACAGCTTCTGTTAGTACTGATGAAATGACTTTAAATAGGACAGCCAATTTCATGAATGCCCTTCAGGGAAAAATGGCGGGTGTGAATATAACCCCACTTGGTTCAGGACCTGCTGGAACAAGTAAAATTAGAATAAGGGGTCAATCTTCTTTTGGAGGAAATAACTCCCCTTTAATTGTCGTAAATGGCGTACCTATTGACAATACAAATAATGGAGCAAGGGGAGACGTTTCGGAGAGAGGATCCAATAGGACTTCAGATGGAGGAGATGGTTTAAGTAGTATTAACCCTGACGATATCGAAGCAATGACCGTTTTAAAAGGAGCAGCTGCATCCGCATTATATGGATCACGTGCTAAGGATGGTGTCATTATGATTACAACAAAAACTAGAAGTAAGGGAAATGGCATTTCATTAGCATATAACTCTAATTTCACTTCCGAAACACCTTTAGATTATACAGATTACCAATATGAATATGGACAGGGCGAAAATGGAATAAGACCTACAACGCCATTCCCCACGTCTGGACAGTGGAGTTTCGGAGAGAAATTCCAACCTGGAATGACTCAGATGTTATTTGATGGAGTCACTTTACCATATGAGCCACAAAGAAACCAAATATCTCAGTTTTATAGACAAGGATACACTTGGACAAATACCTTAACGCTAACTTCAGGTGGAGAAAATGGCGGATTTAGTCTTTCGGTTGCGAATCTAGATAATCGCACAATTTTGCAAAATTCAGGATACGATAGAAAAACAATAAATCTAGGATTTACTCAAACATTATCTAAAAGATTAACGATATCTGGGAATATTAATTACTCCAACGAATACAGAAAAAACCCACCCAATATTGCAGAGCAGGATTATAGCCCTGTTATTATATTTAATATGGCGAATTCAATGCCATTAAGTGCATTAGAAAAATATGCAGAAGACGCGAATGGAAATGAAACAGTGTGGTCACGGTTTACAAATAGAACCAATCCATACTTTGCATTAAAAAGGTTTGATAACATTACGAATGATCGAATTTTTGGAAATCTAACGGCTAAATTCAATTTTACTGATTGGCTATTTATTCAAGGGCGATTAGGACAAGATTATTACTCAAGAGAGCAAGATTATAATTTGCCCACGGGAACACAAAGACAAGTTGCGGCCCCCGCAGGATTTGTGAATGGCCAATTTGTTCAAGATTCTAGAAATGTCAGAGAACTAAATATGGACTTTTTATTAGGGGCCAATAAAACATTTGGTTCTTTCGGGGTTAATTTAAATGTGGGTGGGAATCAAATGTATAGAAGAATTAGTCGCCACAATGTGTTTATTCAAGATTTTTATACCCGTAATTTATACACGATTGGAAATGGTAGACAGAGAGATGCCACATATGATTTTTCTGAGCGCCAAGTGAATTCCCTATACGGTTCGGCAGAAGTCTCTTATAAAGATTATTTATTCTTAAGTGGAACCGTTAGAAATGACTGGTTCTCAACCTTATCGCCAGAAAATCGCAGTATCCTGTATCCTTCGGTTACGACAAGTTTTGTGTTTTCTCAAGCATTTGCAAGCGCTCTTCCAGATTGGATTACTTTTGGAAAAATCAGAGCGGCATATGCGGAGGTGGGAAGTGATACCGATGTTTCCCCATATGCAAACAATCTGTTTTATGGGATAAATGCACAGCAATTTCCTTCTCCAAGTGGTGCGTCCCAACCATTAGGCAATATTAGTGGATCTACAGTACCTAATGCGAATTTAAGACCCATGCGAGTATCTGAAAAAGAAGTGGGTTTAGAATTGAAATTATTTAACAATTCGATTGGCTTAGATTTGACCTATTATGATAAACTTTCTTCGGATCAAATTTTAAGAGCCCAAACTTCAAACGCTGGAGGTTACTTATCTCAATTAATCAATGTGGGACAAAGCCGGAACCAAGGAGTTGAAATGCTGGTCTCATTAAGTCCAATCAAATCTCAAAATTTTAATTGGAATCTAATTTTAAATGCGGCCTATAATAAAACAGAGGTATTAAACTTAGGAAGCGACGTAAGCAATAATATGATTACCGTAGGTACGGCTGATTTCTCCGGTGAGCTAAGGCAGGTCGTTGGTAAGCCAATGGGCCAACTTTTCGGATTTGGGTACATGCGTGATGCTCAAGGAAGACAAATATTTGATATTGGAAATGGTCGCCCATTAAGAACAACAGATCAAATAGCCTTTGGATCCGCCATTCCATTATGGGTAGGAGGTATTACGAATAGTTTTACCATCAAAGGAGTGGAAGTTTCATTTTTAATCGATTTCAAGCTGGGTCATAAAATGATTTCGGGTACAAATCATAATGCTTGGAGACATGGTTTATCAAAGGAAACACTTGTCGGAAGAGATGTTAATTATGTAATAGGAAATGGTGTGAATCTTAATGGTCAAGTTAATGCAACTAAATCAGGAGTTCAAGCATATTACGAAACCGTACGTTCCCAAAATATTGCAGAACAATTTGTGTATGATGCGGGACTTTGGCAATTACGTCAAATAATGATTGGATATGATTTGTCTAAATTTTTATCTAAAAAAACTCCATTCATCAAAGGACTTAGGATAAATGCAGTGGCAAACAATGTGGCTGTTATAAAAAAATGGGTGCCTAATTTACATCCTGAGCAATTTGGTTTCCCATCTGACAATTTAGTTGGCTTAGAAGCTACAGGTTTACCCATCACGAGAAATATCGGTTTTAACCTTAATTTGAAATTTTAAAACGATACATTCTTTACTTAAATTCAATATTTAAACTTCAATAAAATGAAAAATATACTAATTAGTTCTTTGATTCTTCTAGGCACAATGGGTCTAGTAAGTTGTGATGAAGGATTTGACAAAATGAATGTTAATCCAATAGCACTCACTGCTGTGGAACCTTCTTATCAATTAAATACCACTATTGTGAATACGGCACCTAGCTACGGTAATTTAAGCTATGAAACGACGATAGTAAAACAAATGATTACTCCCTTCAGTGGACAAGGATCTGCTGCCAACTTTAATCAAGATAATAGATCTGTAGCATCTGGAAATTGGAATTCATTATATCAAAACAACATCAAAGAGTTGACAGATGTAATCGTGAAAACCAAAGATCTTCCAGCAAAATCTAATCTTTATAATATGGCCAGAATTTGGAAAGCCTATTCATTTATGATCTTAACGGATACTTATGGCGACATTCCCTATTCACAAGCCGGCAAAAATTATTTAGAAGGTATAAGTACTCCTATTTACGATACTCAAGAATCTGTTTATTCAGCTATTTTAACTGAATTAGAATCTGCATCTGCGGCACTTGACGCATCTAAAGCAAGGGTAAGTACCGACTTATTATATGATGGTGATGTGACAAAATGGAAAAGATTTGGATTCTCTTTATTATTAAGAGCTTCTATGCGCTTATCAAAAGTTAATCCTGCTAAATCTGCTGAATACGTTGCAAAAGCAGTAGCTGGAGGTCTTATGCAGTCAAATGCCGATAATGCCATTATTCGACATAATGCAAGCTTTTCGAATCCCATTGGTTCTCAACTAAATGGAGGTCAGTCTGCATTTTTTTACTTGGCTGAAGATTTTGTCGATTTTCTAAAGAAAACAAATGATCCTAGATTAGAATCTATAGCGGTTAGGTATGTCGGGGCAACCAGTGGAGCCCAACAAATTGAATCCAGAGCAAATAGAACTAAAGATGTTCAAATTGGTGCTCCGTTAGGATATGACAATACGACTATTACAGTAGCCGTTAAAGAAAAGAAATTAGCTAGTTTATGGGATTATAGCCAATTAGACCGCACAAGAGTTGGAGGTTTAAATGCGCCTAGTTTTTTAGTGACCTATTCTGAAACCCAACTTTTATTAGCTGAAGCTGCTCATAGAAAGTGGACTACAGGAACTGCGTCAACTTTATATTCAAGCGGAATTAAAGCCCATATGCAACAATTTGCATCTTATGGTACTACGTCAACCATTTCAGAGGCTGCCATAAATGCCTATTTACTTGCAAATCCATTGACCCCTGGAAAAGAATTAGAAGAGATCAATACTCAATATTGGGTTTCATCCTTTTTAGTAGGTCCTGAGTCTTGGGCTAATTTTAGACGAAGTGGTTTTCCAGTATTAAAACCAAATTCTTTCCCAGGTAGTGATCTAAAGACTGAGCCTTTCATTCGCAGGTTAACTTACGTAGACGCAGAACTTAATGTGAACAAAGCCAATGTTCAAAAGGCTATTGAGCGACAAGGGGCAAATACTATGGATACCAGAATCTGGTGGGATAAAAAATAGTTTTGATTCCTACTATGCAAAGTCTTAAAAAAAGAGTGTTAAATGGGGAAACCCTTCACGGTTGTTGGTTAAATTTAGGGAGCCCATTGACCGCTGAAATTGTTGGTCTATCGGGTTTTGACTGGGTACTCATTGATTTAGAGCATGGCGCTGGAACTGAAATGAGTACTCTGGCCCAATTGCAAGCATTAAAAAGCACGCCGGCTGTTCCTATCGTCCGAGTGGAAAGTAATGAAGCCCCTAGAATTGGGCGGGTATTGGATATGGGCGCCATGGGCGTGATGTGTCCCAAAATAAACGATGCCCAAGAAGCTCAAAAGGCAGTAAATGGTCTTTTATATCCGCCCAATGGAAACAGAGGTGTGGCAAAAATGGTCAGGGCCACTGAATTTGGCCTAAAATTTCAATCCTACTATGATTCATCTACCGAGGAATTATTGGGAATTGTACAAATTGAAACCTCAGCAGCTTTAGAAAATGTGGAAGAAATTGCAGCCGTCAATGGAGTAGATGTATTATTTATTGGGCCTGCTGATTTAACCATGGAACTGGGGATTTTTGGGCAATTCGACCATCCCCTATTTTTAGATGCGATCCATTTAATTACAAGTGCCGCGAAAAAATTTGGAAAGGCCACTGGAATTTTATTCTTCAACGTTTCTGAATATGAAAAATATCATGCGATGGGAATTCGCTTTTTAGCCTGCGGTGCTGATGCAACATTTGTTGCCGAAGGGGCTAGAAATATGTCCAAAAACTTAGATGAATTGAGAAAAAATAAATAGTTTTTTATAAAAATCAATACGATATGACAAGCTTAGATCCATTAATTATTTTATTTATTGGCATTATTATGGTTGTTGGAGGCATCATTGGCCTCAAATTACACCCATTTTTAGCTTTGTTATTAGGAGCCTTTTCCGTAGCGATTTTAACATCTCCTGAGGCGATTCAGCAGTTTGCCATCGACAAAGGACTATCCCCAGCTGCGGCATTATCTTTAGCAAAAAAGAGTATTGGTGAACGCATAGCCACAGAGTTTGGAAACACCTGCGCTAAAATTGGGATATTGATAGCTATGGCGGCCATCATAGGCAAATGCATGTTGGAAAGTGGTGCAGCAGAACGCATCATCAGATCGATCCTTAAATTTACAGGAATAGATAAGGCGCCCATTGCGTTTTTAGTCAGTAGTTTCTTTCTAGGGATCCCTGTATTTTTTGATACGGTTTTATTCTTAATGATTCCATTAGCCAAAGCCATGACCTTTAGGATTGGGAAAAACTACCTTTTACTAATACTATGTATTATGGCGGGAGCCGCTATGGCAAATTCTCTGGTACCACCAGCGCCAGGGCCTCTTTTCCTGATCGGAGAAATGCACATCCCCATAGGTCTCATGATGATTTCGGGAACTATTGTTGGCCTATTCACGATAACCTCAGGCTATTTTTTCGCAAAATGGGCCAATTTAAAATGGCCCATCGAATTAAGGGATTCGCTGGATGCGAAGTTAGAAGACATAAAAGTTATTTCAGCCAAGGAGACTGTCAAATTACCAAGTTTAGGAATTTCCCTCTTACCCATATTATTCCCATTACTATTCATTTGTTTAGATACGTTCATCAATGCATTTGTAACCAAAGAAGTTGCGTCAGGCAATTCTTCCTTATTGACAACTACCCTTGCCCTTTTTAAATTTTTTGGGGATAAGAACGTGGCCATCATTTGTGGTGGAATTATTGCTCTTCTGGTTTTAGTAAAAGAAAAAGGAAAAGATGAAAATTTGACATCGTTTGTGCAGGCAGCTTTAATGAGTGGTGGGGGAATTATTTTAATTACAGCTGCTGGAGGTGCTTTTGGGGGGATGCTCCAACAAACTGGAATAAGCAATAGGATTGCAGAAATGACAAAGGATTATCAAATAGCGCTCATTCCCTTAGCTTTCTTTATCGCGGCAATCGTTCGGACGGCACAAGGTTCTGCGACCGTTGCCTTAATAACCGCTTCAGGAATTTTATCGGGCATGGCAAATAATGCAAGTCTAGAATTCCATCCTGTTTATTTAGGTTTAGCGATTGGCTGTGGATCCAAATTAGTCCCTTGGATGAATGATGCAGGATTTTGGATTATTTGCAAGCTTAGTAATTTAACAGAGAAAGAAGCTTTAAAAACGATAACGCCCATGTTAGCCGTGATGGGATTTACGGGACTTATCATCATCATTATTGGCGCAAAACTCTTTCCATTAGTTTAAAAATTAGTTGAAAATGAAAAAAGCAATCAAAAAGGGAAATGGGTATTTAGACCACAGCTCCGTTAATTTAAATTTTGAATCATAAAAATTAAACTATTAAAACACAAGAACTATGAAACGCAATAATTTCTTAAAAGCTATAACAGCAAGTTCTGTAGGAGCAACCCTATTAAATTCCACAGATGCAAAAGCATCGGTAGAAGCGATAGCGGCCCCTAAGAAAACATTAATGACCGTTGGCTGCCAATCGGGTGGAACAACCATCGAAAATTTAGAATTTAAAGCTCGGCATGGCGTTTATAACATCGATGGTGGATCACCCAAAACGATTGTTGGCAAAGGCTGGGACTTAGCGGATTCATTAGCTAAGAAAGAAGCTTGTGAAAAATATGGCATCAAATTGGACGCCTACCATTTTCCATTGACATCTGCCGGTATTGACAAAGTTGAATATCCGAATATCATGTTGGGAAAAAGCCCTGAAAGGGATAGGGAAATAGAGATACTCCAACAAATGATTCAGGTGGCATCTAAGACTGGCATTAAAGTTTTGAATTACAATACGACTATTTTGCCCGTTTTAAGGACAGGCCGAGTGGTAGATCCCAAAAGAGGAAATGTTGAATACAATGTTTGGAACTATCAAGATGCTTTAAAAAGGAACGACCCAAAAACAATTGCAGGCGATGTGAGTATTGAGCAAATGTTTGAAAGAATTACGTATTTATTAGATCGACTTTTACCCGTTGCCAAAGAATACAAAGTCAAATTAGCGAACCACATTGCTGATCCGCCAACGCCCGTTGGATACAGAGGAATTACTAGATGGAATAGCCCCGATGTGTTTAAAGGCATTCAACGCTTTGCTAAACTATACGACAACGAATACCATGGATTCAATTTTTGCATCGGATCCATCGCCGAGGGATTAAATGATCCAGCAAGCGAAATTTTCCCGATCATAAAATGGGTAGGTGAACGTAATCAGATTTTCAACGTCCATTTAAGAAATATAAAGGGAGGATTTAATAACTTCCAAGAAGTATACCCGGATAATGGTGATATGAATTTTCTAAAAGTCGTACGGGCTTTAAGAGATGTAGGTTTTTCAGGAATGGTTATGCCGGATCACGTGCCTCACCATCATGATGATTTAAAAGGCCATCAAGCGTTTTCATTTTGCTATGGATATATCAAAGGCTTGATTCAAGCTGTAAGCGAAGAAAAATAAATTGTATAAAAAAGGAGATCAAATTTGATCTCCTTTTTTTATTTATTGAGGGGGAGTGACAGCTCCACTCCGTTTCGCTGTCAGCCCGCAGGGCATCTAGCACAAAGCCTAACACCATTCGCTTGAAACTCAAAGTTCGGGAGTGACAGCTCCATTTCATTCGCTGTCATCCGCAGGGGGCATCTTGCACAAAGCCTAACACCATTCGCTTGAAACTCAAAGTTC
>CANKVC010000082.1 GCA_947486835.1 Cytophagaceae bacterium | reverse complement strand
GCTTTACGAATATACCTATCCGGTAGCGACGAATGTAGCCGGTATCGTTTCAGGGATGGAATATCCAGGTATTATCTTTTGTGGATACCGTGATCAAACTCGGGCGCTGATGGGAGTTACAGATCATGAGTTTGGGCACAACTGGTTTCCGATGATTGTAGGTTCAAATGAGCGTAAGTTTCCTTGGATGGATGAAGGTTTCAATACATTCATTAATTTTTATTCCATGGACGCCTTTAATAAAGGAGAGTTTAAAAGTCAGAAAATGGATATGCATCAGATAGCCCCTAGAATGTTTAGGGAATATGCGGATCCCATCATTTCGATTCCTGATGTCATTCAACCCATGAATTTAGGTTGGGAAGCCTATAATAAACCAGGCATAGGCTTAAAGATTTTACGTGAAAATATCTTAGGTGCGGATCGTTTTGATTATGCGTTTAAGAGCTATATCAAGCATTGGGCCTTTAAACATCCTACGCCACTCGACTTTTTTAAGGCAATGGAAGATGGAGCGGGCGAGGACTTGGGTTGGTTCTGGAAATCTTGGTTTTACGAATTGTGGCGCCTAGATCAATCGGTGAAGGATGTGGATTACATCGAACAGGACCCAGCAAAAGGAGCCTTAATTACCATTGAAAACATGGAAAAGATGGCCATGCCAGCTGTGGTGGATGTGGAATTAGTTAGTGGGGCGAAAGAACGATTTACTTTTCCTGTTGAAATTTGGCAAAGAGGAAGTTCTTGGACCTTTAGAACGTCAACTACCATCCCGATCAAGTCAGTGACAATTGATCCAGATCATGTTTTCCCAGATATCAATAGTAAAAATGATATTTGGAGGCCTACGGTTTTTAGAGCACCTAGAGGAAATTAGCCAACCGTAATTTTTCGGTTTTGGTCAAATCCAAAATTCAATACCGACCTAGCCATATTTTTATGAGCTAGGTCGGTTTTTTTATCTTTTTTCAAAAGAAATTTTATAGTATTATTTAAAGGTTTATTACCATTTAATCAGCTTTTTTTATGACTATTTAAATATGAATGGCCTAGTAGTCTCTTCAAAAAAGTGCCTTTAAATAGTTTTGAAGCATTTTTTTCGCAAAAAAATGTTTTTTTCTTCAAAAAGTCTACATAACTTCACCCCTTTCAAAGTCGACGAACTTAACCATTATGTCGATTAAACATTTTAAACACCATTTTATGAAATCAAACTTTTACCGCAGCAAGTTACTGTACTTGCTGGCCTTTCTGCTCTCCAGTTCTTGGGTGGCATTTGGCCAAAATCAAACTATTACAGGTAAAGTGACCGATGAAAAAGGCGAGGCCTTGATCGGAGTAAACATCATCGTTAAGGAAACTAATAAGGGAACCTCAACGAATGCAGATGGGAAGTACACCCTTTCTGTACCTGGTAGTTCTAGTAAAATCATTTTTACTTTCGTGAGTTATGAAAGTAAAGAAGTGACCGTGGGGAATCAAAGCATTATCAATGTTTCCCTTACTCCTGATGCAAAAAGCCTTTCTGAGGTAGTTGTCGTAGGTTACGGTGTTCAGAAAAAGGCGACAGTTTCGGGATCGGTAGTGTCCGTTAAAGGATCAGATTTACAGAAATCGCCTAGTGTTAACTTAAGTAATTCACTTGCCGGTCGTATGGCTGGAGTTGTTGCTGTTAACCGTTCTGGAGAGCCTGGTTATGATGGTTCAACCATTCGTATTCGTGGAGCCAACACTTTAGGGGGTGATCGAACTAATGCTGCGCTTATCGTAATAGACGGTATTCCAAATCGTGCAGGTGGTTTAGATCGTATCAATCCAGCAGACATTGAGACTATTTCGGTCTTGAAAGATGCATCTGCAGCGATCTATGGTGCGCGTGCAGCGAATGGAGTTATTTTGATTACAACGAAAAAAGGAAAATCAGGAAAGCCAGAGTTGTCTTATTCATTCAATCAAGGTTTTGCTGATCCTACAGTAATTCCTAGATTGACTAATGCATCTCAATATGTGGGTATGTTAAATGATTTGGATATCTATCAATTGCCAACAAACCAGTGGAGTGCGGCAACTGCTGCTTATAAATCCACAGGGGTCTACAATGGTAGAAAAGCTCCTTTTAGTCCAACTGATATTCAAAAATATGCAGATGGTTCTGATCCATGGCTTTACCCAAATACAGATTGGTACAAATCAACGTTAAAATCATGGTCACCTCAGTCGCGCCATAATTTGCAAATGAGTGGAGGAAGTGAAAATATCAGGTATTTGGCTTCATTAGGCTATCAAAATCAAGATGCCTTTTATAAAAATTCAGCCACAGGATTTCAGCAATATGATTTACGTTTAAATTTGGATGCTAAAATTAATGAAAACATAAATTTGTCTATTGGTGTTTTGGGACGTGAAGAAAATCGTAGATTTCCAACCCAGTCAGCAGGAGCTATTTTTAGGATGCAAATGAGAGGTAAACCTCAAGAGCAAGCATTTTGGCCAAACGGCTTACCTGGTCCTGATATTGAAAATGGACAAAATCCAGTGGTTATTACAACTAACCAAACTGGGTATGACCGTGATCAACAAAGTTATTTTCAAACCAATGGCCAGTTAGATGTTAAAATTCCTTGGGTTCAAGGTTTGAAATTTACAGGAACTGCCGCGATAGATAAGCGTTTCCGTGCAACGAAGCGTTGGGAGACCCCTTGGACTCTTTATCAAAAAGGAAGTACTTTTGAGGCAGATGGAAAAACTCCAACATTGGTACCATCTAGACGTGGACCTGCTGAGCCTCGCTTGACATTAGGTGATGAATCTCAACTGAATATATTGCTAGGAGCTATTGCCACTTATGAGCGTAAATTTAATGACCATGGAATTACGGTATTGGCTGGAACGAACAGAGAGACTATCGTTGGAGATAACTTTAATGCATATCGTCGTTTCTTCATTTCACCGGCTTTAGATCAAATGTTTGCTGGTGGAGACTTAGAGAAAAATAATGGGGGTGGTGCTTATGAGCGTGCACGTTTGAACTATTTTGGTCGTGTGGCTTATAACTTCAAAGAAAAGTATTTAGCTGAATTCTTGTGGCGTTATGATGGTTCTGATATCTTCCCAGAAGCAACACGTTATGGATTTTTCCCAGGCGGTATGTTAGGTTGGGTTATGTCGGAAGAAAGTTTCATTAAGGACCAATTGCCTGCCATTAATTTCTTGAAATTAAGAGGTTCATGGGGACAAATGGGTAATGATCAAATTGATTCTTATCAATATTTGTCGACTTATGGATTTAGAAGTTACATCATTAATAACGTAGAAACTAAAACTTTATTTGAGACCAAAATTCCTAATACTGATATTACATGGGAGGTGGCTACTAACTCGGATATCGGTTTAGAAGGTTCATTGTTTAACGATAAGGTAACTTTTGAGTTAGATTATTTCTACAACAAGCGTACCGATATTCTTTGGCAAAAAAATGCATCTGTTCCTCAGTCAACAGGTTTAACATTGCCAGCTCAAAATATTGGAGAAGTTGAAAACAAAGGATTTGATTTTACCATTGGATATCGCAATCAAATCGGTGATTTCAAATACAATGTGGGTATAAATGGTGGTTATGCTAAGAATAAGGTTTTATTCTGGGATGAGGCACCAGGTGCGCCTGAGTGGCAACGTACTACGGGAAGACCTATGAATACTTTCATGGTTTATCAATACGATGGAGTATTTAAGGATCAAGCGGATATCGATGCAACAACGATAAGCTATAAAGCTCTTGTGAATACTTTGCGCCCAGGAGATATGAAATACAAGGATTGGAATGGAGATGGCAAAATCGACCCGAACGATATGGTTCGTAATGATTTCACTCAATTGCCATTGTTCCAAGGAGGTTTAAATATCGGAGCTACTTACAAGAATTTTGATTTAACGATCTTATTTCAAGGAGCAGCCGGAGCCATGCAATTCATCAGTGCTGGTGAAATGGGGAATATAGGTAATTACATCTCTGACATTTATGAGAATCGTTGGACGGTAGAAAACCCTAGTAGTGTACATCCTCGTATTGCTAACCGAAATGATCAATATTTTTCTGGTAATAACACATATTGGTTGAGAAGTTCAGATTACATTCGTTTGAAAAACTTTGAAATCGGATATAATCTTCCTGAAACATTATTGAGTAAAATTGGTTTAAAGAACGGTAGACTGTATACCAACGGGCTAAACATGTTTACATGGGATAAGTTAAAAATCTTTGACCCTGAAACTGTGAGCTCTACTGGTCAGTATTACCCACAATCAAAGATTATCAATTTAGGATTAACAGCAACGTTTTAATAATTAACTAGACAAAACAATGAAAAAAAGATATGTAATCATTGCGCTATCGGTTTTCGGAACTGTCTTTACTAGCTGTAACGATAGTTTTGTTAATACAAAACCTTTAGATCAACTTTCGGAGTCTGTCGTATGGACAGATCCAAGCTTAGCTGAGGCCTTTGTAACTGAACTCTACGGAGGTTTAGGTAATGGAGGATTTGATGAGCAGATGTTGGCATCCTTAACAGATGAAGCATCTTTCACTCACCCAGGTCGTAATATAACGACGATCACTGAATCACGTTCAAATCCTGCCGATCCAGGTTGGATCAACGGAACCTTAAGTTGGCAAAATATGTATACTCGTATACGTGCTTGTAATGTGGCCTTAGAAAACTTGAAAAAGGCGACTACTTTTCCAAAAGCTACTGTCGATCGATTGAATGGAGAAGCTAAATTCATGAGAGCCTATTATTATCATCAATTAGTTCGTTATTATGGAGGTGTTCCTATCGTAGATAAGTCCTTCTCATTAGCAGACACTGAATTCTTGTCAAAAAGAAACACCATGAAAGAGTGTATCGCTTTTATAGAGAAGGAATGTGATGAGTCTGCTGCTTTATTGACGGGAAATATGGCCGCGGGACGTGCTTCTAGAGGAGCTGCATTAGCATTAAAATCTCGTATTTTAATCTATGCAGCTAGTGATCTATATGATGCCAGTACAGCTAAGTCTAAATCTGCTGCGATGGCAGCTTACACAAATCCTGAGTTTGTAGCTTTTGTGGACGGTTCTCGTACTGAGCGCTGGACTAAGGCTAAAAATGCAGCTAAAGCTGTTTTGGATTTGCCAGGTTTAGGTAATAAATTGAACTTATCAGAGCCCGCAACTAAAGATGATGGAACGACAAATTATATGAACAACTCTTTATCCAGAAATGGTGGAGAGAAAGAATTAATTTTCGCTCGTTATTTCATCAATGCCAAAGCTGAGAATGGTGGACGTATCGGTTTGTTTAACGGACCTAATGGATACAATAACTGGGCTGGAAATGCACCGATTCAAAATTTCGTAGATGATTATGAAATGATGGATGGTACTAAGTTTTCATGGTCTAAGCCTGATCATTCGGCTGCGCCCTATGTAAATCGTGATCCACGTTTCTACGCAACTTTAATGTATGATGGTTCTGCTTGGAAGCCACGTTCAGCGAGTGCAGCACCAAAAGATCCATTTAATCAAATCCAAACTGGACAGTATGAGATTATGTCAGGTTCTAATAAGGTGGCTTATTTTGGTTTAGATACGCGTAAAAGTTCAATCGAAGACTGGAATGGAAGTTATACGGGATATTATTTCCGTAAATTTACAGACCCTAATCCTGCGATTATTGACCAAAATACATGGCAGCAAATCCCTTGGCCTTTCTTCCGCTACACCGAAGCAGTGTTGAATTATGTGGAGGCTTGTATTGAGTTAGGTGAAGATGCTGAAGCTCGTGCTTGGTTGAACAAAGTTCGTTTCCGTTCAGGTATGCCAGCCGTCACTGAAAGTGGAGATGCATTACGTCAAAAATATCGCAATGAACGTCGTATTGAAATGGCTTTCGAAGAGCAAAGATATCATGACGCTCGTCGTTGGATGATTGCAAGTTCTACCTTAGGTAATAAAGTTCAAATCATTAACGTGATTGGTACTTTGAAGCCAGGAAAAACGGTTACGCTTTATCGATATGATCCTACTAGCTACGATTATCAATATAAAGTAGTTCCTATGGATCCAGGTAAAGAAAACCGCGCTTGGGGAGATAAGATGTATTTCTTACCTATCCATCGTGACGAAATGAACCGTAACAAAAATTTGGTTCAGAATCCTGGATATTAATCCAAATTAATTTTAAAGGAAATGGGGAAGTTTAACGACTTTCCCATTTCCTTTTTTTATTTTTAGCATAAAAATATTTCGTGCCCAAATACTACCTATTATTTTCTTTATTGTTTCTTTTTGGATGCCAAAAATCCAAAGAATCTGTAGAGGCTTCCGAACCTCAATTGTTCTCCTTATTAAGTCCGGAACAAACTCAAGTTAATTTTCAAAACAATATTCAAGAAGGTTTAAATACCAATGTCCTCATGTATGAATATTTTTACAATGGGGGTGGTGTCGCTACGGGTGATCTCAATGGGGATGGGAAAGAAGATATGTACTTTTCAAGTAACATGGAGGCGAATCATTTATATATTAATGAAGGGAATTTAAAATTTAAGGAGGTGGCCCAACAGGCTGGCGTGACGGGCCGACCAGGTCCCTGGAAGACTGGCGTTAGCTTTGTGGATATAAATGGAGATAATAAATTAGATATTTACCTATGTTATTCAGGGAATTTGCCACCTGATAAAAAAAGAAATCAATTGTTTATCAATCAAGGGAATGATGCTTCGGGCATTCCCACATTCAAAGATGAGGCTGAACTTTATGGCTTAGATAGTTCATCCAATAGTACTCATGCCGTATTTTTCGACTATGATCGAGACCAAGATCTTGACATGATATTAGTCAACCACAATCCAAAATCATTGCCCGTTTTGGATGAATCTAGTACCGCCGATTTATTAAATAAACCTGATGAGAATTCAGGGATACAGTTTTTTGTCAATCCAGGCCAAGGAGGAAAATTCATCAATCAAACAAAAGCGTTAGGAATACAAAGTTCCACACTTTCTTATGGCTTAGCCGTAGGTATCTCAGATGTCAATCAAGACGGTTGGCCCGATTTTTATGTTTCCAACGATTATACCATCCCCGATTATTTATACATCAATCAGGCAGGTAAATCATTCATCAATACCATTAATTCGAGCATCGGCCATATGTCCCACTTTTCGATGGGGAATGATATCGCCGATGTCAATAACGATCTTCTACCTGATATTTTTACCTTAGATATGTTGCCCGAAGATAATGTAAGGCAAAAGCTTTTGATGTCTCCCGATAATTATGAAAAGTATGATTTCAATTTAAAGGTGGGTTTTGGACATCAAATCATGCGCAATATGCTTCAGCTGAATTTGGGTCAAAATGCTTCAGGTAATACAATGTTTTCGGAGTTGGGCCAATTGGCCGGAATATCTAACACGGACTGGAGCTGGAGTGCCTTGTTCGCCGACTACGATAATGATGGTTGGAAAGATCTTTTTGTGTCCAACGGGTATTTAAGAGATTATACCAATTTAGATTTTCTGAAGTACATGGGCGACTATGTTCAAAATAATCAAAATTCGATTCAAAGGGAGAATGTCCTAGAGCTTGTGCAAAAAATGCCCGCGTCCAATGTGTCCAATTATATTTTTAAAAATAAAAAGGATGCGACTTTTAAAAATGTAACGGCCGACTGGGGTTTGGAAATGCCGACCAATAGCAATGGGGCCGCTTATGCAGATTTAGATGGGGACGGTGATTTGGAGCTGATTGTCAACAACATCAACAAGCCTGCTTCTATTTATGAGAATAAAAGCAACGAAGTTTATAAAGAAAACAAGTCTATATCAATTGATTTACATGGTTTAGGCGAAAACACCCAAGGTGCCGGTGCCAGCGTAAGCGTCTTTCAAAATGGACAAGCTCAAATCGTTTTTGCCAATATGTATCGAGGATATCAATCCAGTATGAGCCCTCGCCTGCATGTAGGATTAGGGAATACACCTAAGATTGATTCAGTGAAAGTGCTTTGGAATTCAGGTAAATCTCAAATGCTTAAGGGCATTAAAGAAGTTAAAAACATTTCTTTTTTTGAGAAAGATGCCAAGCTCATTCAAACGAAAGAGCTTGAAAACAAATCGTATTTCGTTCGAGCTGAACTCTTAGTTCAAAACCCTGGAGCGAATCTAGTGAATGACTTTAAGCGACAAACGCAATTGGTCAATCCATTGTCTTTCGTAGGGCCCGTTTTAAAATCTTCCGATGTCAATCAAGATGGTCTTTCCGATATTTTTGTAGGCGCTTCACAAGGAAAACCTGCTCATTTATTTCTCCAGCAAAAAGGGGGCCAATTTAAGTCTGTTGGCTTGTCTGGTTCTGAGGGATTTGAAGACTCAGATGCTTTATTCGTGGATGTGGATGCAGACGGAGATGTTGATTTATATGCGGCTAGTGGTGGTTATGCTAATTTGGAACCTACGTCTACTTATTTGCAAGATCGGATTTATTTGAATGATGGAAAGGGCAATTTCTCTTTATCTAAAAACAAATTACCTAATCCGAATGGTTCTCATTCGTGCGTCAATAAGATTGATTTTAATGGGGATAAATTACCTGATTTATTTGTGGGTGCCCGTGTTATTCCTGGCCAATATCCTCAAGTTCCCCAGAGCCAATTATTGTTAAATCAAGGGAATGGGAAATTTCTGGATGTAAGTAAAAATTATCCTGAGATTCAATCGCTAGGAATGGTCACAGATGCGGAATTTAAAGATTTGAATGGAGACCAGAAATATGAATTGATTATTATTGGTGAGTTTATGCCTTTGCAAATTTTCAATTTTGATAAAGGTAAATCGATAAATGTCACGAAGACATTTTTTGATGAATCCCCTTCAGGCTTATGGAATACGCTAATGATTGAGGATTTAAATAAAGATGGGAAGCTTGAGATATTAGTTGGCAACCAAGGATTAAACTCTCAATACAAAGCTTCTGTCGCAGAACCTATGGAGTTATATGTGAAAGATTTTGACTCCAATGGATCCGTCGAGCCGATTTTAACCACCTATGTAAAAGGAGTTAAAGTACCTTTTTTAACGAGAGATGAATTATTGGAACAGATCTCTTTGATGCGCCCTCGATTTACAGATTATCAAAGTTTTGCCGAGGCCAAGCTCTCAGACATTTTTACTGAGGATGAATTAAAAGACGCTAAAATTTACCAAGCCACGGAATTAAAAACATCTTTATTCAGACTAAATGCTGAATGGAAATACGAGTCTAAATCTTTACCTTCTATCGTGCATTCTTCACCCATTTTTGCTTTTCAAATGGCAGATGTGAATGCGGATGGACATTTAGATATAGTTATGGCGGGTAATATCAATCATGCAAAATTGCGAATAGGGAAAATGGATGCGAATTATGGACTTCTGTTGCTGGGAGATGGCCAATTGAATTTTAAAGTGGTGCCGCAAAAAAAGAGTGGATTTTGGCTGAAAGGGGATGTAAGGTCTATTTTGAAGGTAGAAGATCATTGGTATTTTGGTATTAATTCTTTCGGTGTGGAGTCTTATAAATGGCAGAAACAATGAGAAATTTTTTACTATTCACGATATGTTTATGCGCTATTTTTTCTTGCAAAACAGAAAATAAAAAAGTAGAATTTACGGGTCGGGAGATTGATAAGGTATTAGGTGAAATGACGGAATTGATGGTACACGATGTAACAAATCCGCCATTAGCCATGCGATTTTTCTCCTATACTTGCTTAGCAGGATATCAGGTAATTTCGGCCCATGACTCTACTTTACCTCGTATTTCGGAACATTTGAATGGATATCCAACTATCGAGAAAATCGATTTTACGAATTCTGATCCTAATTTAGCAGCTATTATCGCGATGATGGAAGTATCCAAAAAAATCCAGCCCTCAGGCACGCGGATGGAACTTTGGGAAAATAATTACTTGGACTCATGTAAATCGATTGGCCTAACTTCAGAGGTTATAGAAAATTCTAAGGCTATTGGCGCATTAGTGGCCAAGAATATATTAGGGTATGCAAAAGCTGATCGATATAAC
>CANKVC010000081.1 GCA_947486835.1 Cytophagaceae bacterium | reverse complement strand
GCCGACGGAATGGCTACTATATTTTTAGCATCTCCGGAATTTCAGGGTCAAATGACTCGGGAGTGGATGCAAGAAGCTATGTCGGCCTTATCAGAAGCAGATCAAAAATCAGCCGTTCAGAAAGTATTAGCTAAAGGTGGAATGCCTACTGGTTTTTATACGATGTTTAATGGACAAGATTTACGCGGTTGGAAAGGTTTGGTTGACAATCCGGTGAAAAGAAGAAATATGTCGGCAGATACCTTAGCTAAAAAACAAATGAAGGCGGATGCCGTGATGCGTACGGGTTGGTATGCCAAAGACGAGGAATTGCATTTTACGGGTCATGGAGAAAACCTGTGTTCGGTAAAAGATTATCAGGATTTTGAGATGTATGTGGATTGGAAAATCGAGAAAGATGGCGATGCCGGAATTTATTTAAGAGGATCCCCACAAGTTCAAATTTGGGATTTAGCAAGAACCAATGTTGGAGCTCAAGTAGGTTCTGGAGGTTTATACAATAATATTAAAAACCCTAAAAACCCCTTAAAAGTAGCGGATAACCCGATCGACGAGTGGAATACCTTCCGAATTATCATGAAGGGTGAGCGAGTAACGGTTTATTTGAATGGGGAGTTGGTGGTAGATCAATCTATATTAGAAAATTTTTGGGATCGTAAAATTCCGATTTTCGTGAAAGATGCGATTGAATTACAGGCCCATGGAAATCATATTACGTATCGCAATATTTATGTGAAGGAATTGACACCTGAACCTGCATATCAAGTTTCAGACCAAGAAAAATCAGAAGGTTTTGAGGCCATGTTTGATGGATCAAGTTTGTTTCATTGGACCGGAAACACGATTGATTATGTTCCTGAAAATGGAGAGTTAGCTATTTATCCTAAAAGAGGAGGTAAAGGAAATTTATACACGAAAAAGGAATACGGAGATTTTCATATGAAATTTGAGTTCCAATTAACTCCTGGGGCCAATAATGGCTTAGGCATTCGTGCGCCATTGGAAGGTGATGCGGCTTATGTGGCCATGGAATTACAGATTTTGGATAATACGGCACCGATTTACGCAAAATTACAGCCGTATCAATATCATGGATCGGTTTATGGGATCATTGCTGCTAAGCAAGGATTTTTAAAACCTGTTGGCGAATGGAACCAACAAGAAGTTATAGCCGTAGGAAATAAAATCAAAGTTATTTTAAATGGTGAGGTGATTTTAGATGGAGATATTGCAGAGGCAACTAAGACAGGAACTGCTGACCATAAAGAACATCCAGGATTATTTAATAAAACGGGACATATAGGGTTTTTAGGTCATGGTGACTCGTTGAGATTTAGAAATTTAAGAATTAAAGATATTGTTGAACCTATTTTACCAGCAAAAAAGAAAAAAAAGTCATGAGTATTCAACTAACTGTAAACAAGAAAAAGATGTCTTTGGACATCGATCCGAATACACCACTTTTGTGGGCATTGCGGGATCACATGTCTCTAAAGGGGACTAAATACGGCTGTGGTATTGCACAATGCGGTGCTTGTACCGTTTGGGTGAATGGAGAAGCTACACGTTCATGTGTGCTACCCATTTCAGCGGTGGCAAATGCCGATATCACGACGATTGAAGGGTTAAGTGATCATGGAGATCATCCGGTCCAAGTGGCTTGGGATGAGTTAGATGTTCCGCAGTGTGGTTATTGCCAGGCTGGACAAATAATGACCGCGGCTTCCTTGTTGAAAAAGAAGCCTAATCCTTCTAAGACAGAAATTGTCGATGGAATGTCTGGAAATATATGCCGTTGCGGTACGTATCACCGTATTCAAGAAGCTGTGAAATTAGCTTCTGAAATAGCCTCAAAGAAAAAGACTAAATCAACTGTTAAAAAATCAGCCTAATCATGAAAAGCACAAGAAGATCTTTTATACAGAAAACGGCTTTGTTTAGTGGAGCCTTTTGCCTAGGTTTTGATTGGTTTCAAGCCAACGGCAAAGAAGTTTCTATGGTTCAAACAACCATGGAATCAGGACGGTTTAATGCTTTTTTAGCGATTGACCCAAGCGGTAAAATAATTTTATATTCTCCAAATCCAGAAATAGGACAAGGAATTAAGACTGCCTTTCCTGTGGTTGTGGCTGAGGAACTAGATGTGGATTGGAAGGATGTTGAGGTTCGTCAGGCCAATTTAGATACTCAAAATTTTGAGCGTCAATTAACCGGAGGAAGTGGTGCGTTAAAGCATTCATGGGAGCGTTTGCGCAAGGCGGGTGCTACGGCTAGAAAGATGTTCGTTCAGGCAGCTGCACAAACATGGAATGTGGATGCCAGTACTTGTAAAACGTCAAAAGGATTTGTTTTAGGACCAAAAGGTCAGAAAGCAAGTTATGGTTCTTTAGTTGCCATTGCTTCTAAATTGCCAGTACCCACGGAAGTGACGTACAAGAATAGAAAGGATTATCAGATTATTGGAAAGCGTACGAAGGGAGTTGATAATCAAAGTGTTGTCACTGGAAAGCCGGTTTTTGGTTTGGATATTGAAAAGCCAGGGATGGTGATTGCGCAAATCATTCGTCCTCCTTTTGGAGCTACATTGAAATCTTTTGATGCGGCTGATGCCCTTAAGATGCCAGGGATTGTAGATGTGGTTTCATTTAAGAATAAAGTAGCCATCGTAGGAAAGAGCACATGGGAAGTGATGAAAGCTCGTGGTACTGTTTCATGTAAATATAACTCAGGCGATTTTGATAGTGATTCAACACATCAGAAATGGTTTGATGAAGGGATGAAGACTGATAAGGCGACGGTTCAAAGAAAAGATGGCGATTTTGCTGCGGCTCTTGCTCGCTCTGCTAAAGTGGTGGAAGCTACGTATGAATGTCCTTTTATTTCTCATAGCCCGATGGAGCCGATGAACTTCTTTGCAGATGTTCGTGCTGACGGAACGGTTTTGCTTGCAGGCCCTACCCAAGTTCCTCAATCAGCCCAAAAAGCAGTGGCTTCCTTATTGAAAATCGATGAGAAAAAAGTTGAAGTAGAGCTTTCCAAAATGGGTGGAGGTTTTGGTCGTAGATTAAATAATGATTTTGCATTGGATGCAGCTGAATTGTCGAGCATTATCAAAAAGCCTGTCAAAGTTATGTGGACTCGTGAGGATGATATGGGAGGTGGAATTTATCGTCCAGCCGCTAGGTATCATTTTAAAGCAGGTTTAGATGCTTCAGGTAATATGATCGCTTTCTATTTACGTGGAGTAGGTATTAATGCAGGTAACGCGACTAGACAAGATAATTTCCCGGTGGGTGCCATTGAAAATGTGTTAGTTGAGTCCGTAAACCAAGTGTCTGCTGTGACTACTGGTCCATGGCGTGCTCCTATTACCAACTTCTTAGGCTATGCTGAACAAGCATTTTTAGACGAAGTGGCTGAGGCTGGCGGTAAAGATCCTGTGCAAATGCGTTTGGATTGGTTGGCCCGTGCTAAATCAAACCCAGTAGGTAAAATCACGTATGAGCCGGATCGTTTTATCGAGGTGATTAAGCAAGCTGCAGAAAAATCAAATTGGAAGAAAAAACCGGGTATATATCAAGGATTTAGTGTTTATTTCTCTCATTTGTCTTATGTAGCCCAAGTAGCTGATGCGCAAATGGTGGATGGAAAAGCCAAAATTACACATGTAACAGCGGTGACTGATTGTGGGGAAGTAGTTAATTTAAGTGGTGCAGAAAACCAAATTAAAGGAGCTATTATCGACGGAATGGGTCATGCCTTGTTTGCCAAATTAAGGTTTAATGATGGGGTTGCTTCGCCGACCAATTTCAATGGATATCGATTAATTAAAGGAAATGAAATCCCGACGATTAATGCATATTTTGTTGACAATGGGATTGAGCCGACAGGTTTAGGAGAGCCAGCTTTGCCGCCAACCGGTGGATCGATAGCGAATGCACTTTATGCCGCTACAAAGAAGCGACTTTATAAACAACCATTTGAAGTATAGATTTTAATTGAATAATTTGAGAGGCGCCCAATAAGCGCCTCTCTTTTTTTATGTCTAAATCTAATTTACAACGGGAAAGGCCACCACTCTTAGTCGGGTAAAGCCAAATGGAATAAGGCGAATCGTTTCTGATTCTTTGTTTACACTTCCTTCATAAACCCCAGTTCTCGTAGTGATCGGTTGATGTGCCACACCATCTTGGGTTTTCCAGTCAGGAATTTTTTTACCTAAAGTCGTTATTTCAAATGGGCTGCTCATTGAATTCCATTTGAAATCTTTTGGAAAGGGAACAGTATGAAAACTGGTATTTGGGATGGGATTTGAAATGGTGGTTTTTAAAAGTCCAAAATTCCAATCACTTTTAGGCATGATTTCTAAATACTCACCTTCCTGTGGATGTATTTGTTTTGTCACTTCCTCTTTGATTTTTAGGGCATAAATCAACGCTCCTTTTTCGATGGATCTTGAGTTTTTCGCCCAGTTTTTAGTTGTAATTTCGTTTGGAAAGAATAGGTCAACTTGATCATTTTTATTCCATGTTCTTTTGATTCGAACGATTAGGCCACCTTTTTCTCTTTTTATTTCTTTTCCATTTACATGAATGATCGCCTCTTTGCACCAAATAGGTATTCTGAATTCTATCGGGAAATCTGAGGGTTTTGAAGGTTGGACGATAAACTTAATTTGATCCTCAAATGGATATTGTGTTTGCTCATCAATTGTCAATTCCACTCCATTGGGCAATTTAGTTTCAAGTTTATTGGGGCCATAGACCAGTGCCGCTACGCCACCATCTGTGGTTGCATACCAAAGGTGAGAAATGTATTTGGGCCAACCTTGGTGCATGTTAGCGGTGCAACACGTATATCCGGCAAAAGGCCCGTAGACATTATTCATTTTTCTGGAGAAGGGTAGGGAGAAGTTATAAATTCCTTTTTTGACTTCTACTTGGTTCGCGATTCCAAAATACTGTCGGTGATAAAAATCTTCTGTAGTCTGCGCTGGAAGGGCATTAAAAGTCATTCTTTCTAAGGCATCCATGTAATGTGTTTCGCCCGATATGCTGATGATTTGTTCCAATGAGTACATCGCTTCCACCGTTGCACATAACTCGGTTCCCTGAACGGGATCATTTCCGTGAATATCTTCATCACCCGAAAACATGCCGTGGGGTAGGCCATGCAAAGTCATCAAATCTTTAAAACCTGTTCGCAAAGAATTTAAAAAATAAGGGTCGTTTTTCACTTGAAATTGAATGGCGGGCATTTTTAATCCCATGCCTACGTTGACAGCGTGTCTTTCCATCCACTTTTCTCCCGTTTG
Organism: Cytophagaceae bacterium; assembly: GCA_947486835.1. Lineage (GTDB taxonomy): Bacteria > Bacteroidota > Bacteroidia > Cytophagales > Spirosomataceae > Aquirufa. The sequence goes on along the minus strand of CANKVC010000081.1, from coordinate 4,813 downwards.
ATTATAGGCAGCTGCAATGGCCCAATCTCTTTTTCCAAGCATATCGGTCCATTGAAATGATTGATTATAAATCAAGTCCCCCAGGGTCAGCAAGTTGGGATCTTTGGTGATATTATAGAGCCAATAAACAATCATTAAATTATCTCCACCTCTTGCTTTAGCCCATTCTGTCCATTTTTCAAGCGGATTTTCCTTCAGGTTTTTTAGTTGGAATGCAAAATATTTTTGCATAAACGGAATCACCTTGGGGTCATTCGTCGCTTGGTAATATTGTTGGAGTACTTTCAGCATCACCATCCTTGGCCACCAGTCGGCACCTTGAGAACCTATTTCAACAGGCTTGCCGGTTTCGGTTTCATATTTTGAATAGGGTCCAAAAAACCCTGAAGGTCTTTGAGTATTTAGTGTCCATTGGACATATTTGTTGACTTTTTGAATGAGAGCGGGGTCCTTTGTTATGTAGGCCAAAGGCAATGCTCCGTCGAGCCAATAGGGAGTTTCTTCCCAATCGTCACCTTTGCCACCCAGCCAACCGTTATCTATTTGTATTTTTTTGTGGAACTCATCTAGATGCCCTGTAGATCCATTTTTTAAAATGTCACTTTGCTGTTTAAGCCAATTTGTGGGTGTTATTTGGCCTAAGGGAATTTCAGCATATTTAAATTGCAATGATTGACTTTGAATATTAAAAATGAAGGTCAACAGGATGCTTCCTATTAGGTAGAAATTTTTCATGTTTTTATAGGTTTCGTTGGGATAAATGTAAGTAAAATTTACAATGTTTGAAATCGTTCATGATTAGTTGGCCGTGCCAACTTAATATATTGGGTATTATTACTTAATTTTAAGCTCTATTTATCCAAGATATTATTTATGGTTATTTTAACGACCACATATAATTGTGAGTTTTTCATTGAAAAATGCATTCAATCTTTATTGGATCAGTCTTTCAAAGATTTTGTCTGTTACATAACTGATGATATATCTACGGATAGGACCGTGGAAAAGGCTCGTTCGATTATTAACAATGATCCACGATTTATCATCATGGAGAATAAGGCCAAAATGTTTCAGCCTGGAAATTATGATCAAGTCATTCGAAATAATGACAAAATTTCAGATGACGAAGTGTGTGTAGAATTGGATGGGGATGATTGGTTTTCTGATCGGGAGGTACTTCAACGTATTGCCAATGTGTACCAGAATAATTTCATTTGGTTGGCCAATGGTAGTTTTCAGTATCAAGATGGCCGATCAGGTTTTGCCCAAAAGCCCAGTATCTGGAAATCAATTAGGAAGCAGGATTTTACTTTGACGCATATAAGAACTTGGCGTGCTTTTTTATGGCGTGAGATATTGTTGGAGGATCTGAAGGACGCCAATGGTCAATATTATGATGTTGCCGGCGATTTGGCCTTTATGTTTCCTATGTATGAAATGGCTGGCTTATTGCATTATCGATTTTTGAAGGAAATAAACTATGTTTATAATGAGTCGAATCCATTAAATGATCATAAAGTTCACATGGAGAAAGTGAACCGATTGGTTAAAGAAATTCGATCAAAAAAACCATATAAAATGCTTTGGTTGCGCTAATGGATACTAAGTCGCCATTTTTCAGTATTTGTATACCTACATATGAGATGAAAGGCTTAGGCGCATCTTATTTGAAAAGTACATTTGAAAATCTGGCCATTCAGTCATTCACTGATTTTGAAGTGGTTATTTCAGATCATTCGGTCGATGATGCAATAAAGGATGTGTCTGTAGCATTCGAAAAATCTTTTGCTATACATTACATTAAAAACACCTCAAGTCGTGGCAGTTCCTCTGCTAACATCAATAATGCCATTAAATCTGCCCGCGGGCTTTGGATTAAAGTGTTATTTCAAGATGATTATTTGTTGGGCTCAAATGCGTTACAAATCATACATGATAAATTAAGTAATGGTGATGGGGGCTGGCTTGTCAGCGCATGCCAACATACCAATGACGGAAAGCTTTTGTTCGATTCGCATTTTCCAAGCTACCATGCAGATATTCATTTAGGTCAAAATACGATTGGAGCCCCATCGAATATTGCTTTTAAAAATAAAGGATCTATTTTTTTCGATCGGAATTTAATTTGGTTAATGGATTGTGAGTTCTATAAGCGACTTGAATTGACGTTAGGGCTTCCTTTGATTCTAGATGAGCTTTGTGTCGTTAATCGAGTGGGTGCTCATCAAGTAACGAATACTTTGATTCACGATGATTTAGTACGAAATGAGCTTAGATATGTTAAAAATAAATATAAAATCTTCGATTTTTTAAGCTCAATCCATTTACGTGATCTGTTTTTAATTAGCTTTATGGACGTAATTACTCGATATTTAATGTTTGTAAAAGATCGACTTAGGAAATTATTATAGCGCACTTCTTTAACATTCATAATTTTACCACTTTAGTTCTAAAATCGTTGACCATGAAACATATACATAGAATTTGTTTAATCGGATTGTTTTTTTATACGAGTGAAATTCTGGCGCAAACCGTGGAATCATCTACAATTGCTTCTGGTGGTTCAACCACCGTGATTAATGGTAAATATTATTCCCATGTGATAGGCCAATCAAGCGTAGTTGCTGGTACGGCTACAAAATCAGGAGTTACCATGCGCCAGGGCTTTAAACAGCCTAATTTATTGGCAAGAACGATCCAGCATTCAGGTTTGAAAATTCAAATTGCGGAAGAAAATCCAATGACTTACACCGTTTTCCCTAATCCATTTTCAGATAAAATAAAAATTAAGTTTTCAGAGATCAGTAAATCACCCACTTTTATTGCCATCTACAATATTTCAGGCCAATTAATTTGGGAGAAAATGTATCCTGAAAAAATGGATGAAGTTAATTTGACTGATTTCGAAAACGTTCGTATCGGAAAATACGTTTTACATATTGTTTACAAAGGAAAACCTTTTGTAGCGAGTATCGTAAAAGAATAAATTACATGCGTATGATTTGGCCATCCTCCATTTCGATGATTCGTGTGGTTCTAGCGGCAAATTCGTTATCGTGAGTTACAATTAAGAGCGTTTGTTTGAATTCTTGCGCTAGTTCTTGGAAAATATCAAAGACAATTTCAGAGTTTTTCTTGTCCAAATTTCCAGTGGGTTCATCCCCCATAATTAACAATGGATCATTGATTAATGCTCTAGCAATCGCAACGCGTTGCTTTTGACCTCCGGATAATTGGTTAGGTAATTTTAAAGCTTCATTTTCGATGCCTAAGATTTTCAATTTTTCATAAGCCCTATGCTCGATTTCCTTTTCGGAATATAAACCTAGTTTCAAGCCGGGTAACATCACGTTTTTCAATACTGAAAACTCATTCAACAGGTAATGAAATTGAAAAACAAATCCGATTTTTTCGTTTCGTACTCGGGCTAAAATTTTTTCTGATTTTCCTTTCATGGAGACGCCGTCAATGACAATATCGCCTTCATAATCTGTGTCCATCGTAGATAAGATATAAAGAAGCGTCGACTTTCCACATCCTGATTTACCTATAATGGAAACGAATTCGCTTTCATAGAGTGAGAAGTTGATGTTATCCAGAATTTTGATCGTCACGGGATCATGAAAATACTTCGTGACATTCAAAGACTCCAATACCTTTTTTTGCTTTTTATTTTCCACGAATGATAACGACAGGGTCTATGCTACTTGCTTTTCTTGCCGGAAAGTATCCCGCAAAATAAGTAGTGATGATGGAAAAAATTCCGCCAATGAAATAAAAATTCGGGTTGTAATTAATGGGATAGGTCTTGACGGTTGGCAACGAATCCGTATTAAATGGAATTTGGTCGATTAAGCTGGAGAGTCCAAATCCTCCCAATAAGCCCATTGCCCCACCAAAAATTCCTATACTTAATGCGATCGAAATGAATATTTTATTGACATCTCCTCCTGAAAATCCCACTGCTTTTAAAATGGCAATCGAATCCATTTTCTCATAAATCATCATGTTGAGGATATTGTAAATACCAAAACCTGCGACAATTAACAAGGTAATGCCCACGGCATAAGAGATTAAACTCCGAACCGAACTTCCTGTTTCAAATTGAGAATTCGCTGTCTGAATATCGATCGCATCCACTTCATAAAAAGATTCAAACTCTTTTGCGGCGGCTGGAGCTCCCAAAATATCTTTTAATTTGATTTGAATATCGGTTATGTAATTTGCCGATGCACCCAATAATTTCTGAGTCGTTTTGATGGAGGCATAACTTTGAACTTTATCGATATCCTGTATGCCCGACTGAAAGAAGCCAACGACCTTTAAGCTTAAGCGTTCACCTTTGCTTGTCGTTACTTGCACCACATCACCAATACTAACCATCATTTTTTGGGCCAAACCTTTTCCCAAAATAACGCTATTGGGTATATTTTTTAAATCTAAAAAATTTCCAGCTGTCACGTAGTCGTTAAATTTGAATAACCTATTTTCTTCTAAGGGTTCAATCCCATTTATTACACCCGTTAAATCGATCGCACCTACATTGTAAAAAACTTGGGCTGTTATTTTAGGAGCTACGCCTAACACGCGAGCATCTTTTTGTAGCGTGGAAATAATGGCCCCACTATTTGAAATGTCTAAGCGCTCATTTTTAGGCTTTACGGAGCGAATGAAATTATGGCCTTTCGTGTTTTTATAATAGACGTCAGCGGGTTGGTTTTTTGAAATACTTAACTCTTTAAATAAACGAACATGAGCAGTTCTGTTAAGCAGAAGACCATCTAAAAGATCATTTAGGCCCGTCATAAAACTT
>CANKVC010000080.1 GCA_947486835.1 Cytophagaceae bacterium | reverse complement strand
CCTATTCCCTTGCCAGATACGGAAGGGAAGGTGCTATATGTTTGGTTTGATGCCCCCATTGGTTATATGTCGATGACGACTCAGTTGACACCCGATTGGGAAAAATATTGGAAGGCGAAGGATAGTCAAATTGTTCATTTCATAGGCAAAGACAATATCGTTTTCCATTGTTTGATTTTTCCTGCTATGTGCATGGCACACGGAGAATTCCAGTTGGCGGACCAAGTACCTGCCAATGAATTCATGAATTTAGAGGGGGATAAAATTTCGACCTCTCGAAATTGGGCTGTTTGGTTGCATGAATATTTGCAGGACTTTCCAGGAAAACAGGATGTTTTGCGTTATACCTTGACTTCTTTAAGTCCTGAAACGAAAGATTCAGACTTTACATGGGCTGATTTTCAGACCAAAAATAATTCTGAATTAGTGGCCATTTTAGGAAATTTCGTGAATCGAGCTTTTGTGTTGATTGATAAAAATTTCGACTCGCAAGTACCTATTAAATCTACAGAATCAAGTTTAGAGTCCGATTTGATGATTGCCCTGAAGGAAATTCCGGCCAAATTAGATGCCGCTTTAGCCGCATTTAAGTTTAGGGATGCTTTGGTGATCGCTATGGAAATTGCAAGGCTGGGAAATAAATACTTGGCTGAAACAGAACCTTGGAAGGTGATTAAGGAGGATCGAGAAAAAGCAGGTTCTATTTTGAATTTTGCGGTACAATTGGTTGCACAGTCAGCGATTGCCCTGGAACCCTTTATTCCATTTACCGCTAATACATTGCGGGAAGCTCTTGGGATGACTGATTATTCTTGGACACATATTGGGGATTTTGAAATTATTCCGGCAGGGCGAACATTGAAAAATCCAGGTTTGTTATTTGATAAAATAGAGGATGATGTGATCCAAGTTCAAATTGATAAATTAAATAAAACCAAAAATCTTATGGAATTAGCTGCTAAAACAGTTCCGCCAGGTAAGGAAACCATTGAATTTGACGACTTTGCCAAAATGGATATTCGGATCGGTGAAATTGTTGCCGCTGAAAAAATGGAGAAGAGTAAAAAACTATTAAAGCTTACGGTGAATGATGGGATCAAAGAGCGTACCATTCTCAGTGGAATCGCTGAGCATTTTAAACCTGAAGAGGTCGTTGGAAAGCAGGTTAGCTTCTTGGCCAACTTAGCACCTCGCAAAATGATGGGTTTGGAAAGTGAAGGGATGATTTTGATGGCTGAGGATGCGGACGGGTCACTTTCTTTTGTACAGCCCGATAAAAAAATATGGAATGGGGCTACCGTAAATTAATTTTTACGCCATTTAATAAATAAAAATAAGGCCAGAAGAGACTTCTGGCCTTATTTATGTAACCTCTAAACCTATTTAACTATGAAAATTTATACGAATATAGCTATTTTATGGACAAAATATAAGTTTAGTGCAAAAAAAATAAAAAGGTGTCGTTAAAAACAACACCTTTTCTGAATACCTCTAAACCTATTTAACTATGAAAACTACTTACAATCTAAATTAGAATATGACAATCGTATCTAATGGTGTCTCTGGCAAATTGATTGCCGAAGTTTCAATACTTTTTTCTTCTTCTACTACAGCCCAAACGACATTAATTGCATTGGCTGCTTTACTTATTTCTTTTATCCATGTTAACGTATTGACATCCGTAATATTATCTCCCTGAGAAATAATAGTTTTAATTGTCGCGTTAAAGATGGCTTTATCTTCTTTGCTTATTTTAAGGTAATTTTGATTATTTTTTTGATAATCCTCTAATATTGAAATGGTTAGGCTGGCAGACGAAGTCTTAGTTCCTGAATTTTCTTTTAATATTAATGTTTGAATTACTTCTGAAAGAGTTTCCCTCTTTGATGACACGATGGCATTTGCACCTTTTCCTGTCAAACCGCTTGCTTGTACTGTTGGGTTGATGAATCCTAAACCTAGTAGGACGCTAATCACTGTTATTTTACTATTCATTTGTTTTGTTATATTTATATACTAAATCAACAATACAAATTTATTGCATTTTTTTAATATTGCAAAACTTTATTTTAGACAATTTTTGGGTAGACAAATCTGTTTATTCTAAATATAACTCATATTTCAGTATATTATTAATGCTAATCTTGTTTTTGCCAAATTTAATTTTGTCAAATTTATTAATTGTTTTGAATAATTCTAATATTAAAAAATTAAAATAAATCAATAATTCTTCAAATAATGCAACTATTGGTTAAATTTATTCATTGTTTGTTGGATTCCTTCCAAGCAAAATCCCTCGATTATTTCAGAGCTGCGGTCTAAGACGAATGAAATTTGGTCTAATTCTTTGGTTTCGAAGTTGCCTAACACGTAATCTGCCTGTCTTCCTTTCGGAAAATCACTACCAATCCCCATGCGCAATCTTCCATATTCAGTCGTGCTTAGGGACGCTTCTATACTTTTTAATCCATTGTGTCCCCCATTAGATCCTTTAGGTTTAAGTCGAATGGTTTCAAAAGGCAAAGCGATATCGTCTAGGACGATTAGTAATCTGTCAATTTCTATTTTTAATTGTTGGCTCCAGTAGAGAACGGATTTCCCACTTAGATTCATATATGTGTTAGGCTTTAATAGATATATAGTCTTTCCTTTGAGTTTATAAGATGTGATGGAACCGAGGCGGTCCGTTGAAAATTTAATATCCTTTTGTCTGGCCAAATAATCGACCGCCATAAACCCTATGTTATGCCGTGTAAAAAGATATTCTGGGCCTATATTTCCTAGGCCAACAATCAGGTAATTCATGGAATTGATATTATTTTACAAATTTAGACATTACCTTCGTTAAAATATTTTGTTATGGAAAAAATTGCGTGTATTACCGGTGCTAGTTCAGGAATTGGACGAGAAACAGCTTTAGTTTTAGCTAAAAATGGATATAAATTAATTTTATGTGGGAGAAGAAATGATCGTCTAGAGTCTTTGCAAAAAGAAATTTCGGTTGATTCAACTATTTTGATTTTTGATGTTCGCGATTTAGACCAAGTGCAATCTTCTTTTGCTAGTTTATCTGAAGACTGGAAAAATATAGATGTGTTAATTAATAATGCCGGTAATGCGCATGGACTTTCCCCTATTCAAGATGGTGACGTCGCCGATTGGGATGCGATGATACATGGCAATGTCAATGGCTTATTATATGTGTCTAAATCAGTCATTCCTTTAATGATTGCCCGTAAAAGTGGTCATATTATCAATATTTCATCGATTGCAGGTAAACAAATTTATGCCAATGGCGCTGTTTATTGTGCTTCTAAGGCGGCTGTTGAGGTTTTATCCCAAGGCATGCGCATCGATCTAAATCCTTTTGGCATCAAAGTTTCTAATTTAGCCCCTGGAGCAGTTAATACAGAGTTTTCTGCTGTGAGATTCAAAGGAGATGTAGACAAGGCAGATGCGGTCTACAAGGGTTTCGAGCCGCTTGTAGCTAAGGATGTCGCTGAAGTTTTAAGATATATGGTGATGGCGCCCGCACATGTCAATTTATCAGATGTGACTTTATTGCCCACAGCGCAGGCATCAGCCAATTTGATCAATCGCATTTAAACTAAAGATTAAACTCGCTGGCGTGTTGCTTCAAAAATAATAACTCCTGTGGCAACAGATACATTTAAACTACCTACTTGGCCGCTTTGAGGAATGGCAGCTAATTCATCCGATTTACGAATTAATTCATCTGAAATTCCATCTTCTTCTGATCCTAAGATTACGGCTAATGGCACTGTAAAGTCACAAGTGTAAATGGATGTTTTTGTTTTTTCTGTACAAGAAATAACTTTCAACCCTGAGTTTTGTAGGAAGTCAACCGTTTGAATCAGGTTTTCTTCTTTGCAAACGGGAATAAAGTTCAATGCGCCCGATGAAGTTTTCATGGCATCTGCATTGATCTGTGCCGCTCCACGCGCTGGAATGACAATCGCATGTACACCCGCACATTCTGCCGTTCTGGCAATGGCTCCAAAATTACGAACGTCCGTAATTCGGTCTAAAATCAAAATTAAAGGCACTTGACCTTTTTCGAAGGTAGTGGCTATCACATTTTCCAATTTGGCATAATGTATCGCCGATACAAATGCAATAGCTCCTTGGTGATTTTTTCTTGTGATTCGATTTAACTTTTCTAAAGGAACTTTTTGAACTTGGACCCCTTTTTCCTTAGCTAAATCTAATATTTCAGTATTACCCAATTCTCTTTGGACTAATAATCGGTCTATTTCTTTCCCAGATCTCAAGGTTTCTAACACCGATTGTATTCCAAATACAATTTCTTTGTTATCTGTTTGAGGGCTTGTAAAATGCCTAAATGGTCTTTTAAAAGGGGGTCTTGATTCGTTTTCTTCTGACACGTCGTTTGCTGAAATTTCCGACAAAGGTCGGCAATATTTTTTATAATTCTTTATGCTTGTCCAATTTCACATGAATCAGCCATTTTTCTAAAGGTTAAATTGATTCGAGTTCCTACGACTTTTTTGCTTTTAGGTAAGGCATGCAGCCAAAATTCCTGTGTCTCTCCTCGCATATCCAATACGCTTCCTGAGTCAAGAATTAGGTCCAATTTTAGCCCTTGGGTTTTATGTTTAAATTGGAATTTTCTTGTGACACCCAAGCTAACCGAGGCGATGCTGCTGTTCGGACGAATACTTTTTTCGTTGTCACTATGCCAACCCATTCCCTCAGATCCATTGTGATAATAATTCAAAAGACATGCATCGTATTCAGATCCAGTGAGCTTTTCCACGCGTGATTTAATGTCTAACAAGGTAGGTGAAAATGGCAACGCGATTTTCGATTGGCCTGAATATCGATATATGAATGGTTTTTCGGCATACCAAGCCACCTTCCGATCTGTGATATAGGTCTTGCCAAATAGCTTAACCACATCTTGCTGCCAAATTATGTCATTGGATAAATCATGGAAGTGCGCCATAATTTCTTCTTTTGAGAAAGCAAAGGGATGATAATTGACCAGTCCATCGCAGGGCAACAAGTTATTTTGGTTAACATTTTCAATTTGTAATTGCATGTAGCAAATTATAAAATATCGCTTAAAATCTTTTTAATTATCCTTAACTTTACGCTTCAATTAATTGAATATGTACAAAACTACTGAAATAGCCTCATCTGAAATTGCTTCAGATAATCCCGTTCACCAGCGACTTTTATTTCCATATCAACATGTTAGTCATTTAATCAGTGGCAACATATTGGAAATCGGTTGTGGTACAGGTAGGGGCGTAGGGGTTTTAGCGGATAAAGTTTCTGGATATACAGGGGTAGATAAAAATACAGAATTAATGGAATCATTGGGACAAAAATACCCTGATTTCACTTTTATTGACATGTTTTTGCCACCCCTTCAGGATTTGCCTGATAATCATTTTGACTTTGTGATTACTTTTCAAGTGATCGAACATATAGAACCGGATTCATTTTTTCTGGCAGAAGCAGCCCGAGTATTAAAACCAGGGGGTAAATTGTATTTAACGACGGTCAATAAGAAGTTTTCATTGACACGAAACCCATGGCATGTGCGTGAATATTATGCGGATGGTTTACAAAAATTAATGGAAAAACATTTCTCAAACGTAATTACCGAAGGTGTTCATGGAAATGATAAGGTCATGAAATACTACGAAGAGAATAAAAAGTCGGTAGAGCGAATTACCAAATTTGATATTTTCAATTTGCAATATCGCCTTCCAAGAACTTGGTTGCAGGTTCCTTATGATTTAGCAAATCGCTTAAGCCGCAATTCTTTATCAAATCAAAATAACTCGTTAGTCAATTCCATTCAGGTCGATGATTATTTTTTATCGAATGATCCTGAAAATTCACTCGATTTCTTTTACACTGGGATCAAATAATTCATGGAATTTATCGATTCAAATATTGAAGCGTATTCTCAATCATTTTCAGATCCTGAAAGCGCTTTATTAAAAGAATTGAATCGTGAAACACATGCTTTGGTCTTACAACCTAGAATGCTTTCAGGGCATTTACAAGGCCGATTTTTATCCCTAATTTCTAAAATTTTACAGCCCAAACTTATTCTAGAAATAGGTACCTATACGGGTTATTCCGCTTTGTGTTTGGCAGAAGGATTGGATGAAAAAGGCCAACTAATCACCATTGACATTAATGAAGAGTTGGAGACATTTGCCCGTTCATTTTTTAATCGCTCTCCTTATGCTTCTCAAATCGATTATCGAATTGCAGACGCAAAAGATGAAATTAATAAAATTGATGGGCCGATTGATCTTGTTTTTATTGACGCCGACAAAAGGAATTATGCAGCCTATTTTGATTTGGTGATCGATAAGGTGCGTAAGGGTGGGCTCATTATCGTCGACAATGTATTGTGGAGCGGTAAAATAATCGATGCATCTGCGCAAGATAAATCTACGGTTGCCTTGCGAGATTTCAATCAAAAATGCCTGGATGATCTTCGCGTAGAAAAAACACTTCTTCCTCTTCGTGACGGATTATTGATTCTCAGGAAAAAATAATTAAGGAATTAACTTTATTTTTTGGCCAATTTTCAAACTTGGATTTTTACCCAGGCTATTCCATTTAATCAAATCTTCTGTTGAAATCGAATAGGTCTTCGAAATTCTAAATAGTGTTTCTCCAGCTTGTACCGTATGAATCGTATGTTTTATTTCAGAGGCATTGGAGGTTTCTACGTGAAGCTCGACTTCCGGTTTTTCGGCCACTTTATTTTTGCTTTCTACCTTCACGACCTCAGATTCAGATTTTATACTGATCTCTCTAGAATCTGCGGGTGCTATGATAAAACTATTTCCTTTTTCGCTCGTGGTGATGTTGCGCGCCGGCTCATCTTCCTTCGTTTTTTCAATTATAACAATGTTATTCTCTTTTTTAGGCGTATTTTTTGCCTTTTTATCTAACTGTTGGGATATAACTTCCAGCATAGGAACCAGGCGCTTCACTTTTACTTTTTGACCTAACATGATCATCGTCTTCATGTCAAATCCATTTAATTTAAGAAGCTCAGGCAATTTCATTTCATATTTATTCGAGATCGATGAAAGCGTTTCTCCAGCAACGACGGTATGTAAACGTGTCTCAATTTTATCCGACATGATCGCTGCATTTTTCGATTTCTTGCTCGGACTCGGCTGATAGAGTTTACTCGAATCGACTGATGCTGTTAATATTTGAGTTTCTATGGGTTCAATAAAAGGCTTATTGGGACTAGAAACAAAGGTCTTGATATTGCTTGGATGGTAAAGCGTATATATTTTGCCACTGGGGATCCAATCCTTTAAAATCCATGCATTGTGTTTTTTCAAATCGTCGTATGATAATTGAAGTGAATCCGATAACTCATATAAATTTCTTCCACCTGACATTTGCATGGTGACCATGCTATTTTCTAACTCGATGTTGGGTTCATTTTGTAATTTATCTTCCCAGAAATGTTTGTAGGCTAAGAATCGAATCAAATACCAATCCGTCGAGGAGTCAACTTCTATTTCCGTTTTTCCTTTCCAATCTTGCGCGTAATTCGTCTTTTTTAGCGTCCCTAGGCCCATTCTGTAGGAAAGTAAGGTGCTTAACCAATTATCCAATACCCCGTTATTTCGGGTAAAATAGTTGACCGCTCCCTTCGTAGATTCAATGATATGCCTTCTTTCATCTATTTGTTTATCCACTTTCATTCCTACGTCGATGGCCGTTTCAAGTTTAAATTGCCAATAACCCACAGCTGCAGAAGTGGAAACGGCATTGGGATTTAATGAACTTTCTTGAACACACAAATATTTGAATTCATCGGGTACGTTTCCGTCTTTCAAAATGGGTTCAATCAAAGGAAAATAAAGCCGCATTTTGGCTAATAAAGCAGTTGAGTAGCGTTTATTGGCCCCCAACATATTAAATTCTTTATCAAAAATGGGTTTGGCGGAAGCGTGAATAATCACCTTAACATTCCCAATGGATATCGTGTCTGGTAAATCTTTGTACGCATTTGCATAAAAAGAAATCGAAATAAGAAACAAGAAAAGCGGGATGATCCTATTCAAATTCTTCAGGATATTGTGTTTGCAAAATTACCAAAATTATCTAATTAAACGGCAATGACCTGATTTTATTGCCCCTAGATATTTCTTACCTTTGGGAAATAAAATAGGAATTGAATGATTTTAATTAACGATACAGTCATTAGTGAGGATGTGGCAGATGAATTTTTTGTCTGTGATTTAGCTAAATGCAAGGGTGCTTGTTGTGTAGAAGGAGATATGGGGGCGCCTTTGGAAGAAGAAGAATTAGCCATTTTAGATCGGATTCAGGAAGACATAAAGCCATTTTTGTCGGCCGATGGTCTCGCGGAAATTGCCAAACAAGGTAATTACATCAAAGAAGACGATGGAGATTTTTCAACTCCTATTATAGAGGGAAGGGAATGTGTATATGCGCTATATGACGATAAAGGTCATTTGAAATGTGGCATCGAACAGGCCTATTTTGCGGGTAAAACCGATTTCAGAAAACCTATTTCTTGCCATTTGTATCCCATTCGGATTCAAAAATTGGCGGAATACCAAGCCTTAAATTATGATCGTTGGACGATCTGCTCCGACGCCTGTTCGCATGGAAAAGAATTAGGAGTACCCATTTATAAGTTTTTAAAAGATCCCTTGATTCGGAAATTTGGAATATCTTGGTATGCAGAATTGGAAAAAGAAATAGACGAACGAAAGCTCGATTAAATGAAAAACCAGAATGCGTTCGACGATATTTATGCCTTAGTTAAATTGATTCCCTATGGCCGAGTGAGTTCTTATGGAGCTATAGCCGCATATTTAGGGATGAAAGGGGGAGCTAGAATGGTAGGCTGGGCCATGAATGCTTCGCATACGGATCCTGAAATTCCGGCTCATCGGGTAGTCAATCGCAATGGAGTCTTAAGTGGTAAGAATTTTTTTGGAGAGGGTGTGATGCAGAAACTCTTAGAATCTGAGGGTCTTGTGATTCAGGAGGATCAAATCATTGATTTCCTTAAGGTATTTTGGGATCCTATGATTGAACTTCTTTAATCAATTTTATAAAGGAATTTCTTTCCGCCTAGTCCACTCATCTGCCTTTTAATTTGAGATGTTCTCCTATTAATGTAATTGGAAGGATTCTCAATCGAGAACCGAATGGGATTTGGGAGACATGCTGCAAGTCTGGCGGCTTCTGTCGTGCTGGCTTCTTCAGCTGAATGATTGTAAAAACGTCTGCTGGCTGATTCGACGCCAAAAGTCATTTTACCTGTTTCAGCCACATTTAAATAGACTTCCATGATGCGTTTCTTTCCCCAAACTAGCTCAATCATCAGTGTAAAATAGACTTCTAATCCTTTTCGAATGTAGCTTCTATCTTGCCATAAAAATACATTTTTAGCCACTTGCTGGGATATTGTACTAGCCCCTTTGATTTTCTTGCCTTTCATGTTGGACTGAACGGCGCCCCACATCGACTTAAAATCAAAGCCATAATGATCAGGGAACAATTGGTCTTCAGAGGCTAAAATCGCTAATGGGTAATTTTTAGAAATTTGTGAATATGGCGTCCATTGGCTATGAATTTGGCTTGGTTTTCCTTCTGTCATTGCGTCGATCTTCCGACTGGCCATGGTAGGCGTAAAATAAACGGGTACGAATTTTAATAATACAATGGCAAAAACCGTAGACAGCCAGACATAAAATAGATAAAGCCCCAGTTTTCTAAAAAAATAACCAAAACTCCATTTTTGATTTTTCTTGCGCGGATTGTCGGTCACATTGTCAAATTTAGACGACCCAGTTTTTGATTTAAAATCCTTATTAAAAGTGACTCTCTTAGCCATAAGCTATTAAAAATAATTAAGTTTAAATTTACGACTAAAAAATAATCAAACAATAAAAAGGTCAGCCGCTAATTTATCAGCCATCAAAGCTCCTGTTTCAGTCAAAATTAAGTGACCCTTAGAAACATGAGCCCAATCGTTTTTTTGCCAATTTTTGATTAAGTCTAATGGTATTTCGGTATTCAATTGAGCAAATGTTTGTTCAATTTTTGACCATTCAATTCCCCATTTGGTTCTCAATCGGGTCATCATGTATTCATTGATTTTATTAGCCTCCGTTAAAATTTCAATTTCCGCAGGGATCGCCCCTTCGTTTATCGCCTTCATATATACGCCATTTTTAGCCACATTCCATTGCCTAGAATTTTGGTTAAAGCTGTGCGCAGAGGGGCCAATTCCCAAATAGG
>CANKVC010000079.1 GCA_947486835.1 Cytophagaceae bacterium | reverse complement strand
TTATCGTTGATAAATTGGGTGTCCAACCATTCAAATTGGTTCGCATTTAAAATTTGAATTAAATAATGAAAAGCTACTTTGGAGGAATTGGGAACTTTGGAAAACATGGATTCACCACAAAAAACCGCTCCTATACTGACGCCATACAGACCGCCTACAAGCTGGCCTTCCAAATAAGCCTCCACGGAATGCGCAAAACCCAATCGGTGTAATTCCGTATAGGCCAAAACCATTTCGTCCGAAATCCAAACTCCATCCTCCTCAGATCTAGGCATCGAACAAGCCCGCATCACGGACTCAAATTGGGTATCCACACGGATCTCAAAAAGTCCTTTATTTAGGATGGGGCGTAGTGATTTAGCTGGTTTATAGGTGTCTAAGGGGATAATAGCCCGGGGATCCGGATTAAACCACTGAAGTCCTTTTAGCTCATCGGCCATCGGAAAATACCCCTGTGCATAGGCATAAATCAAAGTCTCTGCATGAAGGGGATTGTCATTTTCCATTAAATAATTGTAGGAATATTGGGAATTAAGGTAGGATTTATCGAAATTTGGCCTCTAAATTGAGACAAACTTAATGGTTAAACACCAAAGTTTACAAAAGAGAATGAAAATAAAATACGTAAAATCTTTTTTAATATCTCCCCTCCGACGAAGGCGACGATTTATTTTTAGGGTCTGATTGACCCTAGGAATACCTGGTCTCATTGTTTTATTTTTTTCTTCGTCTATTCATGAATTCTTATACCGTTCAAGTTGCCAGTCAAGAGCACTTTGACTTAGCCGAGTCAATCTGCCACGAAATGGCTGAGTCTGCCAAAGCCAGAGGTACCGGCATAGCCAAACGTACACCTGAGTATTTGCGCGAAAAAATGTCGGAAGGCAAAGCGATTATTGCCACAGATGATGTGGATGGTAGTTTTGTAGGCTTTTGTTACATTGAAACTTGGCAACATGGTAATTTTGTGGCCAACTCAGGTTTGATTGTAAACCCATCTTACCGACAATACGGAGTGGCCAAAGCTGTGAAGGCTAAAGCTTTTGAATTGTCTAGAGAGCGTTATCCGGAAGCCAAAATCATCGGGATTACGACTTCATTAGCCGTCATGAAAATCAACTCAGATTTGGGTTATGAACCTACGACTTTTTCAGAACTTCCTGTGGATGATAACTTCTGGAAAGGATGTCAATCCTGTGTGAATTACGATATTTTGACCCGTACTGAACGTAAAATTTGTTTATGTACTGGGATGATTTTTGATCCCAATGAAGTAAAGAAAACGGATGAGGAGAAAGATGAGAAGTGGATATTTTTGAAAAATATGGCCGACTTTAGCCAATTGAAAAAGTTTAAAGAGAAATTATTAATGCCTTTCAAACCGAAAGGGAAATCAAAATAATATGAGCAAGCCGAAAGTAATTTTAGCGTTTAGTGGGGGATTAGATACCTCTTTTTGTGTCAAATACTTAAAAGAAGATCGTGGAATGGAAGTTCATTCGGCCTTAGTGGACACAGGAGGATTTTCAAAAGAAGAGCTCAAGGCCATTGAAGAAAAAGCGTATTCATTAGGCGTTACTTCACACGTTACGTTGGATGTGGTGGAAGAATATTACCAAGATTGCATCAAATATTTGTGGTGGAAGAATATTACCAAGATTGCATCAAATATTTAGTTTTTGGGAACGTGTTAAAAAATAACACATATCCACTTTCAGTAAGTGCTGAGCGTGTTTTTCAGGCAACTGCTGTGGCTAAATACGCAGATAAATTAGGCGCCAAAGCCATCGCTCATGGCAGTACGGGTGCGGGCAATGACCAAGTAAGGTTTGATGTGGTCTTCAGGATTTTGGTTCCCGAATGTGAAGTGATTACTCCTATACGTGATTTACAATTATCTAGAGAAGATGAAATCGAATATTTAAAATCAAAGGGTGTGGTCCAAGAATGGCATAAAGCGGCCTACTCGATCAATAAAGGTTTGTGGGGAACGTCAGTGGGAGGAAAAGAAACTTTAACATCTGATGGCTATTTACCGGAAGAAGCGTGGCCGACCCAATTGACCAATACGACTCCCGAAAAAATATCACTCCAGTTTAAACATGGGGAGTTGGTTGGCCTAAATGATGAAACCTATGCAAGTTCAGTAGACGCAATCCGAGATCTGACTGCGCGTGCGGGCGCTTTTGCCATCGGCCGTGACATCCATGTGGGAGATACGATTATCGGGATTAAAGGAAGGGTTGGTTTTGAGGCCCCTGCCCCATTGATCATCATTAAGGCCCATCATACCTTAGAAAAACATGTGTTGACAAAACACCAGTTATATTGGAAACAAAGCTTGGGCGACACCTACGGCAATTTATTGCATGAAGGCCAGTTTTTAGATCCTGTCATGCGCAACTTTGAGACCTTCTTGTCCGACACTCAAAATAGGGTTACGGGAACGGTTTATGTACAGTTGAGTCCATACCAATTTCAGGTAACGGGAATAAAATCAGAAAACGACTTGATGTCATCAGTTTTTGGGTCTTATGGCGAAATGAATAAAGCCTGGAAGGGAGATGATGTGAGAGGGTTTTCAAAAATAGTTTCAAATCAAACCATGATTCACCGGAAAGTGAATCCTAAATAAGATGGCAAAAATAGGAATTGTAGGAGCGGCGGGATACACGGGGGGAGAACTATTGCGGATTTTGATCAATCATCCTGATGTGATCATTACCTGCGCGATGTCCAATTCTCAAGCTGGCAAATTAGTTTCAGATGTCCACACGGATCTTTTGGGCTCATGTTCTTTGGTTTTCACGAAAGACCTGACGCCCGTAGATGTGCTCTTTATTTGCTCAGGTCATGGAGAGTCCAAGAAATTCTTGGCCAGCCATAGCATTCCTTGGCATACCAAAATCATCGATTTGAGTACTGATTTCAGGGATGAGTCGGAGGGATTTGTATATGGTTTGCCAGAATTCCAAAAAGAAAAAATCAAGGAAGCGACTAAGATCGCCAATCCGGGTTGTTTTGCAACGAGTATTGAACTGGCGCTATTGCCCCTAGCAGCCAAAGGTTTATTAAATCAAGACATTCATGTTTCTGCCATCACGGGCTCAACAGGTGCCGGCCAATCTTTGTCTGAAACGAGTCATTTTTCTTGGAGAAATAATAATGTGAGTGTGTATAAAACCTTTACGCACCAACATCTATCCGAGATACGCCAAACGATTTCGGCGGTACATCCTGCCCCAAAAATCCATTTCATTCCGTATAGAGGTAATTTTTCTAGGGGGATAATGGCCAACGTATATACGGATTTTTCCGGGAGCCAAGAGGATGCGGAGAAAATGTTTGATGCATTTTATCAACATTCTCCCTTCGTTTTTAGGAGCCCACAACCGGTCGATGTAAAACAAGTGGTGAATACGAATAAATGTTTTTTACATCTGGAAGTTCACGAGGGCCAATTATTAATCACTTCGGTGATTGACAATTTATTAAAAGGTGCTTCGGGTCAAGCCGTTCAAAACATGAATTTAATGTTGGGCTGGGATGAAGATGCGGGGTTGAGGTTGAAGAGTGGTAGGTTTTAGGTAATAGGTAATTGTAGGGGATGGGTTTACCCCGTCCCAAAAAAAATTGTAGGGGAAGCGCTTGCCGCATCCCAAAAAAGAAAAAAAATGAAATTATTTGACGTATATCCGTTGTATCCGATTGAGTTGGTGAAAGCCAAAGGAAGTACTGTTTGGGATAAAAATGGACAGGAATATATAGATCTTTATGGAGGCCACGCGGTGATTTCCATCGGGCATTCGCACCCTACCTACGTGGCTAGGATGTCGGAGCAATTAACTAATATTGGTTTTTATTCCAATTCAATCATCATTTCGGGCCAAGAAGCATTAGCGGAAAAGCTAGGCCGACTATCCGGATACTCCAATTATACCTTATTCCTAACTAATTCCGGTGCTGAGTCGAACGAGAACGCATTAAAGCTTGCCTCTTTTTACACGGGCAGGAAAAAAGTCGTTTCCTTCACCAAAGCATTTCATGGCAGAACGGCTGGATCGGTCGCGGTGACCGATAATCCAAGTATTGTTGCGCCGATTAATAGCACGGAGCATGTTACCTTTTTGCACTTCAACCAAATCGATGGATTGGAAAAAATTACAGAAGAACACGCCGCAGTCATTGTAGAAGGCATTCAAGGAGTAGGTGGGATCCAAGTAGCTTCTGATGCATTTCTTCAAGCGCTTAGAAAAAGATGTGATGAAACCGGGGCCCAATTGATTTTAGACTCTGTTCAATGTGGCTATGGCCGTTCCGGGAAATTCTTTTCGCATCAATTTGCCGGCATCCATCCTGATATGATGACTACAGCCAAAGGCATGGGCAATGGATTTCCAATGGGTGGCGTACTCATCGCACCCCATATTCAGGCGAGTTATGGCTTATTAGGAACAACTTTTGGCGGGAATCACTTAGCCTGTTTGGCTGGAAATGTGGTTTTAGATGTGATCGAGGAAGAAAATCTGGTTCAAAACGCAGAAAAAATAGGAAATTATATCACTAAATCATTAGAAGGATTCCAAAATGTTACGGAAGTTAGAGGCCGTGGATTAATGATTGGGATTGAATTGGATCAGCCAGTTGGCCCTGTAAGAGATGCTCTTTTATTCAATGAACACATTTTCTGTGGCTATGCTGGAAAAAATACGCTTCGTTTATTACCTAGTTTGGGGATTGATCAAAAAATCGCCGACCGCTTTTTGGAAAGTTTAGCATCTGTTTTAAAAGCGTAATTGATTTAGATGAATAAAAAAGGGCTTGCTTTTTCACTAAAAATGTGATTATTTTGCGTTTCTTTTGTTCAACACAATGCAACAAAAAAAAGAATTAAAAACTATAATTATTATCAATGGCATTAATTACAAAAATTAGAGAGAAATCGGGAATTGCGGCAGCGGCTATCGCGATCAGTTTAGTGTTATTTCTGATAGGAAGTGATATTTTTCAAGGTAATTCATCCTTTTTTGGGTCAAGTAATCAAGTAGTTGGCGTAATCGCTGGCGAAGACATTAAAGTTCAAGACTTCCAGAAAAAAGTGGAGGAGGCGACTGCTAATTACACCGCGCAAACAGGCAAGGGCCCAAGCGAGCAAGAAGCAACGATGATTAGAGACCAAGTTTGGAATCAATTCATCTTAGATATTGCTTATAAAAAAGAATTTGACGCCTTAGGCATTAAAGTTTCAGAGGAAGAATTAATTGACATGGTGCAAGGAAACAACATCCATCCATCTGTTCGTCAGCAATTTACCAATCCTCAAACAGGACAATTCGACAAGACTTTTGTGATTCAGTTTTTGAAAAACTTGAAGACGATGCCCATGGAGCAGCAACAAGGTTGGGCTAAGTTTGAGCTTTCACTCGCGCAAGATCGCGTTCGTAATAAATACGAAAACTTATTGCGTATGTCCAATTATGTGACTCAAAATGAGGCGCAAAAAGAATACCAAACACAAAACGCGAAATTTGATGCCCGTTTTGTATATGTTCCTTTCTTCTCCATTCCAGACTCAACCATCAAGGTAACGGATTCTCAATTGGAGGAATATTTGGCGAAACATAAAGATCAATACAAGGGGACAAATACACGTGCCATTCAATACGTAACGTTCCCGGTGGTTCCTACAAAACAGGATACTGCCGATTTTTATTCTCAAATCAAGAAGTTAGCGAAAGACTTAGCGGTCGCTCCGAATGACTCAGCTTTTGCGATGCTTAATTCAGATGTAAGAACGCCTTATTTAGTTTCGTATGCGGAAATTCCTGAAGTAGTTAAGAGCCAGTTGGCCACATTCCAAGTAGGTGGAATTTACGGTCCATTTAAAAATGGATTAACGTATTCGATCTATAAATATGGGGGTGTGAAGAAAGATACTTTATTTACCGTTCGAGCAAGCCATATTTTGATCGCTCCGGCCAACAAATCTGATTCGGCAAAAGCGCAAGCTAAGACACGTGCAGAGGCAGTATTAGCGCAAATCAAAGGAGGCGCAAGCTTCGAGACATTGGCGCAAATGAATGGAATGGATGGTACTGCTCAAAGTGGTGGAGATCTAGGATATTTCAAGAACAATGGTTCGATGGCTAAAGGATTTGAAAAAGCCGTTTTCGGATTTTCGGGAACGGGATTAATGCCAGGATTGGTAGAAACAGAATTTGGTTTTCATATCGTTAAAGTAACGGATGGTAAAACAAATACCTCATACCGTTTGGCGGCCATCAACAAATCCATTGCTTCTTCGCAGGCGACCATGGATCGGGTTTATACCAAAGCAGATGCGTTTGCCAATGCCAATGGAACCTTAGCTGCCTTTGATGTAGCCCTTAAAAGTGATAAAAGCTTAATCATGATGCGCGCTGAACGTTTAACTGAAAATGCTTCGGCGATCAATAACTTGGCCAATGCGCGCGAAATCGTTCGTTGGGCTTTCGATGATAAAACGTCTGTAGGCGATGGGTCTAAAAAAGTTTTTGAGCAAGAGAATCAATACATTGTGGCTTACTTAACAGGTAAAACAGAAAAAGACAATGTGAAAGTGGCTGATTTCAAATCGGAATTATCGATGATGGTGATAAACCAACTGAAGGGCGAAAAAATTTCAGCGAAATTAGCGGGTATCAAAGGTCCATTAGAGCAAATTGCCCAGAAATATGGAGCGGGTGCTTTGGTTGAAACAGTTTCAGCCGTATCATTATCGAATGGTATGTTGAATTCAGCGGGTCCAGATGCAATTGCTTTAGGTCGTATCGCTGGTTTGCAAAACGGAAAGCGTTCTACGGTATTTGTTGGAGAAAATGGAGTGTATGTGGTTGAGAAAACGGGAGGTGCACCTGCCCCGGCCTTAGCTGATTACTCGACATACAAGAATCAAATTCAATCCATGGGAACTCAGAGAGCTTCTTTTTACATTAATGAGGCCATCAAAGAAGCTTCTAAAATTGAAGATAAGCGCTATAAGTTCTATTAAGATTTATAAAGGATAAAAAGAAAAAGCATTCTGTGAAGGATGCTTTTCTTGTTTGCAAGAAGCATGAAAAACCGGATTAAACCTTTTATTGGCTTGCTATTGATCACGATGGGCATATTGCTCGTCGGGCTGAGCCCTTATATCCGATTGCGCTTTGACCTCAGTGAAGAGAAAAAATTCACTCTTTCAGCTTCGAGTATTGATTTAATCAGACAACAAGATGGCCCCATTCGCATTAAAGTATTTTTAGGGGGTGATAAATTGCCTGCTGGATTTAAGCGGATGGAGAAGGCCTTGGATGAATTGCTATTAGATCTTAAATCAAATAGTAGCCAGGGGATTGAGATCGAGAAGATAGATGTGTATGAAGAATATCCAGATGAGTCCGCGCGCCAAAAAATCATATTCCAATTAGATTCATTAGGGATTCCACCCACGAATGTCGTCAATAATGAAGATGGGAAACAGGTACAGCAATTGGTCTTCCCAGGGGTGTTGATTGAAAAAGGAGATGCGCAAATAGGTGTATTGCTTTTAAAAGGAAATAAATTATCCTCTCCGCAGGAAATGTTAAATCAGAGTGTGGAGGGTATGGAATATGAAATCATGCAAGGGATTGCGTCTATTGGCCAACAGCAGCGAAAGAAGATCGGATTCTTTTTGGACTATAGCCATGTGCCGGCCATCAAACAGATTGATTTAATCTCTAGTTTGAAAAAACGCTATGATTTATACCCGGTGGATTTGTCGGCTTCCCCCACACTGGATGGCTTAGATGCGATTTGCGTGATTCAGCCGGATCGAAAATTCAGTGAGGCGGATCAGTATAAAATAGATCAATTTTTAGTTAAGGGAGGGAAAGCGGTATTTTTATTAGATGGAATACGGGTAGATACGGTGGCAAATCAAGGATTGGTGGCTACGCCCATCGACTTAGGTTTACAAAATATACTCTTCCGCTATGGCATACGCGTGAATTCTGATTTAGTCAAAGATGCACAATTGAGCGGCACGATTCCGCTGGCGGTGGGGAATTTTGGCAATAAGCCATCCATCGAGTTAATGCCGTGGCCAGCCTTTCCCTTGCTGCAAGGTAACCCAAGCTCAGTGATTACACGGAATTTAGATGCCGTGTACGGACATTTTGTGTCCAGCTTAGACACGGTGAAGGGAGCATCCTATTTGCAGAAAACAGCCTTATTGAAAACGAGTCCTTATACGCAGGTCCAACAAGCCCCTGCGACCCTCCCCTTTTCAGCCTCAGGGAAAGAGTTTGACCCTAAGAATTATGTGGCGGGATCTCGTGTGATTGCCTATTTAGTGGAGGGGAAATTTGTGTCCGCCTTTCGAAATCGGATATTACCTTTTGACAGCTTGTCGAAAAGTTTTGTGGCAGCCAGTGGAATCGCGGGAGGAATCGTGGTGGTGGGCGATGGCGATGTGGCTTTGAATGGGGTAGATTTGGAAACGAAGAGTCCATGGGGTTTGGGATTTGATCCATTTTCGAAGCATACGTATGCCAACAAAGACTTTCTGTTAAATTCGTTTCATTATTTGCTGGACGATGGGCAAGCGATGATGTCAAGAAATAAAACGGTCAACTTAAGGCCTTTGGATAAAGGGAAAGTGAAATCAGAAAGGGCATATTGGCAATGGTTAAATCTATTGATTCCGCTTGGCTTTGGGATCCTTGTCAGTGCGGTGGTGATTTGGTACCGAAAGAGAAAATACAATCATTGATTAAAACAATTATCATGTTTTCTTGTTAAAAAAATAATAAATAATAGTAACAAAATCATATTGAAAGATACAGAGGTTTTTGATGTAGCAATTATAGGTGCTGGAGCGGCAGGCCTTCAATTGATGTATGAATTAACCCAAACACCTAGCGACGATCAATTAAAAATCCTTTTGATCGATTCAGGAGATCGATCCGAGAAATCTTGGTGTTTCTGGCAAAGTGATCCTTCTATCTATTCGCATTTAATTGAAAAAAAGTGGAATCATTTAGCGTTTGTCGGCGCTGATGGAACGGAAATTAAATCCTGTGTTGAACCTATTCACTACCAATATATTTCCTCTGAGAAATTTTATTCCTATTTCTTTTCTGAATATATTCCAAAGAGCCCAGGCATTATAGTCGTAGAAGGCATGGCCAAAGAAGTCGTTAAAGGGGATGGAATTTTTAATATTGCATTAGCATCTGGTGAATCATTTAGTGCCAAAAAAGTTGCGGACTCTCGCTTTAACCAAGAAGATTGGCAAAATAGTGGCGGGCTTTATCAGCATTTTTATGGAAAGTTTATTCGCACAGATACCCCAGCGTTTGATGAGAATAAGGCAACATTAATGGATTTTAGTTTAATGCAAAAGCATGAGCATTTCACCTGCTTTCATTATATATTACCCTTCAGCAAAACGCATGCATTGGTTGAGACCACCGTATTTAGCAAGAAGAAATATGAATTAACCTATTATAAGGAACTTTGGGAGGAATATTGGAAGACTAAATTGGGGTCAATTCCGTATACATTAGAAAAGGAGGAAATGGGAAGTATTCCGATGAGTGATTATGCGTTTCCATTGGAATCCGGTGGAATCCTTAAAATAGGCACGGCGGCTGGGCAGGTAAAGGCATCCACGGGATATGCGTTTACTCGGATGCATCAAGACGCGAAAAACATCGTTTCCAATTCAGTTAGAAAAAGGCCGGGACGCTTCCGATTTTATGATCACTTATTATTAAGCATCATCAAAACAGATACGAAACAACTTCCTGAAGTGATGAAACGACTTTTTCGTTCAGTGCCCATGCCTCAAATATTGATGTTTTTGGATGAAAAAAGCACACTCATCCAGGAGATTCAAATATTCTGGAGACTCCCCATTCGCCTATTTTTAACGCATTTATGGAAAAGCTTTACCCGGTCCAAATAAAGAGATTTTTTGGTTCCATCGTCACAATCGGATATTGTGGTTTGCGCTTTTGGGTGGAACCTAGCACTCCTTATTTTGATTATGCATTTACGTTTATTTTCATGTTTTTATTAGGGATTCCACATGGTGCTGGGGATCATTTACTCATTCAAAAACAAAAAAAAGACCAAGGTTTATCTTTTTCTCTAATCAGTTTCGTGGGGTCTTATTTGGGTGTGATGCTGCTTTATGCCGTCATGTGGTATTATTTACCTAAAATTTCATTTGTTGTTTTTATTTTGATCTCTATTTTTCATTTTGGTGATTTTGAAAATGATGAAATAGAAAAAGGGGTTTATGCGTATTTCCAAAAAATGTCTTTGGGTCTAGGGATATTGGGTTGGATTATTTATTTCCATTATGATGAGGTAAAAGTGGTTTTGGGAGATTGGGTATGGGCAT
>CANKVC010000078.1 GCA_947486835.1 Cytophagaceae bacterium | reverse complement strand
ACGAGCACATCTTACCAAGGATCTGGATTTGACCGTGGACATTTAGCCCCTGCTGCCGATTTCAAATTGAATTTAACCGCTATGTCAGAAACCTTTTTCATGTCCAATATGTCTCCGATGACCCCATCGTTTAATCGAGGAATTTGGAGCAATTTAGAAGATAAAGTGCGTGAAAATGCGTTGAGTTTAGGGGGTGTTTATGTGGTTACAGGACCTGTTTTAACGAATACCTGTGGAACCATTGGCGGAGGCATCACTGTGCCTTGCTCGTTTTATAAGATAATTTTCAAGGAAGGTTCAAACCCCAAAATGATTGGATTTTTGTTGAGCAATTCGGGCTCTTCCCTGCCTTTAAAAAACTTTATTGTGTCGGTGGACCAAATTGAGAAGTTGACAAATTTAGATTTTTTCTCCTCCCTCGCTGATGATCTTGAGGGTTCGTTGGAGGCCAACAAATCACCTTCGGGTTGGAATTTCTAAACTCAAATGAATTGACCATTAAATAAGATTTTCAAGATTTAAAGGGTGTTTCGTGTAATTTTGATTTGCATTTTCTTAGTTCTAATTGATGAAATTCTCTTTAAATCACTTTTGGGTATTTATTGGTTTCATTTTCTTTTCTTGCCTAAAAGAACCGTATCGTGCACCCATTTATGTTAACACTAGGGATGCGAATGAAATAAAGGCCACATCTGTAAAACTTCATGCGGATGTCCAAAGTCCTGATGCAGGTGAAATTACGGATCGCGGATTTTATTGGACAGCGAACGATAGCGCTGCTACGGTTTTAAAAAACAAAATAAGTTTGGGTCCTGGAAGCGGCGAGTTCACTTACATGTTAAAGAATTTGCAGGCAAAAAAAGCTTATTCTTTTTTTTCATATGCCATTTCAGATCGGAATAATGGCCAAGGAAATGTAAAAGCTTTTAGCACGCTTGAATTCCGAGTGGCAACTTTGTCCACCGATACGGTTAAAAATATTGGTATTACCAACGCCTTAATGGGGGGTGAAATTACCTATGATGGGGGAAAGGTAGTGACTGAACGTGGAATTTGCTTTAGTCTGAATAAGGCTCCAACCATCAAAGATTTGAAGATTTCAGTCGGTGATGGTGAAGGAAAATTTGCCATAGTCGCCAGCCAATTAAAAGAAAACACCTTGTATTATGTTCGTGCTTTTGCCGTAAATTCCATTGGGATTGCCTATGGAAATGAACGTAATTTTACCACTTTGGATTATCGGTTGGTTAAACTAAAAACAAATCCTGCTTCAGAAATAGGGATGTTTTTAGCCACGTTACATGGGGAGGTTTTTGACGATGGGGGTGGGCATATCATGGAACGAGGATTTTTAATGGGGCTTTCTCCAAATCCCTCGCTTTCTGACATGAAGTTTGTTTCTAGCCAAAGCGTCGTGGGGCCAATGAAAACCGTGGTGACTGAATTGATTGAAAATACCACGTATTATTATCGATCATTTGCTAAAAATGAAAAGGGTTATTCATTGGGAAATATCCAAAGTTTTACGACGCTTGACATTAAATTTCCGGAGATTGTTACACTGCCTGTTACGAATGTTTCGTTTACGTTGGCCAACTATGAAGCGGAGGTAAAATATGATGGTGGGGTTCCTATTTTGGAACGGGGATTTTGTTTCAGTACCCAACCTAATCCTACCATACAAGACAATAAATACCTTGTCTCAGGGGAATTGGGAGTTTTTAAATTAGTGATGACTGAGTTGCAGCCTGGGACCTTATATTATGTGCGAAGTTTTGCTAAAAACAGGAAAGGTTTGCAGTATGGAAACCAGGTTTCGTTCACCACAGTGGCTTATACTCCACCGAACGTTATCACACAGGATGTAGGCCAAGTCACTACTCGGTCAGCTCAGGCCAATGGCCAAGTTTCAGATGAAGGAAACACCCCTGTAACGGAGCGAGGCTTTTGTTTTGGGCAAAACCGAAACCCAAGCGTTAATGATCGGAAAGTAGATTTAGGTTCTGGTTTAGGCGGTTTTTCATATAATTTCTCTGGTTTATTGGAAGGAACGACGTACTATGTTAGGGCCTATGCGATCAACAAAAAAGGGATATTTTATGGGGAAGAAAGAAGTTTTAAAACGGCGGTTACTCCACCTCCTCCTCCGCCACCCGTAGTTGTTGTGACACCCCCTACAAGTCCGGGGACGGGTGGAACTACTCCTCCGGTCACCGAAGTGCCAATTGTTAGCTGTGTTAATTACCCTAAAACATCTGCACCTTCGAATATTAGAATAGGAGATTATTACCAAGGAGGTATCGTTACTTATATTTTACAGCCAGGGGATCCAGGATATATTCCAGGAGAATTTCATGGATTAATTGTTTCAACTACTGATTTTCCGCAGTCCTCTATGGGAAATAGTTTTGGTTGCTGGTCAGGTCCTGGTCAAGGTGTGTCTGTAAATACTGGATCAAATTTGTTATCTGGTTGTGAAAATTCAATTAATGCGATTAATACTTGTAAAGGAACAGCTTCAGCTAGAGCAGCAAAAATTTGTATTGATTATCGCGGAGGGGGATATTCTGATTGGTTTTTACCAAGTTTTGAAGAACTTAAAAAAGTGAAACTCGTTAAAAATCAAGTCAATATTTCCTTTGGAACTATGTATATTTCTTCAACTCAAGCCGATGCTGACAATTGTATGGGAGTAACATTTTTTGCTGAAGCTGGAAATTCCCCATATGAATATCAATCACTCCCGAAGGGTGCAGTAGGTCAGGTTAGAGCCATGAGAAGATTTTAGTAAATGATCTTTTTTTAAATAGATTATCAAAAGAGTAAGTATATATTAACACATTATATCTACAGTCTATTAAATTTCAAAATTTAAATATTTCAAGTTGTAGATTATAAAATTTTGGGACAATTCAGGCTATTTATTTTGTAAATTAATTTAAAATTTAGCGTGTAAAATAAATCAGGTCCCTTTTGAATGGAAGTATTTAAAAATACTTTAGTATCCAAATCTGATAGTCCATCCAATAAATCAGTATTTGTGTATCTATAATTTAATTCTAAAGCTAAAGCTATTTTTTTGTTGATTGAAGTTTTAACTCCCATTCCAAAAGGTGCACAAAACGCTGAATGTATATTTCCCTCCCCGCTAACTTTAAAGGCCATAATGCCAAATCCAACGAAAAGATAGGGGTTATATTTATGATTATATGCCCCGTATTCATATGCGGAACTTAATTCAATTAAATCGGTGGTAAAACTTTTGCCTCTATAAAAATTTGATGCAAAGGAAGAGCAAGAATCATAATACTTGTCGCTTGAATTAAGCGTTATATAATTTAAATTAAATCGATGAGTTAAATGTCTTTTGAATGTGTGGGATACTTCTAACCCGGCTGAGACTCTAGCAGATTTTAGGGCAGTTGTTAAGTAATTTTTAAATGGCGCAATGTCTCCAAAATAACCAGTTGAGCCTAATGAATAAGCAATATATGTAGTTTTAACAAATGGTTTATAAATAGGATTTTTACCAAACATAAAATTAGAAATTAAAAGTAAAGTGAATAGATACTTCATTTTTCTTTTCCTATTATTTGCAAATCAAATGCGGTAAAACCACCCCTATCAATTAGAAATAAGGCAATGATGTTATCACCCTGTTTTAAAAAAGCAGGAGGTATATTTCCTGAATATTCCCATCGATAAGTGTAACCGTCGTCATAACCTTTGGACACAAAATTCCCATTCACATATAATTCGTACCCATTATCAACACCTAAAAAATACTTAATGGTGCTTAAATCATTATTTTCTAAATTAATTTTAGTTCTAACATATAAAGTTTCAAATGTCGGCCATAGGGTATTATAATTGAAGAGAGAATCTATGTTACTAGATTTCAAACTTCCAAAAGGAGCTTGGCCAATGGTCCAAGTTCCAAAATTTGTTTTCCAATTTGAAGGTGGTGTTGCAAATGTATATTCCCAGAAAGATTTTGGTTTTACGATCAACGTATCTATTTCGGGGGATTTAGTGGTAAAACTATCAATTTGACTGTATGTTTTCCCCACAGAATTTATAGCATAAGCCACAAAATAGTAAGTAGTTTTGCGTTTCAGGCTAGTTAAATTAGAAGTGAATGAACCTTTTAATCCATCGCCAAAATCGATTAATGTACCTGCTTCAATTAATTTGTTTTTTTTATCTGAAAAGATAAAACCGCGATTTATCGCGGTGCATAAACATCCTTCATCGATTAAATCTCCAATAATATCAGCAGATGATAGAGTAATATTTTTAGCTCCACCTGTCTTTATAATTGCTAGAGTTTTGGGTGCTTCTGGAATTGTGCAACCGAATAATAATATTCCGTAGAAGAAAATAAAAATGGTTTTAACATTAATGAAACTTATCATCTTTGACCTTATTTTTAGAACTAAGTGTAGTTTTTTCGACTACTTTTTTGCCAAATAATTTCTTGCAAAAATTTATGATTTTTTATAAATCACATGTTAAAAATATACTTATCTAGGGTATGCTTTAAGTTTATCAAAATCAACTTGTTTCATTAATCCAAGATCAAGTAATTTTTCAACTTCTTTCAATTTTAATGGAGCACATTCCTTCGTAAACCCCTATGAAACTATTTCTCTAGTTATGATTGCTTATTCAAAATCAATGGAATATGATAGACATATACCACAAACTCCCTTGCCAATAATTGCCTTTTAGAACTTAACAGTGAAACCAAATTACCTTCTAAATTTTATTAAAACAATAATTGTTTATTTAAAGGCAAGAAGATATCTTAATGTATTGCTTAAAATTAAACATACTCTAATTTCGATCGAAAACATATCTCTTGCCACTTGCTATTTCTAAGCACATTCTTCATAAAAAATCTTTCCATGCTTGATCGTTAATTTGCCGGTCATATGTAAATTCCGAATCACACGAATCGTCTTTTGAGCACGAAATCCCATTAAATCAGCCATTTTTTTGGCGCAATAAAATAAATAATCCTAACTTGTTTCTCTAACATAAACCTATATGAAAAAATTACTGTTTTTGATTTTTCTATTTGGCGCATTGGCACATTCAAGTTTAGCCCAAAATGCCGTTAAACAAGCCAATCGGTTTATCGAGTTATTAACGGAGGAGCAAAAGCTCTCAACACTTTTCCCATTTGATAATAATGAACGGTATAATTTTCATTTTGTGCCCATTAAGCGGAAAGGGGTCACTTTTAATGAAATGTCTGCGGAGCAAATAGAAGTAGGTTTAGGTTTGTTGAAGATTTGTTTGAGTGATCAGACCTATAAAAAGACCAACGATATCGTCAAATTAGAAGTTATACTGAAGGAGCTAGAAAAAAGAAAACCGGAGGATAAATACCGCGATCCGGGCAATTACCATTTTACGATTTTTGGGATACCTTCTGAAAAGAATATCTGGGGTTGGAGGTTTGAAGGACATCATATTTCATTTAATTTTTCTTTTGATCAGAAATTATTGGTTTCGGGGACTCCTGGGTTCTTAGGCACTAATCCAGCCATCGTACCTAGCGGGCCTGCGATGGGCACACAAATTTTAAAAGAGGAATCGGATTTAGGTTTCGATCTTTTACATTCCTTGAATAAAGTTCAGTTTAAACAGGCGATGATCGACTCGGTTGCCTACCCGGATATTTTGACTTTTGACAAAAGAAGTGCACTTATCGGCGACCCAAAAGGTGTTAAATATAGCGATTTGAATAAGGAGCAAAAAGCCATGATGCTTGCGCTTGTTCGCCTATATGTTTTTCGTTACTCACACTTATTGGCCGAAAGTATGTTGAAAGATATTCAAAAAGCGGGGCTTGAAAACTTGTGGTTTGCTTGGGCTGGACATACTGAACCTGTGATTGGAAAGGGTACTTATTATCGGGTTCAAGGCCCTAGCATGTTGATTGAATACGACAATACTCAGAACAATGCCAACCATGTCCATTCCGTCATCCGAGATTTGAAAAATGATTTTGGCGGTGATTTGTTATTGGAGCATTATAAAACGGCCCACTAATTTATTTCCTAAATTTTTTGATTCGGTAAAATGTGAGGTAATTGGCATCATGATTGTTATGTGCGCCTTCAAAGGCATCATCGTAGGCAGTCCGACAAGCCAGTAAAATGTTTTTTCCGTCAAAAAGCCAGTCGACATACTGAAAGCCATGCTTGACAATATCAGGATGTTGGAACACAATCTTTTTTATTTTCCAATTTTTCAAGTCGCTTGAAAAGCATAAGGCCAAGGTATTTCTAATCGATGCTGGGTTTTTACCAGGATTGGCAATTTTGACTTCATCAGGAATGAAATTAGTTAAGGTCCAATAAAGTTTCGTTTTAGGATCAAATCGAATGGTGAACTTTTTTGATCCTCCAGGGAATGGGATAAAACCCGTGGATCGATCAAAACTGGACTGCGTTCCGTCCGCACTAATTTTAACCATCGCCGCATATTCTTGTAGACTTTTTTTATTGTCGACGCGCAACATATTCCATACGCCACCATCGGGTCCCACTACGGCATTTCCTTCGATCCAACCGCCAAAAGCTCCATTAAAAAAAGTAGAGTCATATCCCAACACATTCGATTTTGTCCAATTGGCCGCCTGCATCGGATTTTTGTCTAATGGAATCGACATCATAAAACTTCCATATCGCTTTCCCCAAACTTTGATCGGGCCCATGGCATCTTCCATGGCTCTCCATAATCGGCCATTGTGGGTAATGAGAGGCATCGGTGCGCAGTGATATTCGCCTGCCAACAATAATCCATTTTCAGCGTCTGTGGGGTTGGTCCATGTTGCTCCTTCATCCATCGATTGCCTGATAATGGCATTTCCGTGATGCTTATGGGTTCCCATGAGGTATAAATGCGATTGATGCACAAATAATTTAGACCAAAATTGGCCATTGATTTCACTGATCATTTCCCACGTTTTTCCTTTGTTTTTTGATCGATAAATGCGTGAAACGGCGGAGCTATGTTCTGTGGATTTAGGCCCAAAAAAATCATGTGAAGCTAAATAATGTCCGTTGGCCAAAACAACGATACTCGGCGATCCGATGTACAAACCACTCGACGCGGGGCTATAGGCAATGACTGTTCCGGGTACTTTAGATTGGCCATAGGCCATAAGATGCCCGCAAACAAATATGAAAGCCAAGAAAATTTTGATCGATTTTTTCATGGTCAATAGTATGGATATTTATCCCAAAGGTTTGTATTGGGGTTTATGAGGCGAGGATCATTCGTTCGCTTCATCCAAGCTTCCAATTCTATTTTCAATTTATTTTTTTGTTTATCATATCGTTTTTCATTGGCCAAATTATGCAATTGGCTCGGATCATTTTTTAAGTCATATAATTCCTCAGATCCTCTTTTTTTCAACGTGCGGTTAAAATAGAAGGCGTAATGGGCGCTGTCTGACATGATTAATTGTTTGGAAGGCGAATCGTCTATGTCGCCGTAGGGACCCACGGCCACCCATTTCTGAGGATCTCCAGCGGGAAAACGGTTGGGTTCAAAATTGCGCAGGTATAAAAATTCTTTGGTTCTGATGCCCCTAACTGGGTAGCCTAAATCTCCTTTTCTTACATTGGCGTGCCTTTCTCTTTCTACAAAAACAGCATTTCTATGGGCTATTGGCCGACCATTGATCAAATTGATCAAACTCTTTGACGGAAGATCAGCGGGTTTTTCGATGCCCATGACGTCCAACATGGTGGGGGCTAAATCAATTAAACTTACTAATTCGCTCGAGCGGGCAGGTTTTATTTTACCTTCCCAATACATGATAAGAGGTATATTCGTCCCTGAGTCATAGCAGGTAGCTTTTGCTCTGGGGAAAGGCATTCCGTTATCACTTGTGATGACAATCAGTGTATTTTCTAGCTCTCCTTTAGATTCAAGTGTCGCGATGAGTTTGCCCACATTGCTATCAAATCGTTCTACTTCAAAATAGTAATCTAAGATGTCTTTTCTGACTACATCGGTGTCGGGTAAGAACCCTGGTACTTTTACTTTTTGGGGATCCAGTCCGGCTTTTTCACCAGTTCCTTTGACATAATCGCGGTGGGGATCGATGGATCCGAACCAAAAAAAGAAAGGTTTATCTTTTGGTTTTGCTCCTAAAAATTCTTCAAAATTTTTGAAGTTTTTCCCTGCTGGATTGTCTTGGTATCCACCTATTTTAAAATTTCCTGGGCCCCAGCCTTTTTGTTCACTGCCCACAAACCCGCCTGATGCTTGAATGAGGCTGACAAAATTGGGAATCCTTACGGGAAGACTTCCCCATAAATTTCCTCCTTCTGCGATTTGATGAGGATGTTTGCCGGTTAAAATACTCGCTCTCGAAGGACTGCATGAGGCAGCCGAACAAAACGCTTGGTCAAAAATCAAACCATTTTTTCCTAAGCGGTCTATATTAGGTGTCCTAACAACTTTATCTCCAAAGATTCCAGCATGCTTGGACCAATCGTCTGCAACGATAAAAAGGATGTTGGGTTTTTTAGTGGAATTTTGTCCCCAAACATTTAATGCTGTTAGAATGAAAAACAAGAAAATGAGTGATTTTTTGATCATCGGTTAATGGGTTTGAAGTTTATCCTTTTCTGAATTCATGTGCCGTTTGAATAGCTGCCCTTAAATTTTCGATGGGCGTGGTATTGCTAACGGTGCAATTTGCACTTAAAATCACACGGTTGGGAGCATTTTTCAACACGTCCAACGTAGCTTTTTTAACTTGGTCCACGGTTCCCGTTGAGATGACACCATGCCGATCCAATCCGCCCATAACAGGTCTATCAAAGATTTCAGAGGCTTTTTGCAAGGTTAAAGATTTTCCATCCGCTTGCAGTGGGATGTTAACTATTTGACCAGGATAATCTTGGAAACGAGGGGTAAAACCTTCATATTCGCCGTCATAGTCGCAGATGTGGAGGATGTTATAGGGAACTAATTGGGACACTTCTTTGTATAAAAGCATATCAAAACTCTTAATCGCCCGATTGAATAATTGGTAGTCGGCCACGCGATTTGTTTCACCACCTTGCGCACAAGTATAAAATCCATCGACTCCCAATTTAGCAGCGGCTTGAACGAAATTTAATATGGAAAGAGTTACATTTTCCATGCCGCGACATACCGCCTCTGGATCCTCTTTGACATGTTTAACAAGCAACTCCCAGGGCACGGCTTGTTTGGCCATTTGGTATGGTGAGTAAAGTGTTTGAATGATCATGGCCTCAGATTTTGCCTCTTTGACTAGGTTTTTAATGACATACAGGATAGGCTCAAAAAACGACTCGGGCATAATCGGTTGTTTATACCAATCTTTCGCTGTCTTTATTTGCTCGTTTAGGGGAAGACTCATTCCGTCAAATTGAATTTTGACAAAGTCCATTTGAGTCGCTTTGAAATAATTCATATGGGCTTTAACCGCCTCGTCACCCTTTTTATTGAAGTGCATAAAAAAACCTGCGGGTATATAATCAGATTTAGATCCTTTTTGGAGCACGTCTTCCATTAAATCCCTTTTGGATTTTGCCTTCGCATTCAATGGGGAAGTTTGTGTTTGATTTATTTCTTTCGCAGCACCCATTAGGCCAATTGTACCTAGCGAGCTCGATTTTAAGAAATTTCTTCTAGAGGAATTTTTCATAGTTTAGCGTTTTAAATAGAGTTTTTTTATGTTAAATTTTCAATTTTCAAAAACCTTTACCCAAATGACTATATTTCAAAGGTTAGTAATTTAGTAATGCTTTTTACAGTTCTTTCTATATAGATTAATAGGTTTTGTTCACTTATTAAACTGGTACCATTTTTTAATCATGTTTTTTTTATGGAAATTTATTCATTGAAAAATAAAATTTACAAATAATGTACGATTATATTATTGTTGGTTCAGGTTTTTTTGGTTCCGTATGTGCGAGGGAGTTAACAGATAGAGGTTTTAAATGCCTTGTTTTGGAGAAGAGGAAGCATATTGGCGGAAATTGCCATACTGAAAAAATTGACGGCATTAATATGCACACGTATGGACCGCACATTTTTCATACGTCCAATGAGCGTGTTTGGAAGTGGATTAATCAATTTGCTACGTTCAATCATTTTACCAATCGGCCCATAGCGAATTACAAAGGCGAATTATTTGCCTTGCCTTTTAATATGTGGACGTTTAACCAACTGTGGGGAGTGACGCATCCGCATGAGGCGAAGGCGATTATTGCTGAGCAGTCGAAGGAAATAGGGGAGCCACAAAACCTGGAGGAGCAGGCGATCAAACTTGTGGGCAGAGATGTGTACGAGAAACTGATCAAGGGATATACGTCCAAGCAATGGATGAAGCCCCCAAATGAATTGCCCAAAGAGATTATTAAGCGACTTCCCGTTCGATTTACCTACGATACCAACTATTTTAACGATCCATACCAAGGTATTCCCATCGGCGGTTATACCC
>CANKVC010000077.1 GCA_947486835.1 Cytophagaceae bacterium | reverse complement strand
CAAAGCTGTTATGTCACTGGGAAATATCCAACGGATCATGGAATTGTGGGAAATGGCTGGTATGATCGCACAGATGCAGAAGTCAAATTCTGGAAGCAATCAAATCATTTAGTTGGCTCTCCAAAAATATGGGATGAAGCCAAAAAAAAGGACCCTACTTTCACCTGTGCCAAAATGTTTTGGTGGTATAATATGTATTCCAGTGCTGATTATTCTGTCACACCGCGGCCTCAATACCATGCTGACGGAGTAAAAGCCCCTGATTGTTATTCAAATCCACCTGAATTAAGAGATGAATTACAAGAAGCTTTAGGCACATTTCCATTGTTTAATTTTTGGGGCCCTAATGCCAACATAAAATCCACG
The DNA here is from genome assembly GCA_947486835.1 of Cytophagaceae bacterium. GTDB lineage: Bacteria > Bacteroidota > Bacteroidia > Cytophagales > Spirosomataceae > Aquirufa. Next base: position 10,161 of record CANKVC010000077.1, on the reverse strand, counting down.
CAATGGATTGCGGATGCATCTATTTGGGTAGACAAAAAATACAACCCTACACTCAATTTAATATACCTCCCCCACCTTGATTATTGCCTACAAAAATTTGGAGTAGATTTTACTAAAATATCGAAGGAATTGGCAGAGATTGATCGGGTGCTCCAACAATTAATCGAACATTTTGAGTCAACGAATGCTCACATCATTTTGTTGTCGGAATACGGCATAAACAATGTTTCCAAACCGATCCATATCAATCGAATTTTGAGAGAGCATGATTGCTTAGCGATTCGTGAGGAACAGGGTTTAGAGTTATTAGATGCAGGGGCAAGTAAAGCCTTCGCCGTCTCAGACCATCAAATTGCGCATATTTATGTAAAAAATAGCGCAGACAAAAAGGAGGTAAAAAAGATATTGGAGGCGATTCCTGGAGTGGCCCAAGTATTAGATTCAAAAGAAATAGAATCCCATCATTTACATCATGAAAGAACGGGTGACTTTGTTTTGATTGCGGACACCGACAAATGGTTTACTTATTACTATTGGCTTAATGATGCAAAAGCACCAGACTTTGCTCGATGTGTCGATATATTCAAAAAACCAGGTTATGACCCAGTGGAAATGTTTATGGATCCTAAAAATCCATTGATCAAACTGAGAGCTGGATATAAATTGGCCCGAAAACTAACAGGGTTCAGGTATTTAATGGATGTAATTCCTTTGGATGCCACATTAGTGAAAGGATCCCACGGAAGTCCATTTTGTGATAAGCAATTTTACCCTGTTTTTATTTCTAATCAAGAGACTGAATCAGAAATTGACCCCACGGACGTCTACAAATTGATCTTAAATTCCATTTTCTAAATAATATTTTATACATTCCAACTTAAACACAAAAACTATGAAAAAATTAATTACTTCTTTTGCTATTTTGGCAACATTAATGAGTTTTTCAACTCAAGTATCGGCTCAGGATTTCAATCCACAAGCGATGGTTCAGCGTCAGATCGACCGCATGGAAACTGAATTAACTTTATCTAAGGATCAAATCAAAAAAATTGAGCCTTTGGTAACAGTAAGAATGGAAAAAATGATGGAATTCCGTCAAGCAGGTATGGAAAGAGATGCCATGCAAGCTGAGATGAAAAAATTGAATGATGCTCAATTAGAGTCTTTAAAGGCAATTTTAACTCCGGAGCAACTAGAGAAATACAAGACGATGCAAGCTGCACAGCGACAAGGTGGCGGAGGTCCTAGAAACTAATCCTAAAAGCAATTCCTATGAGAAAGCACCTATTTGTTTGGATAGGGTTAGTTTGTGTACCCTTTATTTTTCATGCTAAACCCCTCCGAGTAGGTGTTGCAGGAATGACCCATGGTCACGTGGGCCAAGTATATAGTGCCATAAAAAAGCCCCAACAAGATGTAATCATTGTAGGTTTTGCGGAACCAGATAAGGAACTTGCCTTATCTATTTTAAAAAAACAAAATCTTCCTGATTCTCTTTGGTTCCCAACCTTAGAGGCTTTAATTGCCAAGACGAAGCCTGAGGCTATTGCGGCTTTCAACAGTATTTATGAGCATTTGGAAGTGGTTAAAGTGTGCGCTCCCAAAGGAATTCATGTCATTGTTGAAAAGCCTTTGGCTGTCAACATGAATCATTTGAATCAAATGAAGGCGCTGGTGAGCCAGTATAAAATTCATCTTTTAACCAATTTTGAAACGACTTGGTATTCATCTCATGCTAAAATGTGGCAAATGGTTAAAGAAGAGAAGTCTTTAGGTACGATCCGAAAAGTTGTCATGATGGATGGACATCGTGGACCCAAGGAAATTGGTTGCTCCCCCGAGTTTCTACATTGGCTAACCGACCCGATCAAAAATGGCGGAGGTGCTATCATCGATTTTGGCTGTTATGGAGCTAATATTATGACCTGGCTGATGGATGGGAAAAAACCCATTGCCGTAACAGCTGTAACTCAGCAATTGAAACCAGATATATATCCTAAAGTAGACGATGAGGCTACCATCATTTTAACGTATCCAGATTGTCAAGCCATCATTCAAGCTTCTTGGAATTGGCCATTTGACCGAAAAGATACCGAGGTTTACGGGACCAAAGGAATTCTAGTGGCTAATAAAAACAATAAAATGAGGTATGTAGATGGAGATCGATATGGCAAAGAAAGCATGATTGACTTAAGTCCTTTGCCACATGAAGTATCCAATGTATTTCCTTATTTAGCTGCCATAGTCCAAGGAAGGATTAAACCCAAAATGGATTTATCTTCATTTGAAATCAATCAAGTAGTCGTAGAAATACTAGAGGCGGCACGGGAATCTGCTAAATCAGGAAAAAAAATAACCTTAAAATAAAATTTTTGTCTAATAAATATGAATGCCATGATCAAAAAAATCTTAATGACAGCCAGTATCATTTGTTTTCTATTCAGTTTAAATGCCCAAAAAAGTCCAAGCATAAATGGAGTTCCCTTAGGTATGGTTTCGTATACCTATCGACAAAGTCTACAAAAGGATATGCCAACCACCCTAGATTCTTTGAAAGCATTAAAGGTCTATGACATGGAATTTTCTAGCTTGTTTGGTAAAAAAGCGACTGAAATTAGAAAACTCTTAGATGAAAGAGGAATGTATTGTTCTTCCTTTGGTGTTAGTTATCAAGATGCATTAACGAAATCTGACGAAGTAGCTTCCAATGCCAAAGCCTTAGGAGCAAAATTTGTGCGTGTGGCATGGATTCCACACGATGGTCCATTTACCAAGGAATTAGCTGACAAAACGATCGTAGATTTTAGCATCATTGGAAAAAACTTAAAAGAAAATTATGGATTAGAATTTTGTTACCACAACCATGGTTTTGAATTTGCTCCTTACGAAGGGGGTACTTTTTTTGATTATATCGCTAAAAATACGGATCCGAAATTTGTGAATTTTGAAATGGATATTTTATGGACCTTTTTTCCAGGAATTGATCCAGCCAAACTTTTAGAAAAATATCCAAATCGATTTAAATTAATGCATGTAAAAGATTTGAAAAAGGGTGTTGTTGGCAATTTATCAGGAGGGACTTCCTCTGAAAATGATGTGGCTTTAGGTACGGGACAATTAAATTTACCGGCGATTATGAAGGCAGCTAAAAAGGCTAAGATTCAGCATTATTACATAGAAGATGAAAGCTCTCTTCATGCCATTCAAGTTCCTGAATCAATCAAATATTTACTTAGCATAAAATAGAAATACAACCTATCGTACAGCAGAAAAAACAACTTGGGATGCAAGCAAGGGTTTATTTGATAAAAAATCAGCTAATAACTTAATAAAACCCACCTATCACAATGGATTTAATTATCCGAAATTTTAACAAACAAAATCAGTTAATTTAAGTTTTAAATTAGTTGGAAAAATTTCAAACAAATCACCATATTTAATTATAAATTATGCGTCTTATCATTTTAAGCTTATTAACCTTTTTCAGTACTCAAATTTTTGCTCAGGCCGACTTTGAAAAAAAGTTACAAACCAAGTTGATCATGGCTGAAGATGGAGATGTTATCAACATAGAAGCAGGCAAATTTCTATTAACCAAAAGTTTAAGCCTAGATGGCAAAAAGAATATCACCATTCGAGGAAAGGGGATTGACAAAACGGTCCTAAACTTTAAAGCACAAACCCAAGGCGCTGAGGGAATCAGAATAACGAATTGTGAAAATATTATTTTAGAAGATTTTACAGCAGAGGATTCCAAAGGGGATTTGATTAAAACCATGCATGTGAAAGGAATCACATTCCGAAGATTAAAGACGGCCTGGACGGGAAAACCCTCCCCTACGAATGGCAGTTACGGATTGTACCCAGTGCTATGTGAAAAAGTATTGATTGATAGCTGTATTGCCATCGGCGCATCTGATGCTGGAATTTATGTAGGACAATCCAAATACATTACGGTTCGAAATTGCACAGCCTTCCAAAATGTGGCGGGCATTGAGATTGAAAATTCATTATATGCTGATGTATATAATAATGTGGCAGAAGGTAATACAGGAGGTATTTTAGTTTTTGATTTACCTGATTTAATCCAAAAAAAGGGTGGGTTTGTGCGCGTGTACAACAACTTAATCAAGGAAAATAATTTGGCCAATTTTGCGCCCAAAGGTAATATTGTGGGAAATGTACCCAAAGGCACCGGTATGATGGTTTTAGCCACGAGCCAAGTAGAAATTTTTGACAATAAAATTCTAAATCATTCAACTGTGGGTGTCGCAATTATCAGCTACTTTATGACGGAGAAAAAAAATAAAGATAAAGGGTATTACCCCTACCCCACTTCGATCAACATTCATGATAATTTATTTGAAAGAAAACCGCGGCGCGTACCTATGGATAGCCGATTTGGTCAGTTATATCGGGTGAAATTGAAGTTCGGCCGCAAGATACCACAGGTAATTTTCGATGGAATATTAGACCCTAAATTAGTGGGGACTGATGGTAAATATATGCCTGAATATGCCATTTGTGTACGAAACAACATCAACCAAAGTACTTCATTTCTAGATGCTGATCATGACTTTAAAAATGTTTTAGTGGGTCCTGATTTATTTGAATGTTCACCCGTTTCGATCAAATCAAATCAGTTTTAAACACATGAATAAGCTTTTCATCATTTTAGTTTCATGTATAAGTTTGACATTTTTAATGTCCATCGATTCAGAAATTAATACTGAATTTAATTACCCAGAAAAACTATCTGATTTTGCCTTATTTAAAGGACATTTGCAGGATCAAATTCCTGCAGAAGATGTATTGCCTTACGCGTTAAATTCTCCCTTATTTTCAGATTTTGCGCATAAATTAAGATTCATTAAAATGCCTAAAGGCACTCAGGTGAATTTTAACCCAGATTCGGTTTTGCAATTTCCTGTTGGGACCATCATAGCCAAGACATTTTATTATAAAAACGATGAACGAGCTGAGGCAAAAGGCAGGCGTTTAATGGAAACGCGAATTCTAATCCATGAAGCAAAAGGCTGGAAAGCCTTGCCCTACATTTGGAATAAAGAACAAAATGAAGCTACCTTAGAAGTAGCTGGAGGTGGAGATTTAGTTTCTTGGATTGATGATCAAGGAAAAAAACAATCCTTTGAATATGTGGTGCCCAATATGAATCAATGCAAAGGTTGTCACGAAAGACAAGGGGTCATGACGCCGATTGGTCCCTCTGCGCGCCAATTAAACGGAGAATTTATATATGAGGATGGGGCACATGAAAACCAGTTGGCCCACTGGGCTCAAAAAAATGCCCTGGTGAATCTTCCTAAACTAAGTGATGTTCCCAAAATGCCCTCATATTCAGATCTAAATGCTTCATTAGATCTGAGGGCGAAAGCTTATTTAGACATAAATTGTGCACATTGCCATAATCCAGTAGGTCCAGCGCAATCCTCAGGCTTATTTCTACATTGGAATAATCCGAATAAAACCAGCTACGGCTTTATGAAAACTCCTGTCGCTGCCGGAAGGGGTTCTGGGAATTTATCGTATGACATCGTTCCTGGCAAGCCAGAAGAAAGTATTTTAGCGTATCGCATGCATTCATTAGATCCAGGAATCATGATGCCTGAATTAGGGCGTAGATTATCTCACAAAGAAGGTGTAGATTTAATTAAAAATTGGATTAAATCATTGTAATGTTATGAAGAAAATATCGCTGATAATCATTTGTTTATTGACCGTACAATCTGGCTTATGGGCTCAAGGCAAGAAAGAGAAATTACCCAATATCATTTATATTTTAGCCGATGATTTAGGCTACGGGGATGTTTCAGTCAATAATCCCAAAGGCAAAATCAAGACGCCTAATATCGATCAAATCGCCCTTCAGGGTATGCGATTTACGGATGCACATTCCGCTTCTGGGGTTTGTACGCCCACTAGATATGCTATATTAACTGGCCGATATCCATTTAGGAGTAAATTGCCAGTGGGTGTTTTAAGAGGGTATAGTCGTTCTTTGATCGACACAGACCAACAAACCGTTGCGAAATTACTTTCACAAGCGGGGTATTCCACAGGAGTTATCGGTAAATGGCATTTGGGTGTGGACTGGACGTTAAAATCAGGAAATGAAGCGTTATTAAATGAAAAAGAGTTAGGCATAAAGACTGAATTAAATCCAGAAATCATCGATTTTACTAAACCGGCAACGGCGGGGCCAAAATCCGCTGGATTTGATTATTCGTATATCTTACCAGCATCACTAGATATGCCTCCCTATTTATATCTAGAAAACCAACAAGTTGAAGAGCTTCCTACGGCCTATACCGCAGGAAATAAAATGGAAAAAGGGTATTCAGGACCCTTTTGGCGAGAAGGAAAAATGTCTCCTTCTTTTGATTTTCATCAAGTTTTACCTCGATTTATCGAGAAAGCAAACCAATTTATTGGAAACCAAAAAGAAGAAAAACCATTCTTTTTATACCTTCCATTAGCCGCGCCACATACCCCCTGGATGCCTAATCCTGAGTATGTAGGAAAATCTGGGGCAGGCGAATATGGCGATTTTGTCCAGCAAGTTGACGCATCCGTAGGATCCGTTTTAAAACAATTGGAAAAGTCAGGGATCGCTAAAAATACAATTGTGATCTTCGCGAGTGACAATGGTCCTTATTGGCGTTCTGATTACATTGAAAGATTTAATCATACATCGGCAGGTGAATTTAGGGGAATGAAAGGAGATGCTTATGAAGGAGGACATCGAATTCCATTCTTTGTTCGTTGGCCTGCTCACGTAAAAGCAAATACCACATCAAATGCTACCACCAGTCTGGCAAATTTATTAGCCACGTGTAGTGATTTGACAGGCATTAAAGCCACATCTGAAGATACCTACAGCATTATGCCGATTCTAAAGGGGCAAACAAAAGAGATAAAAGGACAACCTGGAATAGTTGTTTCATCGTCCATCGGATATCTAACGATTCGGAAAGGCGATTGGAAGTTAATTGAAGGACTCGGATCAGGAGGGTTTACAGAACCACAAAAAATCGAACAGGTAAAAGAGGGAGTGAATGGCCAATTATTTAATTTAAAGAGTGACCCTAAAGAAGCAAATGACGTTTTTGAAACGAATCAAGAAAAAGTGAAAGAGCTTAGGAATTTGCTGCAAGAAATCAAAGGCTATAAAAAAAGATAAGTCATTCGTTTTAAAATCTTCGAATCAATAATCGGTTCAACATGATTCGCACGCTAATCATCCTCGTTTTTTGTTTGAGTATTTTTCATATAGGTTTTACTCAAAATCTTGAGCAAACCATTCGAGGAAAGATTGCAGATAAGCAAACATTAGAACTCCTATCTAATGTGACGGTCAAATTAGTTCCTGGTAATCACGTGAGCTTCAGTGATAGCCTTGGTCGATTTTATTTTCTTAAGATTCCATTAGGCCGATATAGTATTTCATTTTCAAGGTTAGGTTATGCGCCTACAAGCATTCCTAATTTAGAGCTTCGGAGTGGAAAAGAAATCAACTTGCCTGTTGAGTTAGAAGAAGCACCCCAATTTTTACGTGAAGTGGTCGTGGTTTCCGAGCGAGCAAAAGATCGGGCAAAAAATGAAATGGCCATGGTTAGTACACGCCAATTTTCAGTTACAGAAGCGAATCGATATGCCGGAGGATTTCAAGATCCGGCTCGCATGGCCTTGAATTTTGCAGGGGTAACGAATGCGGGATCCGATCAAAATAATGAGATTATCATTCGCGGGAACTCTCCCAAAGGATTATTATGGAGAATGGAAGGGATCGAAATCCCTAATCCAAATCATTTTGGGGATGGACAAGGATCCACCAGTGGAATCATATCGATGATCAATTCGACCAGTTTGGCCAATTCAGATTTTATGTCGGGTGCTTTCCCTGCAGAATATGGAAACGCCTCCTCGGGTGTTTTCGATCTACGATTTAGAAGAGGAAATAATGAAAAAAGGGAATGGATGGCACAATTATCGGTCGTGGGAATCGATTTGGCCTCCGAAGGCCCCATTGGCAAAAATGGAGGCTCCTATCGGGCTGGAGCAAGATATTCAACATTAGAGTTGCTGTTAAAATCGGGATTAATTAACATCAATTCAGGGAACTTTAAGCCTGCGTATCGAGATTTAAATTATACGATTGATATTCCCTTGAAAAAAGCTGGGCTACTAACATTTTGGGGATTAGCAGGAGCTAATGATACGGAAGATGAGAAATCGACAACCAAGGATTACTCAAATAGTGCAATGGGGGCATTTGGCTTATCCTATAAATTGCCCTTCAAAAAAGGACATCTTTCCACTGTTTTGGCCCTAACAACTGAATCGGCAAACGTAAGTAAAATTGAGTTGTTATCGAGTGTATGGAAAACCACCAGAGATCAACTATATCGCTACCCCAATGTACGGCTGAATGCTACTTATGTCTATAAATGGAATGCCAGCTTGAGTGCAAAGTTTGGAATTAATGTAAGCCAATTATCTTTTGAGCTCAAGGATGATCGTTGGGACGGTAAAAAAATAGTCAATTACTTAAATGAATCTAATTCAACGTATTACGTCCAACAGTTTGGGCAGATCATAAAAAAGTGGACACCGGCCTTTCAAACTACTATTGGGCTTCATGCATACCAATTTGAACTGAATCAATCCAAGGGCATCGAACCAAGAATGGCCATTTCGATAGAGAATAAATCGGGAGGTCGATTTGGTGTTGGAATTGGTTGGCATTCACGCATTGAGCCTATATCCACCTATCTTTTTAAAAGATATTTGCCCAATGGAAGTTTCGTGCAGCCAAATAAAAACATTGCGCCATCGCAGGCTCTGCACCAAGTGGTTTCTTATGACCAAAGAATTGGTGAAAATACTCGATTGAAAGTTGAGGCCTACATCCAAAACATAAATCAAGTACCTATTGACACGACAAAGAAAGGATTATTTTCATTGGTTAATTATACCTCTGGTATTCCTAGCCAAGTATTAGAAAATACGGGCAAAGGAATCAATAAAGGAATAGAATTAACATTGGAAAGGTTTTTAGCTGATAATTTTTACTATTTAGTTACCGCTTCACTCTTTGACTCTAAGTTTCAAAATAAGGATTTAGTTTGGCGAAATACTCAATTTAACAACCTATTTGCGGGAAATATTTTGGTGGGCAAAGACTTTAAATTAGCGAAACAAAAGTCGCTTTCGGTCAACCTAAGATATCTGCTAAGAGGTGGAAACCGGTATATACCCATCAATTTAGCTGAGTCCATAAAAAGGAATACAACGGTTAGTGTGCCAACAAAAGCGTTTGAATCTCAATATCCAAATTTTGAGCGATACGATTTTTCTTTGGCCTATCGAATTAATAAGTTGAATCATACTTGGTCTTTCAGGATGGATCTTCAAAATATTTTTAATACGAATAACATCATCGAGGAACGGTATGATTCAAATATAAAGGGCCTATCCTACCGGTATGCCCTACCCCTCATTCCGATCATTAGCTCTCAATTAGAATTTTAAAATAATCAGTTTGTTTGTTTCAAATTAGGTTGCAAATCAATGCATTCTCTATACCTTGGGGAGCTTAAAATTTAAAATTGCCTAACCCATAAGACTAATGAATCATAAATCTAAGATTGAAGATATGCTGCTAGAAATGATCCAACCGAAATTAACGGAAATTGAGGAGCGATTCAGTCGGGGCGAAGGCCTAAACGGAGAAGATGTAAACACCCTATTATTAAAATCTCAGTTTAATCACATTAATCATTTAGACCTCAGATTAGACGAAGTCGTAGCAGATGTCGCTAGTTTAAAGACTGATTTCAAGCAATTGGAAACTAAGTTTGAAGTATTAGAAACCAAATTTGACGCACTAGAGTCCAGACTAGATGCCAAAATTGATTCATTAATTGCTCAGTTTAATGAATTCAAAATGGAGCTCAGATTAGAGATTCAAATGGCCATACACAAATCCATGAAATGGAGCATTGGCCTATTAGCTTTCATTATTACTTTTTTGAAAGCATTAGAAATGCTTTTAGCCAAATAATTCAGGTTAAAACTATTTTCCCAATACGATATTAACGATTCGCTTAGGAACGACAATGACCTTAGAAGGAGAAATGC
>CANKVC010000076.1 GCA_947486835.1 Cytophagaceae bacterium | reverse complement strand
AAACAAAATTCAGAAATAAAAGATGAAAGTTCTGGGATAGGCTTAGCCAATGTGCGCAGGCGATTAGAGCTTTTGTACCCTGATCAGCATGAATTAAATATTCACGAAAAGGAAGATAGTTATTTGGTTGAACTTACCATAAAACACATTTAACATGGAAGAAGAGGAAGAGAAAATCGAGGAATTTACAGCCCTTCCAAAGGTTGTTCTAAGATGTTTAGCGGTAGATGATGAGAATCTTGCCCTTGATTTAGTGGAAGATAACATCGCCAAAGTCCCTTTTTTAAAACTGGAAAAAAGATGTCGAAACGCATTTGAGGCCATTGAGTATTTACAGGAAAATGAAATCGATCTAATTTTCTTGGATATACAAATGCCCGGAATCACAGGGGTTCAATTCTTGGAAGGACTCACTCAAAAACCCATGGTGATTTTTGTGACGGCATACCAACAATACGCTTTGGAGGGTTTTAACTTAGATGTGATTGATTATGTGCTTAAGCCCATTTCATTTGAGCGATTTTTAAAAGCCACTCACAAGGCTTTGGATTATTTCAAAAGCAAAAATGTACTGGTTCAAGCTCAAATTCCTGTGATCGAAAAAATGGAATACATCTTCATTCATGCAGATTATTCATTAATGAAAATCATGCTGGAAGATATTTTATACATAGAAGGCTTAAAAGATTACATCAAAATTCACCTCAGAACCCAGAAATTTCCAGTGGTTTGCCGCATGACGATGAAATTAATTGAAGAAAAATTACCTTCGGCAGAATTTCAAAGAATCCATAAGTCATTCATCGTTTCCTTAAAAAAGGTAGAGTCTATTCGAAATCAGAAAATCAAAATTGGCGAAAACCATATACCCCTTTCTGATAATTATTCGGAACAATTTTATCAAACGATCGGATATCAAAAACCATAAATTACCCAATCCAACAGAAATTTGTACCTTTGGAATTGACAAACTTTAACACATGTCTATTCTAAAAAAATTAGCGGGTGAAACTCTATCGTATGGATTCAGTACCATATTAGGGCGTTCCCTTAATTTTTTACTTGTATTTGTTCATACAATCGCATTTTTGCCAGCAGAATTAGGGATCAATGTTAAATTATATGGCTACATGGCCATAGCGAATATCATCTATACCTATGGGATGGAAACCGCTTATTTCAGATATGCCAAAGAAGCTCCAGCCAAATATTACAACATCATTTTAACGGCGATTATTGCCACCTCAGGATTATTTACGCTATGCTTATTTCTATTTTCTGACCCCATCATGGCCCAATTGGGATATGAAAATAAGGGTATCTTTTTAAAGTGGTTAGCTATCATTTTAGCCATTGACGCCATCACAGCCATCCCATTTGCCAAGCTCCGATTAGAAAACAAAATTCGAACGTTTGTTCAAGCGAAAATCGTTTCCATTTTAATTAATGTGGGTTTAAATTTAATCATTCTACTCGTTTTAAAACCTATGCATGAGCAAGGAACGGGGCCTGAGTTTTTGAATAACATATATAGGCCAGAGGTTGGCGCAGGATATATTTTTCTGGCCAACTTAATTGGCAATGCGTCCTTGTTTTATTGGCTCAAAGCAGAATTCAAAGTTTTTAAATGGACCTGGGATTGGACTGAATTAAGGTCTCTTTGGGTGTATTCTTATCCCATTATGTTCATGAGCTTAGCGGCTATGTTCAATTTAATGTTTGACCGATTGCTACTCGAGGAATTTTTACCAGATTCTTTTTATCCCGGGAGAAGTTCTCAAGACGCCTTAGGCATTTATGGCAATTGCTATAAACTATCTGTCTTTATGAGCTTAGCCATTCAAGCATTTAAGTATTCAGCTGAACCGTTTTTTCTAGGGAAGAAAACGGAGGCCAACGACCAGTCCAATTTAGCCTTAGTGACACACTGGTTTATTATTATTTGTACATTTTTGTGGGTGGGAGTTTCGGTCAATTTATTTTGGATTAAAACCCTATTTTTACGGAGAGAAATATATTGGGAAGGAATTGGGATTGTACCCATTTTACTTTTGGCCAATTTATTTTTAGGAGTTTATTACACACAATCTGTCTGGTTTAAGAAAACGAATAAAACCTACATGGGGACCATCATCACGCTTATAGGTTTAGTTACCACGGTTGTCGGAAATATTATTTTTATTCCGCAATACGGGTATATGGCTTGCGCTTGGTCTTTTCTCGCGTCAAGCTTAGTCATGATGATCTTATGTTATTTAGGTGGGCAAAAATTTGACCCCATACCTTATCGTTGGAAAGCTGGATTATTTTATATCGTTCTTGGGTTTTTATGTATTGAAATCGGAAATAAAATTCAATTCATCATGGATATTCCAAACATTATCCGCGAAAACATAGGTGTATTGATTTTACTTTTCTTTGTTTTGGTCTTCGAATTTTCCTGGAAAGGTGGAGGAAAATTTAAGTTAAAACATTAATTTAAAGCCCAAATGAAACAGGAATTAAAAACGCAATATTTAACCTTAAAGCTGAAAATCAGCCAAATGGTATTGCGTTTGCAAGAAAATCAAGGGACCATCAAAGAACTGGAAAGGGAAGTTGGCCGACTAAAAACCCTACTCGAAGAAAAAAATAAGGAACTCAACTTATCGAGCCAAGCAACAAAAGAATTGGAGAAAAACTTTAAAAAATCAGATAAATTTGGTAAAATTGTAGTTAATACAAACAACACGGCGGTCCCAACTGCTGAGCTGAAGAAAACGTTAGATAAATATATAGTTGAAATAGATCATTGTATTGAGCAATTACGCAAAACATGAGCCAACAATTACCCTGCAATTTATTATTAGGAATACAAACAGTATCCTTGCGGGTAAATAAAGAAGAGGAGTTTTGTGTGCGCAATGCGGCATTATTAGTTAACCGATTAGTTAAGTTTTACGAAAAAAAGGCCAATAGTTCAGATCCAAATGCTGTAATGGCGTTGGTGGCCTTAGATTTAGCTATGTGTGGATTAAAATTTGAATCGGAAAAAACTAATTTGTTAGAAGATGTTCAAGCGGAAAACGAGCAATTGCTCGCGATGGCTGAGGAGTTCACTTTATAATCAAATTTTTTCAAGGCTTTTGGGGACTCATGTAATAAACACATTCGTTCTATGTCAAGCATATTAAGTATTATTATCCCATTGTTTTCATTAGCAGGGGGCGTATTCGCTGGAAAAGTATTCTTTTCAAAAGCCAATAAAAATTTCGAAGATGAGGCTAAAAGAAAGGCTGATGATATCTTGAAAAATGCTGAAGTCGCAGCAGAAAATTTAAAGAAAGATCGCATGTTGGAGGCCAAGGAAAATTTCCTTCGTCTGCGTGGTGAGTTTGAGGAAGAAACTCAAGCTAAGAAAGGTATTTTACAAGAAAATGAGCAAATTTTAAGGGAAAAGGAAAGAGTTTTAGCGCAACAACAAGAGCAGCAGAAACTAGCAGATCAGGATTTACAAGCTCAAAAGCAAAGCATCCAATCCAAGGAAGAAAACTACCGCAAAAAACTTGAGGAGGTAGATAAAAAACGCGCTGAGGCAGATGAAATGCTAGCAAATCAGATTAGCCAGTTGGAGAAAATTGCCAACTTATCAGCTGCGGAAGCTCGTGAACAAATCATGGAGGCATTGAAGTCAGAGGCTGAAAGTAAAGCAAGTTCTTTAGTTAAGCAGGCCATCGAAGAAGCAAAATTAACCGCGACCAAAGAGGCTAAGAAAATTGTGATTGAAACGATTCAGAGGACGGCTGCGGAAAATGCGATTGAAAACTGCGTTTCGGTTTTCAACATTGAATCAGATGATGTTAAAGGAAAGATTATCGGCCGGGAAGGTAGAAATATCCGTGCTTTAGAGGCTGCTACAGGAGTAGAATTCATTGTGGATGATACACCTGAGGCGATCATCATTTCTGGATTTGATCCAGTGAGAAGAGAGATTGCACGTTTATCTTTGCACCGTTTAGTACAAGATGGCCGTATTCATCCGGCACGTATTGAAGAAGTAGTCAATAAGACGAAAAAAAATATCGATGATGAGATCATCGAGATTGGAGAAAAAACGGTCATCGAACTAGGTATTCATGGTTTACATCCAGAGTTGATCAAGATGATAGGTCGGATGAGATTTCGTTCCTCTTATGGACAAAATCTTTTGCAACATTCGAGGGAGGTGGCCAAGTTATGTGCTACCATGGCAGCGGAGTTGGGTTTAAACGCTAAATTAGCTAAGCGCGCAGGCCTATTACATGATATAGGAAAAGTTTGGCATGAAGAGCCCGAATTACCTCACGCATTATTAGGGATGGAATTGGCGCTTAAATACAAAGAGCATCCAGAAGTGTGTAACGCGATCGGGGCACACCATGATGAAACTGAGATGACATCGATGATCTCTCCCATCATCCAAGTTTGTGATGCAATTTCTGGTTCAAGACCTGGGGCGAGAAGAGAGATGATGGAGTCTTATATGAAGCGTTTAAGGGATTTAGAAGCCTTGGCTACTTCATTTGACGGGGTACAAAAATGTTATGCGATTCAAGCAGGACGTGAGCTGCGTATTTTAGTTGATTCGGAAAATGTAAGTGATGAAAAAGCATCCAATCTATCGTTTGATATTTCTCAAAAAATAGAAAAAGAAATGCAATATCCAGGTCAAATTAAGGTAACTGTTATCCGCGAAATGCGTGCAGTTAATTTTGCCAAATAAAATAGAAAAAGCCTGCATTAGGCTCATTGAATTGTAAAAATTTATTTAGGAGCCCTGGTGAGAAAAACTTATTAGGGCTCCTTCTATTTCACAGATGACTTAGAAAATAAATATATGATTATTAAAAGTCCAATAACCCAAGATGAATGGGAGTCGTATTATCGACTTCGTTTCACCATACTGAGAGCACCATGGAATCAGCCATTGGGTTC
Source organism: Cytophagaceae bacterium (assembly GCA_947486835.1). Lineage (GTDB taxonomy): Bacteria > Bacteroidota > Bacteroidia > Cytophagales > Spirosomataceae > Aquirufa. The sequence continues at coordinate 5,657 of CANKVC010000076.1, read as the reverse complement.
GGAAGTTTTGGCGGATGAATCGGAAGCAATTCATGCCATGGTTTTAGAAGATGATCAAATTATTGGGGTCGCAAGGATGCATAAGTCGGGAGAGAATCAAGGCCAAGTTAGGTGTGTTGCCGTAGCAGCTGAGGCGCAAGGAAAGGGCGTGGGAAAGGCCATTATGTTGCATTTAGAAGAACAAGCAATTGCGATGGGAATTCAAGAAATCATCTTAGAAGCGCGTGAAAATGCCGTCCCATTTTACAAATCCATGGGATATGTCATTGAGAATGAATCCTATTTATTATTTGGGGAGATTCAACATTATCGGATGAAAAAAAGAGATTTATTAGGTAAGAGGTAATAAGTATTAGGTAATAAGGTAAGAGGTATTAAGCAATAAGTAAAAAGATGTGGTTTGAAATAGTAACCAATTAAAACAATAAAGAATCATTGAATTTTCAAAATTCATCCTTTTAGCGCAAGAAATTAAAAAATTATCGAGAAATAAATTCGCAAAATAATCCTACCTTTGCATCCCCCTTTGTTGATCTAGATCTAGGGAAAATTGAAATAATAATGAAAGACTATCACATTGTATATGAAGACAATCACCTGCTAATCGTTAATAAACGAGCAGGTATTCTAGTTCAAGGAGATAGTACTGGAGACCGAACACTAACGGATGTCTTAAAAGATTATATCAAAGAAAAGTACCAAAAGCCTGGGGCTGTTTTTCTCCATCCTGTTCACCGTTTAGATAGGCCTGTAAGCGGCTTAGTCGTATTCGCAAGAACATCAAAGGCGCTTGAACGGATGAATGAATTATTTCGAAAAAGAGATATTCAAAAAACATATTGGGCCATTACGAGAAGAAAACCAGATCCAATTAAGGGCAAATTGACCCACTATCTGATCAAAAATGAGGCTAAAAATGTAACTACGGCCTTAGATTATCCAGAGGATAAAGCACAAAAAGCAGAACTAAATTATAAGCTTATCGGCAAAATTAATCTCCATTATTTAATCGAGGTGGAGCCTATTACCGGTCGGCCTCATCAAATACGGGTGCAGTTAGCTTCGCTGGGATGCCCCATTCGTGGAGATATTAAATACGGGTACGATAAGCCAAATATTGACGCGAGCATAAATTTACATGCGCGCCGTTTATACTTTATACATCCTATCAAACAAACGCCAATTATCTGTAAAGCGGCTGTTCCAGAAAATCCTTTCTGGGAAGAATTTTTAGAGCTTGAAACAGAAGAAGTTAAATTGAAAAACTTAGATCACCTTTTCGAATAAACACAAAAAAGAGCTCGACATACAACCGAGCTCTTTTTTTATATGATTTAACCTATCTCTTAAATAAGTTCCTCCAAAGTAGTCTTTTCTAAAACCGATAAATTGGCATCACGCCATTTGGCCAGCACACTTCTCAACTTACACGTTTCTTCGTCCGCACAATCATCACACTTGCCATAGAAATGCAAAGAAACGCATAAGGCAGGGGCAATAGGCCCGTCAACAATCCGAATGATTTTGGCAAATGTTACTTGGTCTGGAGGAATACGCAAATAGTATCCGCCCCCTTTGCCTTTTTGACTCTGTAAGATCCCATGATTCCGTAATTCTAATAAAATAGCTTCCAAAAACTTTTTGGGGATATTTTCAGATTCTGCAATATGTGAAATCAATAATGGCCCTTTCTCATACGATTGAGCTAAAACCTTAAGCGCCTTCAACGCATATTTTGCTTTCTTAGATATCATTTGGCTTGTTGAATTATCATCAAAGCTACTAAATATTTAATTGAATTCACAGAAACCCTATTAAACCAATCGATTAACTAATTTTTAAGATTTTAAAATGAAATTTTGTTTCAATCTTGTAAAAATTGGCCCATAAAAAAGGCTGCTCATTTCGGAACAGCCTTTTAAAATATATAGTCTACGACTAGAAACGGAAGTGAGAGAACGCTTTGTTCGCCTCTGCCATTCTGTGCGTATCATCTTTCTTCTTTACTGCAGCTCCTTCGCCTTTAGCTGCTGCAATGATTTCATTGGCTAAACGATCCATCATGGTCTTATCACCACGCTTTCTCGCATATAAAATTAACCACTTCATTCCCAATGAAACTTTGCGTTCAGCGCGCACTTCTGTTGGAACCTGAAAGTTAGCACCACCCACACGACGGCTCTTAACCTCTACGGATGGCATCACATTGTTTAATGCTTTTTTCCAAGTCTCTAATCCGTTCTCTTTGGTACGATCTTCAACTTTATCCAATGCATCATAAAAAATAGTAAATGCAGTTGATTTCTTTCCGTCATACATCAAGTTATTGACAAACTTGGTGACTAATACATCCTTAAATTTAGGATCTGGTAATACGTAGCGTTTTTTTGGTTTCGCCTTTCTCATTTTGTTTGTTTTTTAAAATTGACCCAACCTTCTGCCTTTAACAATGGCATACTGGATCGTTCTGTTAATAATTATTTTTTACCTGCTGGTGCAGCTCCTGGTTTTGGACGCTTAGCACCATACTTCGAACGAGATTGTAAACGACCCGTTACTCCGGCCGTATCTAATGCTCCACGAATAATGTGATAACGAACACCCGGTAAGTCTTTTACACGACCACCACGAATCAATACGATCGAGTGCTCTTGCAAATTGTGACCCTCACCTGGAATGTAAGCATTCACTTCTTTTTGGTTTGTCAAACGTACACGCGCTACTTTACGCATCGCTGAGTTTGGTTTCTTTGGAGTTGTCGTGTATACACGTGTACAAACCCCTCTTCTCTGTGGACAAGAATCCAAAGCAGGTGACTTAGATTTCCAAGTCATTTGCTCACGTCCCTTGCGCACTAATTGCTGAATAGTTGGCATTTTAGCGTAATTACCTGTTTAAATATAAATTCTATTAAATCCCTGCAGCAATCGACACTCATACGATTGAGTTATCCCATACTAACGGGGGTGCAAAGTTAATAAATTGAAACGAAAAACAAAATACGAATCAATAAAATTATTTGACAAATCCACGGATTCCCAATTCCAAGCCACGTAATTCGGCCAATCCTCTTAATCGGCCAATCGCCGTATACCCCGGATTTGTCTTTTTACCCTCTTGTAAATCGTCTAACATGCGATGTCCATGATCTGGCCTAAATGGCAATCTATAATCTTTACGACCTTCAGCGATTCGTTTATTTTGTTCTAAAACCAATCCCTTCATCACTCCAAACATATCCACATCTCCATCCAAATGATCTGCCTCATGGAAATTCCCAAACTCGTCTCTTCTTGTCGCTCGCAAATGAATAAAATTAATCCGATGGCCTAAGCGTTCCACCATTCCTACCAAATCATTGTCGGCCCTAACCCCATAACTCCCCGTACAAAAGCATAAGCCATTAACAGGGCGGTCGTAGGCTTTCAATAACTGAACCGCATCGCTTTCCGTACTCACAACACGTGGCAATCCTAAAATTGGATAAGGAGGATCGTCGGGGTGAATCGATAAATTAACCCCTTCCTCCTCTGCCACTGGGGCTATTTCTTTGATAAATTCATATAAATGGCCGCGTAATTCCGCATCGCCAACTTCCATATAAGTATCTAACGCTTCCTGAAATGATTTCAACGTAAAACTCTCCTCACTCCCAGGTAATCCTGCTATAACATTACGAATCAATTTATCTTGTTGGCCTGGTGTCGATTGATCAAACCAACGCTTAGCACGAGTGATTTCCTGCTCCGAATAATGCGCATCAGCACCTGGTCGCTTCAACAAATAAAGTTCAAAGGCTGCAAATTCAGCGGAATCAAAGCGTAAGCCTGTACTGCCATCTGGGAATTTATAATCCAAATCTGTTCTTGTCCAGTCCAAAATAGGCATGAAATTATAGCATACCGTATCTAAGCCTGCTTTGGCTACATTCCGGATCGATTGCTGATAATTGGCTATGTATTTTTTAAAATCACCGGTTCTCGTTTTAATCGTCTCATGAATGGGTATACTTTCAATCACGGACCAAGTTAAACCTGAAGCCTCTATAATATTTTTTCTTTCCAAAATGTCGGCAACCTCCCAAACTTGTCCATTGGGTATTTGATGCAATGCATTCACGATTCCCGCCGCACCTGCCTGACGAACATCGGATAATTTCACGGGGTCATTGGGGCCAAACCAACGCCAAGTCTGCTCTAAAGCCATATCTTGTAACAATTTTTAAATGAAGCACTAAATTTTTCCATTGGCTATGTTTTGCCTACCAAATGAATCGTCAAAGTTAATCATAAAAGATTTCTATACATCAAGCTGCATTGAATTTGCTTTGGCAATCCCACAAAAAAAACCTTATTCGGATACCGAATAAGGTTTTTGTAATCAAGCATTTATATACTTTCTCAAAAATCTTTCAGAAAGGTTGCCAAAATTAATTGATTTTTTGACAATTGAAAATTGTCTAGCCATTTTGATGTGCAGGCCTTAATAAATCAGTTACTGTTTTTACAGGATTAAAAGTGTCCAAAGGAACCTCCACAAAAATGGTATTCCAGTGTGCCATGGCCCCATTCCACAAACCTGGGAGCTCCTGCGCCTTTAATTTTCTACCATCCTTCGTCTTTTCAGTTATGAAGCCGGTTGACATATCACGAAAACCCAATAAATTAAAATATTTCCCTTGATAATCTTTCGTTGAACAAACTAAATCTACCGGATTGAAATGGGTTGAATTTGAAAAAATTTCTTTTTGAGTTTCATTTTCCATATCCACTTGAGCCGACTCCACTAATTGCAACGCAAAATTTCCATGTCCATCCGAACACCAAAAAGGTCCCCCTCCAGGTTCCCCCATATTTTTAACCACCCCACAAATTCGGGTAGGACGATGTAAAATAGTCTTTAGCCATTCCACTTTTTCATCCACACTTAATTGGCCAAATTCATTTGAAATTTTAATGCCTAAATGACTTTCGGCATAAACAAGAATTTCAGCCAACAAACCTTCAGAAATTTGCCCATCTAAGCGTACCAAATAACCCTTTATTTTTTCCGTAATACTCAAAAGCAAACCGCCTATCGCCTTTTTATACCGAATAGTTGATTCTCTCTTGGCATCAGGAACTACATTATCTATGTTCTTAATAAATATCAAATCCGCTTGTAATTCATTTAAATTTTCCAACAAAGCACCATGACCAGCAGGTCTAAACAATATGCTTCCATCTTTTTCCCGAAACAACTCATTGTCTAATTGGACCGCCACCGTATCCGTCGCTGGCTTTTGTTCAGAAAATTGAACCTCAAAACCAATCCCGAATTTCGACTCTAATTTAGGCACTAGCTCGCTAACCAAATTTTCAAATCTTACTCGGTGCTCTGGAGAAACGGTAAAATGCAAACGAGCTTTTTTCCCATCAGAGGCATAAGCGGCCGCCTCATACAAATGTTCTTCTAAAGGGGTCCTAGATCCATCCTCATAAGAATGAAATGCCAATAAACCTTTCGGAAGCAAACCGTAATCCAAGCCTTTTTCACCCAATAACGTTTTAATTATTTCATTCGAATCTTGGCTAGGGCATGAAATTAACAACGCTTTTGAAAAAGCAAATTCATGTAAACGACTTAAAAATAGATCCTATTCTTTATTCGATTTTCCC
>CANKVC010000075.1 GCA_947486835.1 Cytophagaceae bacterium | reverse complement strand
ACCTCTTTTACCTTCCAATGATTCCAACAATGCCGTCTCTTCCCCACATATATACGCACCACCACCAGGCTGAACATAAAGATCTAAATCATAGCCAGATCCCAAGATATTTTTACCCAAATACCCCTTATCATATGCCTCTTGAATCGCTTTTTCCAAAATGTGAATGACATACATCAACTCACCTCGCACATAGATATAGGAGGTATTAGCCCCCAAAGCAAAACTTGAAACAATCATTCCCTCAATCAAGGTATGCGGAGATTTCCACATCAAATAATGATCCTTAAAGGTTCCAGGCTCAGACTCATCTGCATTACACACTAAATAACGAGGAATCCCCTCCGGCTTAGCCAAGAAAGACCACTTCATCCCTACCGGAAATCCTGCTCCCCCACGACCCCTTAATCCTGATTTTTTCACCTCTTCCGTTACCTCATCAGGAGTCATTTTTTTAATCGCCTTTTCCACCGCCTGATAACCACCATGTTTGCAAAAAACATCAATGGTTTCAATCCCTGGTACGTCTATATGTTCCGTTAATATTTTCATTCCAGCCTATTTACTAAGTTCATCTATAATCTGATCCACCTTCTCTGCCGTTAATTGCATATAAAACTTTTCTCTAATTTGAAATACAGGACCCCAACCACATGCCGCCAAACACTCCACTTCCTTAATCGTAAACTTGCCATCAGAAGTAGTCTCTCCCGTCTGAATTCCCAAACGTTTTTTCAAATGATCATACACTTCCACGCCCCCCATCAGACAACAAGGACCCGTTCTACAATATTCAATCACATGCTCGCCAACAGGCTCCAAATGAAACATCGTATAAAATGAAGCCACTTCGTATACTTCTACAGGAGCGATTGAAAGCAATGAAGCCACATAATCCATTACCTCAGGACTACACCATTTCCATTCCGCTTGAGCCAAATGCAAAATAGGAAGTATCGCAGATTTATGCTTTCCCTCCGGATAACGCTTCATTATTTTTTGAACTAAATCCAACGTCTCCGCCGGAAAAACAATTGTATTTTTTGCTTCCATGTATTAAGTATCTAACTCTCCAGCAATCACATTCATAGACGACATAGTAACAATCGCATCTGAAAGCGAAGAACCCTTGATCATCTCAGGGAACGCCTGGTAATAAATAAATCCCGGACGTCTAAACTTTAACCGATAAGGTGTCCGACCCCCATCTGATACTAAATAAAAACCTAATTCTCCATTTCCGCCCTCGACCGACTGATAAACCTCACCCACCGGGGCATCGATCTCCCCCATCACAATTTTAAAATGATAAATTAATGCCTCCATATTTTTATATACCTCCTGCTTTGGCGGCAAATAATAATGCGGTGCATCTGCATGATATGGCCCCTCGGGAAGATTATCCATGGCTTGTTGGATGATGCGTAAACTCTGCCACATCTCCTCCTCACGCACTAAAAAACGATCATAGGTATCACCCTTCGTTCCCACCGGCACGTCAAATTCAAAATCTTCATACGATGAATAGGGATTCAAAGAACGGACATCATAATCTACCCCCGCAGCACGTAAATTAGGTCCTGTAAAACCATAATTTAATGCGCGCTCTGCGGAAATAGCTCCCACATTTTGAGTACGATCCATGAAAATTCGATTGCGCATCACCATACCCTCAAACTCCTTTAACCCTTTAGGCAATCCTTCTAATAAAACATTTATTTTTTCAATGGCTACCTTAGACAAATCACGCTCCATGCCACCAAAACGACCCATATTAGTCGTTAACCGAGCCCCACATAACTCCTCATAAATTTCATAAATATGCTCTCTCCACTGATAGACATACAAGAAACCCGTTAAGGCTCCCGTGTCCACAGCCAAAATTGAGTTACAAACAATGTGATCCGCTAAACGAGCTAACTCCATCATGATCACTCGAATGTATTGAGCACGTTTTGGAACCTCAATGCCTAATAATTTCTCAACCGTCAAATGCCAACCCATGTTGTTGATCGGCGATGAACAATAATTCATCCGGTCCGTCAACGTAGTGATCTGGTAAAATGGACGTCGCTCAGCGATTTTCTCAAAGGCCCGATGTATATATCCAACCGTTTGTTCCGCATCCACAATGGTTTCCCCATCCATCGTCAAGATATTTTGAAAAATACCATGGGTGGCTGGATGTGTAGGCCCTAAATTGAGTGTCGACAAATCATTCACATAAGGACCACCCTTTTGTGTTTTATCTAAACCAACATTTGGACTATTTACTAAGGCTATTTCAGACATAAAAATTTATCAATAAGTAGATTATCTACCAAACATTTCATCAATCTTATCATGACGCGTCGCATCTTCTAACGGATACTCTTTGCGCATCGGGTGGTAATCCATATCATCTACATTCAAAATGCGGATCAAATTTGGATGCCCTTCAAAAATAATTCCATAAAAATCAAAGGCTTCCCGCTCCATCCAATTGGCCGATGCATACAAACCCGTCAGTGTAGGAAAATTAGGTGCCTCTATGGGCGCATATGCCTTGATCCACAAACGCACATTATTCTCTAAACTGTGCAAATGATAGACAACGCCCAGCTCCTGACCTTTCGCTTCCGGAAAATGTATGCCCGCTAAATCAGTCAAAAACTGAAACTTTAAAATAGGATCTGCATATAAAAAATGCATCATAGGAACGATGTTGTCCACATGAGTTGTCACCTGGAGTATCCCATGAGATTCCCCTATGCCATACACCGCATCTTCCCCAAAGGTCTTTTGAAGTGCCTCAATGATTTGCTGGTTATTCAATTTTTCCATATCCCTAGCCTTATTCTATTCCGTAAGAAGCTAATAAAGCCTTGTACTCAGGCATGTTTCTCCTGCGCGTGCTTTCTTTTTTTGCCAATTCTTGGATTTGCATAAACCCATCCAAAATTTGTTCTGGACGTGGAGGACAACCTGGCACATAAACATCCACTGGGATGATGCGGTCAATACCCTGTAAAACAGAATAGGTATCAAAAATTCCTCCAGAACATGCACAGGCTCCTACCGATAAAACCCAACGAGGTTCCGCCATCTGTAAGTATACCTGTTTTACTACTGGAGCCATTTTTTTGGCAATCGTTCCCATGACCATCAATACATCCGCTTGGCGTGCCGAAAAACTAAGTCTTTCCGCCCCAAAACGCCCAATGTCATAATGTGAAGCCATGGTGGACATGAATTCAATTCCACAACAAGAGGTCGCAAATGGCAAAGGCCAAAGCGAATTCGCTCTGGCCAGTCCCACCAATGAATCTAAACTTGTAGCAAAAAAACCTTGTCCCTCTAATCCCGGTGGCGATTCCACCATACTTATGTTTGAATTACTCATATCAACTAGATGCTGTCTTGAAATATATAAACCATCAATTCGTTTGAAAGTTTACTTTTCCCAGGTTAAAATTCCTTTTTTAATTACATAAACGAAACCTGCCAATAGCAAGCCCATAAACACAATCATTTCATAAAATCCATCCCATGATAATTCCTTGAAATTTACTGCCCAAGGGTACATGAAAACGATTTCTATATCAAATAGCACAAATAAAATGGCTACTAAAAAATACTTAACTGAAATGGGTGTGCGGGCGTCTCCTACTGACTCAATCCCACATTCAAACGTATCATCTTTTTTCTCTGAATGCCTTTTAGGACCCAGTGCATGTGTCGCAAGCATAGTAGCCACAATAAAGGCTAGGGCCGCCGCGAGTTGTGCAAAAATCGGAAGAAAATCCTGTGGTTGATAGTTCATTACATTAGGCTAAAAAATGAAGCCGCAATTTAATTAAAAATCTAGTTTTTTTGAGATAATTTTTTAAAAATACTTTGTTTTTCCAGGTACCGCTACCGCGTACAAACCATTTGCATCTGGCTTAGATGGCATATCAGCATCCCAACTAAATGTCGACGGAGCAATATTAAGTCCTGAATTGATTGCTTTATCCCACTCGATCACTTGACCTGAATAGGTGGCCATACGTCCTAAAATAGATGTCATGGTCGAATAAGCGCCATTTTCAGCATCAGCAAACTTGTATTCGCCAGCTGCCACGGTAGCCCATAATTCATCATGCTCTGTTTGATATGGATTATTTTCCTTCGTCTTTTTATCAAAACCGTATTGAAGATTTCCCTTGTAATCAAAAATTTTGGCCGAATCAAAATGTATCTTTCCTTTCGTTCCGATCACATGCTCATCCACCTTAGTCCAAGTACCTGGAATATGTCGACATTGACTATTCAAAATAGTTCCATCCGCATATTCATATTCAACAATATGATGATCAAAAATTTCACCATAATTCTTTCCTTTTCTTACCTCACGACCACCTGTTCCCCGAGCTCTTACCGGATAACCATTTTTAGCCCAGTTGATTACGTCAATATTGTGAATATGTTGCTCCGTAATATGATCCCCACACATCCAATTGAAATAATACCAGTTGCGCAATTGATAATCCATTTCAGTCTGACCTTCTTTACGAGGCTTAACCCAAACGCCATCATTATTCCACCAGCAAGATGCCGATACAATATCGCCAATTTGTCCGTCTTGAACTCGCTTCATCAGTTCCCTGTATGAATTTTGATAATGACGTTGCAAACCAACCACCACATTTAATTTCTTTTGCTTCGCTATCTTAGCTGCAGCTAATACACGTTGGATTCCCGCTGGATCTGTCGCCACTGGCTTTTCCATGAAAATTTGCTTTCCTTGAGCCACCGCTTCCTCAAAATAGGGAGGTCTGAATCCTGGAGGCGTAGTCAAAATAACGACATCCGCTAATGCCATTGCTTTTTTATAAGCATCAAAACCTACAAATTTATGGTCTTCTGGCACATCAACTTTCTGGCTTATCGGGATTGCTTTTGCTGAAGCGTCCTTCGCTCTGGATTTCATCAAATTGTTGTAACAATCATCCAAACGATCACGGAAAACATCTGCCATCGCAACTAACTTGATATTTTCTTTTGTACTTAATGCCTGAGTAATGGCACCTGTTCCTCGGCCTCCGCAACCAATGATGGCTACTTTAAGGGTATCGCCTACCAAGCTTTGGCCTGCGAAAGCGTTCGACGCCCATGGACTTAAAATTAATCCACTCGCAGCTAAGCCCGACTGCTTAACAAAATCTCTTCTTGAATTTTTCATGTATAAATAGTTTAGATTCTCAATTTAAATATTTTTCAAAAAATGTCCTAATTTCCTGAGTACTTGGCTGAGGGTTAGGTCGAATAATTCTAAAACCAACGAAGGGCGCATCCGCATTCCACCAAATACTTTTAGGTATTTGTGGATCTCTGCGATTCCAAACTGGATCTGCAGCAAATCGGGCGAAGGGACTCACTAATACCTTTTCATCTTGAAAATTTCCTCCTCTAACAATCGCATCGGCATATTTATCCGTAAAAACGGGTGACTCTGATTTTTTATATCCTTCCGCATCATAATGATCTAAGACCCATTCAGAGACATTTCCCAGCATATCATATAAACCAAAAGCATTCGGTTTTTTCAAACCCACATGATGGTATTTTTCCTGAGAATTTTTAGCATACCAAGCATAATCATCTAAAGGTTCGACGGGATTTTTTTGCCCAGCCTTGCACGCGTATTCCCATTCTATTTCCGTTGGAATTCGATAGAAAATACCCGTTTTGGCATATAACCATTTACAATACATGATTGCAGAATATTGCTGCATTGAGTTTGCCGGGAATCCACCTACTTTCCCCATGCCTAACGTAAAATCAATATAGGGAGGACTAGGCCTAGTAATGGCATCGGGTCCAGTTTTAGCCGGTTTGGGCTCGGGGTCACGCTCCTCCTCAAAAAATAATTGATATTCATCGTAGGTTACTTCTGTTTTCCCCATCCAAAAAGCATTTATTTTAACTTTTTTTTGAGGTACCTCATCTGCTTTATGCCCAGCATCTTGTGGCGAACTACCTAGTAAAAACTCACCCGCTGGCACTGCGACCATATCAAATGAAACCGTACTTCCTGGGATAATTTGATTATAAGAGCTTAGTTTTTGGGCATTTACAAGAGGGAAAATGAGGAAGGAAAAACAACAAATTAAAATATACTTCATACTACAAAAGGTTACGATTTAGTAAAATGTTTAGTTTGCCAGCTTTGAATTCCCAAACTAACAGACGAACATTAGGCAATTTTACCAATAATTTTTCAATTTCTCTTATGGGCATTATCGTGGCAGCCGTCGCAAGCCAATCGGCCAAAGTCCCGTCCGGTGCGATAGCTGTCGCAGAACGTCCATGCGTTAAAGCCATTCCAGTTCTTGGATCTAATACATGCGAATACACTTGATCGGCAATTTGAACTTGTTGGTATGTCTTCCCTGAACTGGCAATGGAGCAATTTTTCAAAGATAACATCTGATCTGAAATAGCTGTGCCCCCTGGAATCTCTAGGCCAAGGACCCATTCTCCCCCCATTTTGTCCAATGAAGTCATGCATATTTTCCCTCCGGCATCCACTAACACATAAGGCCATGAATTATTAATTAAATGGTCTGAAACTTTCTGTGCCACAAATCCTTTTCCCAAGGAACCTAGGTCTAATTGGCATGCGCGGTTGGCCAACCGTAATTTTGTGGAATCCTCAGAAAACTCAATACATTTTCCCTGAATGGCAGCGGCAATTTTCCTAAGCTCCTTTTCATCGGGCAATATTTTATCTTTCCGCGTTTTTCTCCAAGCTTGAACTAACCTTCCTAATTTTACATTCAAAGCTCCTTGCGTCAAATCTTCTGCTTGCAACGCGACGCATAAAATCTCTTTCAACGGAGAATGAATGGGGAAAAACTCACCAGTCCCGGCTCTTACGTTTACCTGACTTAATTCTGAATGAATTTGATAATCGCTCAATTGAGCCTCTAAATCACGCGCTAAATCAAATGAACTTTGAATGACTTTTGAAATTCCAAGGCTATCGTTTGTCGATACAACAATCCGAAAAGGTGAACCCATGCGGGATGTTTCAAACGTATATTTAACTGATTGAGCAACATTTTGATATGAAATCAGGAGAATGAACGGTAGTAAGAAATTGATTTTTTTAATCATAATTCAAATATTACAAAAAATAATTGTAATTTTATCCCGCAAATAAGGGTAGTATTCGATTCATCAACCGTCTACCGTTACCCACTCAATATATTTGCTATGCTTGATTCCAATAAATTTCTTTTTGAAGCTTTAACTTACGATGACGTATTGTTATTGCCCGCGTATTCGGAGGTCTTACCTCGTGAAGTAAGTACGCAAACAAGGTTAACTCGAAATATCACGATTAATATTCCGATTATTTCAGCCGCCATGGATACCGTTACAGAGGCCGCGTTGGCAATTGCATTGGCCCAAGAAGGTGGAATTGGAATCATTCATAAAAATATGACGATAGACCAACAGGCTGCACAAGTGCGCAAAGTAAAGCGTTCAGAGTCTGGAATGATCATAGATCCAGTCACGTTAAAAGACAATCAAACCTTAGGAGATGCGCAGCGCATCATGAAGGAATTTAAAATTGGGGGTATTCCTGTGATTGATGACGCAGGGAAATTGGTGGGGATATTGACCAACCGGGATTTGCGGTTTCAAAAGCAAACAGCACGTCCGGTGGCTGAGATTATGACCAAAGTAAATTTGATTACGGCCAAAGAAGGAATTACCATGGAAGATGCAGAAAGCATTTTGCAGGAACATAAAATTGAAAAATTGCCGATTGTGGACAAAAACGGAAAGCTTATCGGCTTGATTACATATAAAGATATTTTAAAGCGCAAATCCCATCCTTTGGCATCCAAAGATTCCTTAGGCCGTTTGCGTGTAGGTGCTGCGGTGGGAGTTACCCCCGATTTACTAGATCGTGTGCAAGCTTTAGTCCAAGTGGGTGTTGATGTAATTAGTATCGATACTGCCCATGGACATTCCAAAGGGGTGATCGATGCCTTGAAATCGGTCAAAAAAGCATTTCCGACCTTAGAGGTTATTGTCGGAAATATTGCCACCGGTGAAGCGGCAAAAGCCTTAGCAGAAGCAGGGGCAGACGCGGTTAAAGTAGGTGTGGGACCTGGAAGTATTTGTACTACGCGTATTATTGCGGGGGTAGGAATGCCCCAATTAACCGCAGTTTACGAAGCGGCAAAAGCATTAAAACCTTATAATATTCCATTAATTGCCGATGGCGGAATTCGGTACTCAGGTGATGTGGCTAAGGCGATTGCTGGAGGAGCTAGCACAGTGATGATTGGATCCTTATTAGCAGGAACGGACGAGGCGCCAGGTGAAATGATTATTTTAGAAGGACGTAAATTCAAATCGTATCGTGGGATGGGTTCTTTAGAAGCGATGGAAGATGGGTCAAAAGACCGTTATTTCCAAGATGCGGAAGATGATATCAAGAAATTAGTACCCGAAGGGATTGTAGGCCGAGTACCATTTAAGGGCTCTGTAACTGAAATTTTATACCAAATGGTTGGCGGCTTGAAAGCCGGTATGGGATATTGCGGCGCTGCGTCAATTGAAATCATGCAAGAAGCGAAGTTTGTCAAAATCACCTCAGCAGGAGTAAAAGAAAGTCATCCACATGATGTGAGCATTTCGAAGGAAGCTCCGAATTATTCGGCGAAATAATTTTTTAAATTGTAATTCTAGTTCTATCCTATAGTTGTAACATTTTGCATGGAATGCATACAACTGTAAACCAATAAAAATAATTGGTTTTGTGCCATGAATGAAATAAAAAAGTACTTCGAACGTGTTGTTCCGATGTCAGATTCCGATTGGGAAATATTTTCCTCCAAACTGACTCGTCGAGTATTCCCCAAAAAATCAATTATTCTAGCCCAAGGAAAAATAGAAAATTACCTTTCTTTTATCGAAAAAGGCATGATCCGGATGTGCATTCCGAAAGAATGGGATGACCTAACTTTTAGTTTTGAATTTGAAGATAATTTTTTCAGTGCCTATAGTTCATTTTTGACCCAACAACCCAGTGGTTATCAGATCGAGGCCATCACAGAAACGGTTTTGTGGAGCATTTCCCATGCAGATTTGCAAGAAATTTATTCAAAAACGACGATTGGCAATACGCTAGGTAGATATGCCAGTGAAGGACTTTACATGAAAAAAACCAAACGAGAATTATCCTTGTTGACGAAAACCGCAGAAGATCGCTATTTGGATTTATTCAAAGAAGAACCGCGCTTACTTCAACAAATTTCCCTCAAATATATAGCCTCCTACATCGGAATTACCCCTCAAGCTCTGAGTAGAATTAGGAAACGCATTTCTTAACCTGGGTTCATTTTTTATGAGTTAGTCGATAGCTAGTTTTGCCTATCACTAATCCACAAAAAATATGAACTACTTATGCATTTCAATTGCAGTGCTGACATTTTTAGGTTCAGCAGTTACCGCACAAGGGTTTAACCCCTATCATTCCATCATCAAAGGAAAGGTAAGGCAACAATTTACCTATGTCAATGAACACAAGTATGACGAACTTCTCAAAGGTGTATCTGATGAAACGCTGGAACACGCTTTTGCCGGAGATCATTCCTTAGGGGGTAAACGTCATGATAAGGTGAATCTTAAAAAATGGTTTGAACGGTTGGGTACGGTATTACCGGATTTGAAGTTAGAAATCTCAGACATTCAAATAAAAGGAGGCCCGAATAATACCCTAGCTATTGTCCGTTGGAAAGCCACTTGTATTTTACTAAATGGCGAGCCCTATACCAACTATGGCGCTCATTTTATCACCATCAAATGGGGTAAAGCAGTGAAATTTGATGTGTACGAAGATACTAAAACCGTATCTCATGGACTAGATGTTCAATTTGAAGCTGGCATTAAAGAGGCAAAAGCCCCAAAAATCGAAAGCTAATGCTCTCAATATGAGAACTTAAACAGATTTCACAATAATTGCTGAATCGTCAATTTAAAATTATTGGGGATTGAAACAAAAAGCCAGCCGTGATGGGTTGGCTTTTTTTATCCTTGATACCCTTGAACCGTATCCACGAAACATTGAACTTTATCTGGGTGAATATCTGGATAAACTCCATGGCCTAAATTCGCGATGTATCGTTGGCCCCCAAAAGCCTTCAACATCCCCTTAGTCTCAGCTTCCACCGTTTTAAAATCACCATATAAGACACAAGGATCTAAATTACCTTGCAAGGTTTTATGAGATCCTACAAGCGCACGCGATTCCGCTATGTCCATATTCCAGTCTAGGCCAATGGTCTGACAATCCAATTGGGCCATTTCGGCTCTAGCGAAAAATGCACCTTTGGCAAATAAAGTTAGAGGGACATCCTGTATGGCATCACAAATTTGCTTTAGGTAGGGAATTGAAAATGCATTGTATTGGGTGGGCGATAAAATACCCGCCCAAGAATCAAATATCTGTAATAAATTAGCTCCAGCAAGCACCTGAGCTTTTAAGTAGGCGATGGTAGAATCCGTGATTTTTTGCAATAACGCATGAGCTAAAGCAGGTTCTGCATACAGCATTTTTTTTGCTTGAGAA
>CANKVC010000074.1 GCA_947486835.1 Cytophagaceae bacterium | reverse complement strand
AGCTAATAAATTATAGGCATTAAATGTGCCGATCAATTGGGCATGAATTGCCTGACCATCAAATTCTACTTGCAAACCTCCCACTCCATTGCTAATTATTTTCGCCTTAAAATCAGATGAATTCAAAATCCCGTAGCTGTATTTTTTTGCCTTCGTATTCTGAAGCATAATTTGGCCCCGCTTATCGTCTTGATTCGTCAACGCAAAAGCTGTGTCAGGTAAAGCATCAAAGAAACCTTTTTTTGCTTTAATGTATTCGTCAAAAGTTTCGTGAAAATCCAAATGGTCACGGGTGATATTGGAAAAAATAGCTCCTTTAAATTGTAAACCATGAATTCTTTTTTGAACCACCGAATGTGAACTCACTTCCATAAAAACATGCGAACATCCATTGGACAGCATTTCGGCCAACAACTTATTTAGGTTTAAAGCATCTGGCGTGGTATGCGTAGCCGGAATCACCCGATCCTGAATCATATTCTGAACCGTGGAGATCAAGCCACAACGATGACCAAGCTTTTTAAATAATTCAAATAAGAGTGTTACGCTAGTGGTTTTTCCATTGGTCCCCGTAATCCCGATCAAGTTCAATTTGGAAGAGGGGTGATCATAAAAAGCGCAGGATACTTCCGCTAATGCGGCATTTGAGTCAGCTACTTGGATACATGTCACGTCAACGGGTACATCTGCAGGAATATCTTGCACCAACCAAGCCTTACAACCTTGTGCGTAGACCTGCGACAAAAACTGATGTCCATCTACTTGCGTACCCGGAATGGCAAAAAACAAAGAACCTGTTTTTGCTTGTCTTGAATCAAAACATAAAGCGTCTATTTCTTGATCCTTACCTATGGTAGATAAAGTACTAAGCTCCTTAATCAACGAAAATAATGAACCCATTTTACTTTAATTGGATATTCAATAATAGATTTTTTCTGCTGGGTGTTCCTGGGGCAATCGACTGAGAAACAACGGCTCCCATCCCATTGGCTCTTACTTTTAATCCCCTATTCTCTAAAGCAAATAGCGCATCTCGCAAGTTCATCCCAACGACATTTGGGACCGTTTTAGCAGGAAAAGAAATGGCTGAATTTTGGACTATTTTTTTATCTTGACTAAATAATACCCAGCGTCCGTCTTCTTCTACTTTGGGTAAATTGAAATTGGTAAAAAGTATTTTTTGATCCAATGGATGAATCGTATGAGAAAGTTTGGCATTATTTAAAGAGTCCGGCAAAGTTCCAGATAAAGTTCTTTGCAATTTCATGTCACGGGAGTAAATATGATTTGAAATATCCAAGAAAACCGGAGCGGTTACTTGGCGTGCGTAGGTACCTTCAGAACCTCCTTCAGGTTTATCCATGGCAACTAAAACCGTATATTTAGGTTTTGCCACCGGAAAATATCCGATGAATGAAACATAATAAGTTCCTTTGACATAATTCCCGTTGACCAAGCGCTGCGCCGTACCCGTTTTCCCTGCAATGCCATATGGAGTACCTTTCAAATTATTTCCTGTTCCACGTTCCACCACCCCTTCTAACATAATTTTAATTTTCTTTAAAGTCTCGGGCGAACACAAAGGCTCCTTATCCTTCTTTTGGGTTTCGGTGTAATCCTTCACTACTTTATTTCCTACCGTTGCATTTTTTACGATAATCGGCTGAATCCAATACCCATTGTTGGCAATTGCATTGTAAAATGATAACATATGCATTGGGGAAGTATTCGACGAATAACCCACTGAAGACCACATATATTGCAAAGCATCCCATTTAGCAGGAACGGGGAATTTAGGTGTTTTATAACGTGGGGTAATCTGAAAATTAAGCGGATCTATCAAATGAAACTTTTTCAAGTAATCGTAAAATTTTCCTGGCTTTGAACTAAATACTCGCTGCATTAACTTGATCGTACCAATATTCGATGAATGCTCGATGACCCCTTGAACATTAATCGTTCCATAGTCATGTGAATCGGACATGGTCTTATTGAAGACCGTATATTTTCCACCTGTCGTGACCATATCAGTCAGCGGCATATTAGATTCTTCTAACATCGCCATCATGGAAGGTAACTTAAACACAGATCCTGGATCGTTTTCGGAAACATCAATGGCATAATTAGCGAACTCGGAATAACCCGTAGGTGAGCTTGCCTCCTTAGTCAAATTAGAAATGGCTTTTATTTCACCCGTAGCAGTTTCCATGACAATAGCTGTCGCATAATTTCCTTTAAATGTGGCTAAGGCTTTCATCAATGCCAATTCTACGATATCCTGAATGTCTACGTCAATCGTCGTTTGTAAATCATAGCCAGGGGTGGGAATTAATTCCGTTCCATTTTCCATGGGACGCCAGGTATTTTTATCCATCTTTTGAAACAATCCTTTGCCAGGAAGCCCTCTTAAATCTTTATCAAAAGCACCTTCAAGCCCTACCGCCAATTTATCTTTCAGGTACCCAATCGTCCGATAAGCCATTTGGCCAAATGGAGCGTAACGTACATTTACTTTGTCAAAAACCACACCTGTCTTAGTCGCATTTCTTTTACCTTCCTTAAAAAGTGGGAAATTCAACACAGCCTTTCTTTCTTGAAAATCCAGTAAGCGATTGTTCAATAAAATATACGTTTTGTTACTGTTTTTAGCCAATAAAATTTTATTATAATATTCATCAGAGGATCTGTCTTTAAATAATAGGGCCAATTGGTCACAAAGTGCATGAATATGTGTTGCAAAAAGTTTTTCAGTTTTGACTGAAATATTAAATACGGATGGATCCATCCCTAAACGATACTTAGGGAGAGAAGTCGCTAACAAACTACCATCATCTGAATAAATATTTCCCCTACTCGCTTCTACACTTCTTTCCTTGATATACGTAGCTGCTGCCTCTGAGCGTAATTCCTCACCTTGCAGAAAGACTAATTTGTACAAATTAAAAATCAATACTAAAAACATGAGCAATACTACCATGAAGAAAATGTAAAATCTCCTCGTAATAATTGCTCGAATATTTAAACGCTTATCAGCTGCCATATCAAACGAAATTTTACTCCTTTTTCCCTTCTTCTACAATTTTATAAGGGGGCGTTAAACTCACCTCCAGTTTATATTTTTTCATCGCCTCCGCTAAATAACTTTGCTTCCCCTTTTTCATAAACTCCGCTTTTTGCGTCGTATAATCAGCTCTTAATTCTTCTAATTCTGCCTTATTCTTGACTATTTGGTGGATTTTTCCATCGGCCAACATAGAATAATAGATATAAATTAAAATCAGGAAAGCGATGAAAACAATTTTTTTGATCCATTCTACAGGCAACTCTCCCCCCGTTAAATGGTCGATGTCGAATAACATTTCTAAAGGGTCTTCCTTTAGATTCGGTTTTTTAGATGAAGATTCGTTTTTGGGTACTGAGGTAGCCATTTTATAGTTTTAAAGCAATGCGCAATTTCGCACTTCTTGATCTAGGATTTTCTTTTAACTCTATTTCAGAAGCTGTGATTGGTTTCCGAGTGACTGAGTGCAAGGGTTTATGAACAACGCCAAACATATCTTTATCCTCTTTCCCCAAACAATCCCCCGTTTTAATGTAATTCTTTACCAACCGGTCCTCTAATGAATGAAAAGAAATAACCACTAATCTCCCGTTTTCATTGAGCACATTAGGCACTTGGGTTAAAAATTCTTCAATAACAGCTAGTTCTTGATTTACTTCAATTCGTATCGCCTGAAAAACCTGAGCGAAATACTTGAATTCCCTGGACCTTGGAGCTAATTTAAAAAGAATTTCTTTAAATTCCGAAGTCGTTTCCAAGGGTTTTTGTGTCCTCGCTTGAATGATGGCGAGGGCTAATGTTTTCGCATTTTTCACCTCTCCATACATCCCTAAAATTTTCTGCAATTGTTCTGCGGAATAGGTATTCAAAACAGATTTGGCATCTAAAGATGCGGAAGGTCCCATGCGCATATCTAATGGCCCGTCAAAGCGAGTAGAAAATCCGCGCTCGGGAGCATCCAATTGGTAAGATGATACTCCAAAATCGGCTAAAATTCCATCTACTTTTTTGATCCCTTCTAAGCGCAAATACTTATCTAAATGCCTGAAATTTGCCGTAATTAATGTTAAACGAGCATCATCAATTTTCTCAGCTTCTTTCCAAGCATCAGGGTCCTGATCAAAAGCAATTAACCGACCTTCAGGTCCTAAATGCTTTAAAATCTCTTTGCTATGTCCCCCTCCACCAAAAGTCACATCGACATAAATACCTTGCGGATTAATGGCAAGGCCCTCGATGCATTCATTCAATAAAACAGAGGTGTGATAGGTAGTTGTAGACATAAGTTCAAATTTACAAAATATCCATTGGCATTCTCAATTTTTATAAATTCACTATATATTTTTTATGACAGGTAGGATTCCTCTATCTTTGGCTTAGAAAAACATTGTATGATGCCTAAATTTTTTCTTACCCTACTTTTATTGGTTTCCATATTCGACGCTTTAAGTCAAAAAAATACGGCTCCGCAAATGGGTCCATGGCGAGTGGAAATGAAGCATTTTAGTGGAAATCTTCCCTTTAACTTCATCGTTAACCCTAGTAAAAACCAAAAGACATTCAACATTAAAATTCAAAATGGATCTGAAAAATTCTCTTTAGGAGATTCCTATTTTAGAGGGGACTCACTCGTGATTCCTTTTGATCTGTATGATTCTGAGATCGTTGCCTTTTTATCAAATTCAAAAAAAATGAATGGCTATTGGGTCATGAAAAGAAATGACAAAGCTGTTTTTCGCATTCCATTAGAAGCAATCGCTGGTTCTACGGAACGTTACACAAACCTAAAACCCTCAAAAATAAATGTGACAGGAAATTGGATGGCTGATTTTTGGAGCGACGAAAATATCCACAGTCCTGGAATAGGCATGTTTAAGCAGGTGGGTAATTCCGTCACAGGAACCTTTTTGAAGCCGAGTGGCGACTACCGATTTTTACAAGGAAACGTCAGTGGCGACAGCTTATTTATGAGTTATTTTGACGGTAGCTATTGTATGCAAATCCGTGTTAAAGTGAAAGGGAAAGAGCTTACTGGAAATTTCTACACAGGATTAGCAGGGAAAAGAAATTTGAAAGCACAACTAGATCCAAAAGCTAGCTTACCCGATCTAAAGAAATTAACTTATTTAAAACCAGGTTTTGACCGGATTCATTTCTCACTACCCGATCCTGAAGGAAATACGATTAGTTTACAAGATGCTCGATTTAAAGGCAAGGTCGTTGTCATTGAATTGATGGGTTCTTGGTGTCCGAATTGCATCGACGAATCTAGATTTCTAGCTCCATATTATAAAAAAAATAAGTCGAAAGGTCTTGAAGCAATCGGACTATCTTTTGAGTATTCGGACGACATGAAAATTTCTGGACCCAAAATCAAAAACTTCATCGCTAAAATAGGGATTCCTTATCCGATTGTATTGGCAGGAAAACCCGATGACTCGACCATTGAAAAAGTATTGCCCATGTTGCATAAAATCAACGGGTACCCTACGACAATCATTATCGACAAACAAGGCAAGGTGCGTGAAATCCATACGGGTTTTTCAGGTCCTGGAACCGGCGTTTATTATACCGACTGGATACAGGAATTTGACAAAACGATACAAGCACTTTTAATCGAAAAGCCATGAAATTTAAAATAGTCATTCTTAGCCTTTGCCTTGCTTTTCCATTTAAAAATATAGCGCAAAAACCGGCTAAAAAAATCCGTTGGAAAGCTCCTTTAGCCTTAGGAGTTACAAGCCTTTTGCTTTATAATGCTTCATCCAAAGATGCACAAAGCACTATTTACAAAAACAATTTTTCAAACTTCTCCACT
The DNA here is from genome assembly GCA_947486835.1 of Cytophagaceae bacterium. Taxonomy (GTDB): domain Bacteria; phylum Bacteroidota; class Bacteroidia; order Cytophagales; family Spirosomataceae; genus Aquirufa. The sequence goes on along the minus strand of CANKVC010000074.1, from coordinate 4,737 downwards.
AAGCTGGACGACATTTTACAATATACTCCCGCGATACTAAATGTGGGCCTAGGCCTAAGTGGTTTAGAGGCAAAAAACTCAAGGCAAGACCGCGCAAGAGTATTTATCTTAGGTACTGTAATTTATGTGGCCACGACTCAAGGTTTAAAGTATGCGATCAATGAAACTCGACCTAATGGAACCGAGCGTTCATTCCCTTCGGGTCACTCTGCCACGGCATTTTTTGGTGCCACATTACTCGCGAAAGAGTATGGCGAAAATTATCCATGGATTGCCGTAGGAGGCTATACCTTAGCCGGAACGACGGCCTTTTTAAGATTGGCTAATAACAAACATTGGGCAAGTGATGTTTTGATGGGTGCTGGAATAGGTATCGCATCTGCTGAAATCGCTTCCTATCTTTATCCTAAATTAAAGGCTAAGGTGTTCAATACGAAATCAGCGTGGAATTTTGAGCCACAAATTGCTCCTAATTATTATGTAGCCCGCTTAAACTACTCGTTTTAAACCAATAATAAATAGGTAGCTGCACCGGCAAAGTATCCCAATAGAGCTAGAATTCCTATTTTTTTAGCATACCAAATAAACTCGATTTTTTCCATCCCCATTACGGCCACACCCGCTGCGGAGCCAATAATCAAAATACTTCCACCGGTACCCGCACAAAAAGCCAAATATTCCCACATGCTATGATCCAACGGGAAATCAGTCAAATTATACATCCCCATGGTCGCTGCCACGAGTGGCACATTATCCACTACTGAAGAAGCCAAGCCGATAATCGTCACAATTAAGTATTGATTCCCTAAGGTGTTTTCTAGGAAAACAGCTAAAGACTCCAAATATCCAAAGGATTCTAAAGCGCCTATGGCCAACAAAATACCCAAGAAAAAAAGTACGCTAGATGTATCTACTTTACTTAAGGCAAAGCCAACCGTGTAGGGTTTTTTGGCAGCTTCATCCTTATCTGAATGCAATATTTCAGAAAGAATCCAGACAAGACCTAAGCCTAATAAAATACCCATGTAAGGAGGAAGATGCGTAATCGACTTAAAGATAGGAACCCCTAATAAACTAGCGATCCCTGCAAAAAGCATGATTTTCCCCTCTTTTTCTTCCGCTTTACTTAAGGCTGGAAGTGGATGAGGAATACCCAATTTTTCGTTTCGAACCCAATAAGAGCCAACAGCCAATGGGACTAATAAAGAAATTAATGCCGGTAAAAATAAAACTTTAATGATTCCTAAGGCTGATATTTGACCGCCAATCCAAAGCATGGTTGTTGTGACATCACCAATCGGAGACCAAGCACCCCCCGCATTTGCCGCAATAACCACCACTCCAACAAAATATTTCCTTGTTTGTGAATCTGAAATTAACTTGCGTAAAAGGGTTACCATGACGATGGCGGTGGTTAAATTATCTAAAGCCGCTGAAATGAAAAACGTGACAATCCCCACGATCCACAAAAGCTTAGCTGAATTTTTTGTTTGTATTAATTGGTTCACAAATCTGAAACCTTGATGCGCATCGATTAACTCCACCAAAGTCATCGCGCCCAAAAGAAAAAATAGAATCTCAGAAGTACTCCCCAAATGATGAGATAATTGGCCCAATTCCCCCTCCCCCTTAACCAAAGCAAATACTACCCAAACAAGGACACCGGTCAATAAAGCAGTTGCCGTTTTGTTGATTTTCAATGGATGTTCAAACGCAATAGCGAGGTATCCTAGAATAAAAATGAAGACTGAAATTATTTCCATATGCATAAATGTATAAAAAGAAAGTCAGAGATTCTGCTCTGACTTTCTTAATTATAGTAAATATTGGCTCTATTTTAATTTAGCTACCGCAACTTTAATTCGCTCACAGGCTTCTTCCAATTGCTCATCAGCGGCGGCAGTTGAAATACGCATGCAATCAGGAGCTCCAAAACCAGAGCCAGCGACTGTGGCTACAAAAGCATCCATCAACAACCAGGTACAAAAATCATCTGAATCCTTGATGGTTGTTTTTCCATCCGATTTACCAAAATAATAGGATATATCAGGAAAAGCATAAAATGCTCCATCGGGCATATTAACTTTAAAACCAGGGATTTCTCTTAATTTACCCACCACTAATTTTCTACGACGATCATAGGCTTCCTTCATCTCATACGCATGATCTAAAGGACCATTAAATGCGGCAACAGATGCCTTTTGTGCGATCGAATTTGTACCTGATGTAACCTGACCCTGCAATTTTTCTACTCCATCGGCAATCCATTTGGCTGCCGCAATGAATCCAATTCTCCAACCCGTCATCGCATGACCTTTCGCCACTCCATTTACCGTAATAACACGTTCTTTAATTTCAGGAATTGATCCGATCGAAAAGTGACCTCCCTGTGTGAAGTTGATGTACTCATAAATCTCATCCGCCAAAACAAAAATCTTTTCATGACGAGCCACTACATTAGCGATATCCCTTAATTCTGATTCTGTATAGACCGAACCAGTTGGGTTATTAGGCGATGAAAACATCACCATTTTAGTTTTTGGTGTAATAGCAGCTTCAAACTGCTCCGCTGTCACTTTAAAATTATTATCAAAAGCACCTTGCACAAGCACCGATTTTCCATCGGCTAACTTCACCATCTCTGAATAAGAAACCCAATAAGGTGAGAAAATAATGACCTCATCTCCCGGATTAATTAACGCAGCAATGGCGTTGGCCAACGAATGTTTCGCGCCGGTGGATACCACAATATTTTCTGAACCCCACTCTAAATTATTATCACGCTTTAATTTGTTGGCAATCGCCATGCGTAAATCAGGATAACCTGCCACCGGAGAATATCCGTGGAATCCATCGTCAATGGCTTTTTTTGCCGCATCACAAATGTGAGCCGGCGTTTTAAAATCTGGCTCGCCCACCGATAAACTGATAACTTGATGACCTTGCGAAGCAAGTTCACGGGCTTTTTTTGTCATCCCTAACGTGGATGACTCTTCTAATGCTTGAATGCGTTTAGCTAATAAGGATACCGACATAAATTGATTTGAACTATTACTGATAATTTGTGCAAAATTACCCTATAAAAATTTGAATAACTAATAAAACTTGTAAAAAAGGGCTTAGGTTAATTGGCTTAATTTAGCATATACTCCCTTTTTAATGGCCATTAATTCAAGATGAGTTCCCCTTTCTACAATATTTCCTTGTTCTATGACAAGAATTTGATCCGCATGTTGGATGGTACTTAATCGATGCGCAATGACAAGAACAGTCCGGTTTTTCATCAAATTTCCGAGCGCGGCTTGAACTAATTTTTCAGATTCATTATCCAGAGCACTAGTAGCCTCGTCTAAAATCAAAATGGGTGGATTTTTCAAAACGGCTCGCGCGATGGAAATACGCTGGCGCTGGCCACCCGATAACTTGGATCCTCGGTCACCTATGATGGTTTGATATCCATCAGCGCTCTCAGAAATAAATTCGTGGGCATTAGCGATTTTGGCAGCATCTTCCACTTCATTCATGGTCGCTTCTGTCCCAAAAGCAATGTTATTAAAAATCGTATCGTTGAACAAAACAGATTCTTGCGTTACAATGCCCATTAAACCTCTTAAATCATCTAAGGGAATATGTTTGATATCATGCCCATCGATCTTGACTTGGCCTATTGTTGGATCATAAAATCTTGGGAGTAGGTCAGCTAAAGTGGACTTACCTCCACCGGAAGCACCTACAAGCGCAATCGTTTGGCCTTTTTGAATTTCAAAACTAATCTCATGTAAAACTTTTCTACCTTGGGTATATTCAAAACCAAGCTGCTCAAACGAAATTTTACGGGTAAATTCTTTCAAAGAAACAATCGGCTCAATCACCTTAATTTCAGATTCTGTATCTAGAATTTCAATGATTCGATCAGCAGAGGCGATACCTCGTTGTATTCCAGAAAATGCATCTGCAATAGCTTTGGCGGGACGCATGACTTGGGAAAATGTGGCAATGAAGGCAATGAAAGTAGAGGCTGTTAATTCGCCCTCCCCAGAAATAACCAAACTTCCACCATACAATAAAATCCCTGTCACGACTAAAACCCCAAGCGTTTCAGAAACGGGGGAAGTAAGTTCTTGTCGGAATACCATTTTTAATAACGAATGACGGTATTTTTGATTCCCTTCTCCAAATCGATCATCCATCATTTTTTCAGCCCTAAATGCCTTAACCACTCGCATAGCACCAAAAATCTCGTCCAACAAACTGATCAAACCACTCAAATGTTGCTGAACTTCCCCTGCCGCTCTTCGTAAACGACGGGTAATGGTTGCAATAACACCCCCAGAAAGAGGTAAAATAAGTAAGGAAAATAAGGTCAACTTCACCGACATGCTGGCCAGAAAAACAAAAAATAGGATTAACGTAAAAATTTCTTTGAATGTCGCGGTAAAGGCGCGGCCGATACTATTTTCCACTTCTTGGACATCCGTGGTCAACCGTGACATTAAATTTCCTTTTTTTTGCTCCGTAAAATAACTCAGGTCCAAGCGAATCGCTCTATGGAAAACGGCTTGTCTCAGAGATGCAATCGTATCCGCTTCGACCGTTTTTAAAACTCTTTGTGAAAAATACCTGAAAATATTAGCCAAAATGACGGAGGCCATAATCGCTCCACACGCATATTTCAGCGCCCCAATTCGACCAAAATTCTCCAATGCACCATAGAAATAGTGATTAAATAGAAAAGAA
>CANKVC010000073.1 GCA_947486835.1 Cytophagaceae bacterium | reverse complement strand
ACAAGAGGAATAATAGAGCGTATTTTTTCATCATAAACCATTACTTACAAAAAAATAAGATTAAACTTAATCAAGAATAATTAAATAATTATCAAGATCATACACTCCTTAAGGAAAAGTCCAATTTAGTTTGAAGACGTACACGCCTGCCCTGTTTAATCAATCTCATAGTTCCTTTGGGACCACCAAAATCCACATCAAAAGGGATTTTTATAAAAATATTTTTCTTGTTGAAGTTTCTCTTGTCGAATTTTTATTTGAGCTCCATTAGTCCATTCACGGATTTTTTCTTTGGGAACAATTAATATATTCTTTCTTATAAAGTAATAATCCTCTGAGTTGGATACTGATGGAGTTTGATTTAGTTTATCCATTTGTTCCAAATAAATAGATTTTTTTATACTGAAACCTCCATTCAAAGAATCTGTTTTTTGCCCCTCTTGGGCATAAGAAACTATAAATAATACAGATAGAAAAGATGAAAAAATTATTTTTTTCATGATTTTTTTGGTTAAACTATTAATAATAAACATCTCGTTTTTAAAAGTGGGTTCTGGACTCCACATATTAACAAGGTATTATTTAGAAAAGGAATCATAAAAAAGAGACCCCATTTCCAGAGGTCTCTTCTCTATTTCATAAAACATTTCACTTATTTACTAGGTGCGGCTGATGCGACCTGAAACCAACCTGAAACATCAAAATATTCATCATGATCATAAATTTTATGATCTTTATCCAGTTTGAGGGAAAAATAAGATTTCAACTCGCTTTTAGGAGCATTATTTACAAAATCTGCTGACCAGATAACATATGCTCTCACAGAACCATCTGGCTTTAAAGTAACTTCATCCACCCCGGGTAAAAGAGTAACTTTTACATTGATATTGTTGATTAATTTAAAGAAATTAACACTTCTTTCTAAAAATTCGGCTTTATTGCTATCCTTTCCACCAAATTGAGCATTATGAACCTTAAGTGAATCAGCTTGGTAACTTGCGAATTCCTTTAGATCTTTCTTACTATATGCTTTAAATGCAGCATCTACAACTTTAGCATTTTCTCTAAACAAAACCATATTAGGATCTTCTCCTTCCGTTGTTGTTTGTTTAGATGTACAAGCAATCATTGACGCTAATACAAGAATACTTACTAATATATTTTTCATGATTTTTGGGCTTATGATTTTTCAGATGTGTTTTTCAACCAGGTTGCGCCAATAATAATTAAAAATACAACTGCCGCAAAGAGGATATTAGGTAATTCCGGAGTAAGTGCAGGATAACCGTCACTCAAGTTGATCTGATATCGACTAATCGCAGCTTCTGAACCTGCAGATAATTTAACTCCCGTAGCCTTAAGTTCTGATAAGCTGTAGGCTAAGCCTTTTTGTTGCATCGACAAGTACGAACTTACTTGTAGTAAAAAAAATGTGACCATAATTCCATATAAGGTCACTAATGATTTCCCGAGAATATTCGCATTCTTTTCATTTGCAACTCTTGCAACTCTAAATGCAATAAAGGTCGAAATCACCATGGCAACTGTGTAAATTGCGTTTTGAATAAAACCCAGTTGGCTGTTGTTTAAAATTTCAATTTCTGTCATGTTTTTTTGGTTTAAATTGTTTTTTGGTAAATAATTAAGAAGTATTTAAAAGTGGGGGTTGACCCCACCAATTTGGGAAAGGTACAATAATTTATTATTAAAGTACTATTTTATAAATTTCATTTTAAATTAAACAAATACAGACTGATTTAACGGTATAAAAAGTAAACTAGATAGCACAATAAACTGATTTTAAACCACTTAAATCGAATTAAATCATCCAATATTATTGAATTGTAAAAATTTAGATTAAGTTCTAATCCGATTAAAATTTGATTCTATTTGTATCGACTCGGCCTTTGGGCACACCAGAATCCACCTCAAAACACAAAAAAATATGAAAAATTAATATTAGATTCATTCCGTAATTAAATAAATATGAACCCCATCAAAATAGCCACCGCTCAATTTGAAAATAAAAGTGGCGACAAAGCCTATAACCTCTCGGTGATCGATAAACTAGCTAGAAAAGCTGCTTTAGAAGGCATTGAAGTACTTTCATTTCATGAATGCTCTATTACTGGTTACACTTTCGCTTCCAAATTAAACAAAGAGGAATTTTTAGCACTAGCAGAATTTATTCCAGATGGACCTTCTGTTCAAGCTTTAATTAGCATTGCAAAAAAACATAAAATCATTTTATTGGCAGGCTTATTTGAAAAAGATAAAGAGGATAAAATATACAAAGCCTATGTATGTGTGGATGAAAATGGGCTTATTGCCAAATATAGAAAATTAAGCCCCTTTATTAATAAGTACATAAGCGCTGGAAACGAATATTGCATTTTTGATTTGAAAGGATGGAAATGCAGCATACTCATATGCTATGATAATAATATTTTTGAAAATGTAAGGGCCACAAAATTATTAGGCGCTGAGATCATTTTTATGCCACACGTAACCATGTGTACGCCTTCCACCAGACCAGGTGCTGGATTTGTTGATCCTACTTTATGGCATAATCGCAATAATGACCCTCTTACACTTAGAAATGAATTTGATAGTTTAAAAGGTAGAGCATGGCTAATGAAATGGCTACCCTCAAGAGCTTATGACAATGCCGTATATGTGATCTTCTCAAATCCTATAGGTATGGATGATGATCAATTAAAAAATGGCTGTTCCATGATTATAGACCCCTTTGGTGATATTATGGCAGAATGCAGAACATTTGATGATGCCTATGTTTCAGCAGAATTAATTCATTCTAATATAGAAAAAGCGGGAGGTACCCGATATTTAAATGCCAGAAGACCAGAACTTTATAGAAACATCATTGGAAAAGAACATGATACTGCACTTAAAGTAGCTTGGATGTCGTTGAAGTAATTTTCTTAGCTGTTTTTTTGTTTCCATTTTGTTAATAAATCATTGTTTGGAAACACACCCTGGAAATAGGCACTATATAGGTCTAATTTTGCTGACGATTTACACTATTCAGGTTTTAAGAAAACAACTTTATCGCCCTGGAGCACAACCAATTCAGAGTTCTTAGCTTTCTTATAGGCCATTAAATTGACTTTCACTTGGGCCATACCGATTTTCAACTTTTCAGCAGTCGTTATTGGTTTTTGTTTAATAGCTCCCATTTTTCTTGGTTAAAAATATCGTTTTTTTGTGCAATAAGTTCTGATTCAGCATTTGAATTATCATAAATAAACCAATCATCAACTATTTGCAAATATATAGCAAACAAATTATTTATTCCTGATTTATATCTTCTTTCTATCGTTTCATCTGGAATATGATGGCCCCCTTCTTTTACGCGAGTCGCTACTCGAGATTTGGCTAGTTCGATCGATCTAAGCCAAAAAAACAATAAAGTGACTTTAAAACCTTTGGACTTAGCTTCCTTAATTAATTGATGATAAGACTTAGCTGAAAGCGTAGTTTCAAACGAAAATGACTCTCCTTTTTCGATTAACTCTTGAATTCTTGTTAACATGATTCGTCCTGCTTCAAATGCTACAGATTCTGGCTGAAAGGGAGATAATCCCTTTGCTATTTCATCCGCATTAACGAATTCCTTACAATCCAATACATCAGGCAAAATGGTGAAAGATGTGGTTGTTTTTCCAGCTCCATTGCACCCAGCTATGATGTATAAATTTTTCTCCATTAAGTCAAAATTACAAATTTTATGAATGGAAAATTTGATGAATTGATAAATTATTGAATCAAAATTAAGATAGAATTTATTCAGTTTAATGTATTTAAACTAGTCATCAATATGTATTAGTTCAATTACGTTTATCCGCCGCTTTCCCTTTCATATCGATATTGAAATTAGTATTAATAATAATTCCATTATTATTCTGAAATACATTTTTTCCGTTAACAAGTCTGCCTAATTGTAACGTTTGATTTAAATAACCTGCTTCGATTCTAACATTTTTATTGAAGCGGTAGCCAATTAAAATACCAATTCTATTTTGGTCAAAAACATTCGCATTCACATTTTTCCCAAATCCGATTAAAACCTCATCATAAGCCGCAACATATGGTGTCTTATCTTTTATTTCTTTTCCCCTTAAAGGTACCTGAAGACGAATCATATACCTCGCTCGACTGGAGAATGGAAATTCGTCTTCCGTGTACTCGTTTGCCGAACTATATCGTCCAATAAATCTTTGTTCCAACATAAACCGGTGAGAAAAATCAACTAAACCCTCTTTATGTGCGAGCTGAACCATTTCATAAATTCTATGTTCGGTAAAACTCCTACCCAATCCATTTAGAGGGTACTCGCCATATGGGTACGTTTCTGCCACTGCATAACCTAATCGAAAAAGTACTCTTGCGTTTACAGTGTAATTCAACCCCAATCTTAAAAGGCCTTGTTGCCAACTTGTAATCAGGTTATTTCTTCGCCATTGATATTCAGTGTGTATTCCTACTTTTTCTGATACTTTAAAAGTTCCTGTGTAACTGTACCATCCAATTTTATTGGTCGTTTCTAAGCGATTGTTTTGAGCTAATGAGACTTGATAATTAATCAATAGCAACACTAAAAATAATTTAAACTTCATTTCCACAAAAATTTAAAACCTAAAAAATAGTAACTCTCCGCACTAGCAGGGTACATTAAAGCGCAAGTTAACTTTTTAACTTAAGTTTTACTTAGTCAAACCAATTGGAATAATGTTCAATGAGTATTTCAAACTAAATCAAATTTAGAATTAAAGTAATTTTAAATAATACAAACCTAATTTCAAGAAAAGCAGCTAAATAGAGTGTAAAAGAGTGATTTTAACGCTATTGAAAAGAATTAAAAAATCCGATTTTCTTGAACTCAAAAATTAGAATTTCATCTTGATCATTAATATTCGACCATGCAAAAAAGACTCAGCCTACCAGATTCCTTTTTCCAAACGCTCACACCCTTTCTGTAGGTAATTTTGTAATATTGCTTTAATAAATAACTTCCAATGAAAAAAATCTTACTACTCATAGCGCTCCCCTTACTGGTTCAGGCGCAGAAAATTGACAAAATCATTACGCGCGCAGAAACGGAGCGTATCGAAACCTATTTAGCCTCAGACGAGCTAGCGGGCAGAAAACCCTTCACGCCGGGCATTGAAAAGGCTGCAAATTTCATTGCCGGTGAATTCAAAAAAGCAAAATTGCAAATGACCAACGGAACGTATTTGCAAACTTTCCCCATGTTTAAGTCTTCGTTAATTTCCGCTTCCATACGCGTGGATGATAAATCTTTAGAGGCAAACCATATCGCGATTATTTCTAAAAATCCTTCGATTGAACTCGACGAAAAATCGGGTTATGAAGTGGTGAACGTTCAGGAGGGAGCGAATTTTGGTCAAAATGCCTATAAGATTATGAATGCCAAAAAGCCCACCATCGCTTTCTTGCATGAGAGCTTTGCTAAATACATTCCGCGCCTGTCGGGCAGAGGTCCGCTCAGAGAATCACAGGCCAACATAATTTTCGTGATTGCCAATACCATACCTACCAAGTTTAAAATCACCGCGGCCCAAAAAGTCGAACGTCTCGAATTAGCTAACGTCGTGGGGATCCTTCCGGGCAAATCTCGTCCAAACGAATACGTTATTTTCTCAGGTCATTATGATCATTTGGGAATCGGGAAAGCAGTGCAAGGAGATTCCATCTACAACGGAGCGAATGACGATGCTGCTGGAACAACCGCTGTAATGATGCTAGCAAAATACTACGCTAAAAAGCGTGATAACGAACGGACACTCATTTTTGCGACCTTTACAGCCGAGGAAAGCGGGGGCCACGGAAGTTCTTATTTCTCAAAACAATTCAATCCGGACCAAGTGATGGCCATGTTTAATTTGGAGATGATTGGCACAGAAAGTAAGTGGGGAAAAAATAGCGCCTACATCACAGGCTATGAGAAATCTTCAATGGGTGAAATTTTAAAAAAGAATCTTACAGGATCTCCATTTACCTTTTATCCAGATCCATACCCAGATCAAAACTTATTTTACCGTTCAGACAATGCGACGTTAGCAGAATTAGGCGTTCCAGCACATACCATTTCTACCTCAAAAATGGACAGTGAACCTAATTACCACAAAGCAAGTGATGAAGTACATACTTTGGACTTAGCTAATATGACTGAGATTATTAAGGCGATCGCTAAGAGTGCGACGAGTATCATTTCAGGGCAAGATACCCCTAGCCGTGTAGATACGACCCAACTGAAATAAAAAATCTTTCCATTAACAAGCAAAAAGACTAGAAAGTAATTTCAACCAGCTCAAATTGAATAAGTCAAATAAATGGGAATAGATTAAACTGGATACGCTTTTGACCTAATTGAAAAAATTAAGCAAAAATCCCAGACTAAACATTCGAGCAATTCAGAAATGTTCTCAAAAAGGTTATTCGTTTTTTAAAAGAGGTAATTTTGACTTACATCTTCCGTTCGATAATTTCAATAATTCCATGAGGTAAAACAGACTTATGTTTGATACCCATACAGATTGAAAAGGTCCATTTAGACAAAAGACAAATAAGCGATTTTCATACAAAAAAAAAGCACCATTCATTAAATGAAAGGTGCTTTTTGCAAAGAGATATGTATTAAACTAAATTAAAAATTTGACTTAACACCTGTGTCAAAGTATAAGCGAGTCGCTATATCATCCTTTGCACCAGATCCCATTTTAGATACTGCGTCAGCTACGCCAGCCGCGTTACCTGTTCTTTCAGCATTGGTGAATGGCATTCTCTTAATAAACTCACCCACAGGAATAATACCCCAGTCTGGGCTAGAATCATTTTTAGCTACAGGAGGAATCTTTGGGTAACCTGTTCTTCTAAAATCAACCCATGCTTCCAAAGTGTTGGTAAATGTATTAAGATACTTTTGAGTAATGATTTTCTCTAATTTTAATTCAAGATTATCAGACTCATTCCATGCAACTGTAATAGTAGAAGCCGCTTTATTACTGTTTCTTGAATCTTTAGGATCAACGTAATCAATTGGCTTGCTCGTGGCATCTGCTAAATAAGCATCTACTCCTCCAGCACCCCAATCTTCAAAAGATAATTTAACCCCATTTCTGTAGTTTGCTTCAGCAGAACCTGCTCCAGCCCAGCCTCTTAATGCAGCCTCAGCCTTTAAGAATGCAACCTCAGATGCAGTAAATCCACGTCTCGTTTGTGCACTATTAAAATCATTAGATACTTTCGAATAAGGTACTTTATCAGCTTTAGCTACACAGTATGCACCGTTACGAATTCCTTTGTAAGGATAAGCAGGATGATCAGCAGCTAATGAAACATCAGACACAGGTGTGAAATATTTTGAAATACGATTATCTTTCAAACCCACTAAAAAAGACTCAATTGGACCACCCATACGAGTGTCATCCCATTGCCAACAAATTTGTGCCACTGGCATAATATTGCCATTTAAAGAAACTAGAAAATTTTCTGAATTCGTATTAATTAATCCAGCAGGATCTGCCATCGCTTTTTCACCTTGTGCTTTAGCTAGTGCAGGATTTACTTTCGATAAACGCATTGCCAATCTTAGTCGCATAGAGTTTACTAACTTCATCCAAGCAGGGATACTTCCTTTATAGCTAGGGTCAAATTTAGTGAAACCTGTATACGTTCTGTTAGCTGCAAAATCAGATTGAATTTCATCCAGTTGTTTAAAAAATTGATCGTACAAATCAGATTCTTTATCGTAATTGATTGTAGGCGTAGTCGCGCCATAATTTGAATAAATTACTGGCCCATGATAAGCAGATAATTTAGAAATTGACATGATGCGAATTAATTTTGCCCAAGTAGCAAACAATGGCAATTTGTTTTCTTCTGCCAATCTAATTACCTGCTTGGAAGGAGACATCACGTTATTATATGTACGACCCCAGAAAGAGTTCCAACGAATATAATATGTGGTGTTATTAACATTACCCACAAAATCAGTAGGGGTATTCATATAGCCCATCCAAGAATCATGTAAAAGATCCTCTTCTATTTGACCACCGAAAAGGTTCAATAACATCCCTGAAAAGGGAGAGCCTACCAGGTTAAAGTCTTGCTTTAATAATTGATCAGAAATTTGATTAGGGTTTTGATTTATTTTCTCAAATTCTTCGGTGCAAGATACTAGCGCAATCAAAAATAGTGACGCAAATAATATTTTTTTCATAACAATTGATTTTAATTTTTAATTAAAAAGTTAATTTGACATTAAAGCCCACTGATCTAGTAGAAGGCATACTGAATACATCATTTGACTGCATTCCATTGGCAGTACTCATAGATTGTTCAGGATCAAATGGTGCTTCTTTGTAGAAGAAAAATAAGTTTCTAGCTACTAAAGAGAAAGAAGCATCTTTGATTAGGAAAGAAGCCTTATTGATTTTTAAGTTGTATCCAAAAGCTAATTGACCTAAACGTACATTTGTTCTAGAAAAAACATAAGGTTCCATGATTTTATTTCTGTCACCAATAGATGAGTAGTAAAGGACTGGATCAATGGAAGTGACCGCCGTACCAGTACTCGACACTGCGTTAATTGGAATAGTTGCATTTAATCTAGCATCCGCAGATCTTTGGCTTGCACCATAAGAATCTAAGAAAGCTTCTGTTTTAGAAAAGGCAACACCCCCAAATTTTCCATTGATAAGAACGCTAGCAAAGAAATTTTTGTAGGTAAGATTATGATTCCAACCTGCAATTAAATCAGGATTAACGTTACCTACTTTTACTTGCGTAGCAGCTTTTGTCGGAACACCAGCAGGACTTAAAATTATTTGACCCGCACTGTTTCTGTTGAATTTAAATATGTACAAATCTTGGAATGATCCACCTGCTTTAATAATCGAAGCAAAACCTTCATCATCACCACCAACTTGATAGTTTGGATTAGAAGCAATTAATTCCACTATTTCGTTTTGGTTTCTTGATAAGTTGATATTCGTGCTCCAAGCAAAATTATCAGTTCTAAAAGGCTGTGCGTCAATCGTTAATTCAAAACCCTTATTCACAATTTTACCAGCGTTTACAAAATAGGAAGAATATCCTGATCCAGAAGGTGCGGCTAAAGAGAGAAATTGATTCGTACTAACAGAATTATAGTAAGTAAAATCAAAGCCTAATCGACCATTAAAGAATTTAATATCAGTACCTAATTCGTTACTTGTAATGATCTCAGGGTTCAAATTTGTAAATGGAACCTGACTATTTCGGTTTATACCCCCAATTCCGCTTGGTCCACCAGCACCGCCAATGGAATTCCAAGGATTAACCACATTAAATGGAACCTCATTACCCGTCTGTGAATTAGACGCTCTAACCTTTAAATACGATATCGCTTCAGGTAATTGAATCATTTGACTTATTACGGCAGATAAACCAAAGGCAGGATATAAATAAGATTGATTTCCAGTTAATGCCAAAGTTGACGCCCAGTCATTACGTGCTGAAACATCTAAAAATAGTACCTCCTTGTAGCCAATGTTAGCACTTGCAAATACACCTTGCTTAACCGTTTTACTTATTGTCGAGTTAAAAATGACATTGTATGGCATATTTGAGAAAGAGAAGAAATTAGGATACTGTAATGAAACTGTACCATTCGCCACATTCATACCATCGTTGAACGTATTATTTTGATAACTAGCTCCTAATAAACCCGTTACACTTAAGTTACCAAAATTGTTGTTATAACTTAAAATACCATCAGCATAAACAGCTTGATCCTTATATTTGGTGTATGACCAAGACCCATTAGGACTTACACTCACGGAGTTACCACCAGCAGCATATCGATTATCATACAATACATCATTGTAGTCAATATTGGCTCTTGTTTCAAACTTCACGTGATTCATAATATCATAAGACAATTTCAAATTCGCTATAACACGGTTGTTCGTTGCCAATTTTGAGTTATTGTTTAATTCAAAATAGGGATTATTTTGAAACTCGTATGTGGAATACCAAGATTGTTTGTAAAGGTTTCTACCTTGATCGAAAACCTGATAATTTTCTTTGTAAGAAGCAAAATCCTTGTCACGCGCAAAAGTATACAAACCAGTCAGAGGGTTATTGTAATAACCTGCACCAGGACGGTTGTATGATTTTTCGTTAGCAAAAATAACATTTGAACTTAAGGTAATTTTGTCATTAAATAATTTTGTAGATTGATTTAATGTAATCGTATTTTTACCATACGTATTTGTTGGCATCGCACCTTTTGAAGTAATATTAGAGTATGAAAAATAAGCAGTAGTCTGATTATTTCCTCCACTCACATTGATGGAATTCGTTGCGATTGTACCTGTTTGAAAGAAATCATTCACATAATTCTTTTGATAATTTCCTTTCGTTTTTGACCAGTTCAAATCTCCACCTACAGTACCGTAATCAAACTGAAGATCAGGGATACCGGTTACTTGTTCAAAAACCGTACTAGAATTAAAATCAACGACTGTTTTACCCGCTTTTCCTTTTTTAGTGGTGATCAAAATAACACCATTCGCACCTTGGCTACCATATAAAATGGATGCATTCGCACCTCTTAATACGTTAACTGTTTCGATATCAGCCGGATTAATAGAAGACAAACCATCCCCGCGGTCATTTCCACCGTAAGAACCTGGCTGAGCTCCTTTGTTGTTCACCATAGGCACACCATCAATCACATAAAGTGCCTCACTTGTTCCAGAAAGGGATCTAGCACCTCTTAAAACTGCTTTTGTTGATCCTCCAACACCTGAAGCACTTACTTTAATGTCAATTCCAGCAACTTTACCACTTAAGGCTTCCATGAAGTTTGGACCAGCCGCCCTTCTGATTTCCTCACCTGCAAGTTGTTGAGAGGCATAGGTCAACGACTTCTTTTCTCGTTTAATTCCCAGCGCAGTAACAACGACTTCATTTAAGTCA
>CANKVC010000072.1 GCA_947486835.1 Cytophagaceae bacterium | reverse complement strand
TACCAAAAGGAATAAGGTGAATATTTGAGCCCAATTCTATATTTAGATCATTCAAATTACCATCTGTTAAGATAAATATTTCTTTACTCGAACGCCCTTTCTTTAGTTTCCGGATAGTTTGATTTAAATGATTTAAAGAACGAGAATTTGATAAGGATTTTTTAAAATTTATGACCGCTTGGCCCTTAAAATCAATCCAAACTACTTCTGGATGCTTAATCTTTACAATAGAATCTACCTTCCTAAAAGCTTGATCAAAATCTTTATTGGCTAATTCAGGGAAGTCTACCACGAAAATAAATTCAACTGGTTCTTGTGAATTTAAATTTTCAAAGATCTTAAATGGGAAAATCGCAATGAGCAAAGAAGCCAAAATTAGGCCTCTAATACTCCCTAAAAGTATTCTCCACGAACCTGAATGGCTTTTACTGATTGGATTTCGAAAGAAATAATATCCAAAACCTAGAAAAAAAACAAACCCCAATCCCGCATAAATCGCGATTGAGGTTTGAATCGATATTTCATCTAAAAACATTAAGTTAACAATCCACCGTCTACCTGAATCGTTTGTCCGGTCACATAAGAGGATAAATCAGATGCTAAAAACAAACATACATTGGCCACTTCATTCGCCTCTCCACCTCTTTTCAAAGGAATGGCTTTTTTCCATTCTTCAACGGTCGCCTCATTCAATTCACCCGTCATTTCGGTTTCAATAAAACCAGGAGCAATTGAATTGCAACGAATATTTCTAGATCCTAATTCAAGTGCCACAGATTTAGTAAATCCAATAATACCTGCCTTCGATGCAGAATAATTCGCTTGGCCCGCATTCCCTTTAATACCCACAATCGATGTTAAATTAATAATAGAACCAGATTTAGCCTTCATCATAGGTTTGATCACTGCCTTTGTCAAGTTAAACACCGATTTTAAATTAACGCGAATCACATCATCCCATTGTTCTTCACTCATTCGCATCAATAACCCATCCTTCGTTATCCCAGCATTGTTAATTAAAATATCGATCGTTTGGAAATCTGCTAAAACAGCTTCTACAAGTGCTTCAGATTCAGCGTATTGAGATGCATCCGACTGATAACCTTTTGCCTTTATCCCAAAACTTGACAATTCTTTTTCCAAAGCTTGGCCTTTTTCAACCGAAGACAAATAGGTAAAAGCTACATGAGCGCCTGCTTTGGCAAATTGAGTTGCGATGGCCTTCCCTATCCCTCTAGAGGCTCCAGTGACCAACACAACTTTATCTTGAACTAAATTCATAAAAATGATTTATACTTTTTTTCGAACTAAACTTATTTGCTCCGCATTTTCTTCATAATCCGCTTCGATCAACTCACCTTCTTCCAATGGACCTTTTAAAATTTCCTCTGCTAATAAATCCTCTAAATATTTTTGAATCGCACGATTAAGTGGTCTTGCCCCATATTGTGGATCATATCCCTTATCCGCGATAAAGTCTTTCGCCTTTTCAGTTAATTGAACCTCATAACCCAAATTAACTAAGCGAGCTTTAAGTTTAATTAACATTAAATCAATAATCTTATGCAAATCAGACCTTTCAAGAGAATTGAAAATAATAATATCATCTAGCCGATTTATAAATTCCGGAGCAAATGCCTTTTTCAATGCATTTTGGATCGTCGACCTAGCTTGCTCATCCAAATTGTCAGATTTCGATTTCGTTGAAAAACCAATTCCCGAACCAAAGTCTTTCAGATCCCTAGCTCCAATATTGGACGTCATAATGATAATTGTATTTCTAAAATCAACTCGTCTTCCTAATCCATCCGTTAAAATACCATCATCCAAAACTTGTAATAATAGATTAAAGACATCTGGATGCGCTTTTTCAATTTCATCCAGTAAAATAACGGAATAAGGTTTGCGACGAACTTTTTCGGTCAACTGACCCCCTTCTTCATATCCTACATATCCTGGAGGCGCGCCAACTAACCTAGAAACACTAAATTTCTCCATGTATTCACTCATGTCGATACGAACAAGCGCATCTTCTTTATCAAACAAATAAGTAGCCAAAACCTTAGCCATTTCAGTCTTTCCAACTCCTGTAGGTCCTAAAAAGATGAACGAACCAATCGGTTTTTGCGGATCCTTAAGACCCACTCGAGTACGCTGAATCGCTTTAACTAATTTTTTAACTGCATCTGTTTGACCAATCACATGTTTGCTTAACTCTTCTTCCATCTTCAACAATTTCTCCCCCTCTTTGGCTGCCACACGATTCACTGGAATACCCGTCATTTGCGCAATCACTTCCGCCACATGCTCCTCGGTAACCGTGAATTTTTGTTTCTTAGACTCCTCATCCCAAATTTGCTTCGCTTTCTCTAATTGGTCAATCAACTTTTTCTCCCGGTCGCGCAATTGTGCCGCTTCCTCATATTTTTGAGATTTCACAACTTGATTCTTCTCTTTTTTGACAAGTTCAATTTGATTTTCTAATGCCACGATATCAGCAGGCACATTGATATTAGAAATATGTACACGTGCACCTACTTCATCCATTACATCAATAGCCTTATCGGGCAGAAAACGATCTGATATATACCGATCCGATAACTTCACCGCTGAAATAATCGATTCAGGAGTATAAATCACATGATGATGCTCCTCGTATTTATCTTTAATGTTGTTTAATATTTCTATCGTTTCGTCGATGGTCGTCGCATCCACCATAACCGTTTGAAATCTACGGGCTAATGCACCATCTTTCTCGATGTATTGTCGGTATTCATCTAACGTAGTTGCTCCAATAACCTGAATATCTCCTCTTGACAAAGAAGGTTTAAACATATTAGAAGCGTCTAATGAACCCGAAGCACCACCAGCACCCACAATCGTATGTAATTCATCGATAAACAAAATCACGTCGGTCGACTTTTCTAATTCATTCATCACCGCCTTCATCCTTTCCTCAAACTGTCCACGATATTTAGTTCCAGCGACTAATGAAGCCAAATCTAAAGTAACTACACGCTTACCGAATAACACTCTTGAAACCTTTTTCTGGATGATACGTAATGCCAAGCCTTCAGCGATGGCCGTTTTACCCACTCCGGGTTCTCCAATTAAAATCGGGTTATTCTTTTTACGTCTCGACAAAATTTGTGCCACACGCTCAATTTCTTTCTCACGTCCTACAATCGGATCTAATTTACCATTTTCAGCGATTTTGGTTAAATCGCGACCAAAATTGTCCAAAACAGGTGTCTTACTTTTTTCAGCTCCTTTAGTTCCACTGGCAGAAGCACCCCCTGGTGTATTAGACGCTGAGCCTGAATAAAGACGACTATCGTCATCATTATCATCCGTATCTGACGACGATTTAGGCGAAATATCTTGACCAGTGCTCGACTGGAAATCAACCATTTCTTTAATTAAATCATAATAAACCTGATATTTCTCCAAGATTTGTGTAGCCACATTATCTTCATCTCGAAGAATAGCCATTAACAAATGATCCGTTTCAACCAAATTAGTCTTGAAGTATTTGGCTTCTAGGTAGGTTAAACGTAAAACTTTTTCCGCTTGTTTTGTCAAGGGAATGTTTAATAAATTTTGCTTATCAAAAGTAGATTTGGTGGTAGATGCAGTAGAATGCTCGATGCTTTGACGTAATTGATCTAATGAAACACCTGATTTTACTAATAATTCAACCCCTGAACTTTCTCCATCACGAATCATTCCCAACATTAAATGCTCTGTCCCGATATAATCATGTCCTAAACGCAATGCTTCTTCGCGGGCCAGCGAAATCACTTCTTTTACTTTATTTGAAAACTTTGCTTCCATTTGATTTCTTTTTATCTATTGCGAAAAACACATCTCAATATCTATTTGTTCAATATTAACGAAATTAACTTAAAATATTTCTCGATTCCTTCCCGTGGTTCATCAATAAATCCAAAATAGATAAATTAGGAACAAATGAAACACCAAAACATTGCCGATAGGGAATCGATTTGAAATTTGTTCTTAATTGCCAATCTTGTTTAGCATTTATTTGATTCCAGTGACTCAGGTTATTTGTTGAATGAAATTGATCTGTTAGAGTGAAAGAAAACTCAACATTCAAAATTTTCATGATTAACTGAATGAAATCAATATTTAAATCTACTAAAAATTTATTTTTTTTCGCAAAAATATCGCTAATATATGGCTCAAAATATTCAAAAAATGGTGCTTTGCCATATCCTGCCCGAATTGCACCCATATGACGACGCTCCCAATCTTGAAAATAATCAATTCTAATATCTTTAGTTAATACTTTTTGCCCACTGATATGTATCGTTGGCACGGTCAAACATTCTATTCCATTGGCTCCTAATAGATACGTCCGATTGCGGAAAGTTTGTTTGGGAAAATTCTCCATCACTTCAAATTCAACATGATTCGAATGAATCAATAAACTTACATATTCTAAGCAGGGCAAATATTGAATTTCAATGTGCATTGAAAAAATAATCGGATATTTGTAAAATTACATGTTAATGATGGCATACTCTTAAAGTTTATCTATGTTTTTTTTAAAATTAATCGGCCATTTACCCTTATTTATTCTCTATCGAATAGCAACCTTAGCTAAATGGTTACTCTATTTTGTATTTTCTTATCGAAAAAAGGTCATTGTCAAAAATATCAAAAACTCCTTTCCTGACCTTAGCAGCTCACAAGTAAATGCATTAACCATGAAATTCTATGGGTATTTGTCGGACCAAATGGTAGAATTCTTTAAAGGATCCACCATTAGTAAAAAAGAAATGCTAAAACGAGTAAACTTGGTTAATGAGCAAATTATCACCAACTACCTAGACAAAGGGATACCCGTAGTTTTAGTTGCAGGCCATCAGGGCAATTGGGAATGGGCGGTGCATCGACTAGCCTTATCAGAAAACTTATATGACATTGTCTATCAAAAGCTATCTAGTCCTTTATTTAATGACTTTACATTTTGGGTACGGTCAAGGTTTGGCAGCAACGTTTTAATGGAGAAACGAGAATCTGTGGTTTTGGCACGGGAAAGAAAAAATATCCCAAGAGCCATTTGTTTGGCAGCGGATCAATCACCCCCTAAACCCGAAAGTGCTTATTGGACAAATTTCCTAAATCAACCTACTGGCTTTTTTACGGGAATGGAAAGATTTGCCAGAGAATATCAATATCCAGTAATCTTTGTTGAATTAATTAGAGAAAAAAGAGGCTATTATACGATGAGTTTTGAAGAACTAATCAAGCCATCTTATGAGAATGTGGACAAAGGAGCTATTATTGAAATTTTTGCTAGAAGGTTAGAGAAATCAGTTCTAAAGTATCCAGATCAATATTTATGGTCGCATAAACGCTGGAAACATGAAAAACCATCAGATATAACGATGATGAAATGGTGATTTATTTAAAATCATCACATTGACCTGCTCCTTCTCGAATTATACTTGGCAGTTCCTCTGTTAAATCAATCACAGAAGAAGGAAATACACCTCCAAACCCACCGTCAAGAACTAAATCCACTTGGTTTTTATATCGATCAAAAATAAGGCTAGGATCCGTAAACTCTTCCACATCCAATCCATCATGCGCTAATGTGGTAGTTAATAATGGGGCATTAAGTTCTTTAATCAACTCAAGTATTGGGGTATAATCAGGAATTCGTACCCCCACCGTTTTTTTTCCTTGAACCAAGACTGAAGGAACATTTGAACTCGCTGGCAATACAAAAGTGTATGGACCAGGAAGATAATGTTTCAACAATTTAAAATTAGCATCACTAACTTTTGCATAATTAGCGATCGCACTTAAGTCACTGCAGATAAATGAAAATCGATTCTTATTGGGCTTTATTTGTTTGATGTCACAAATTCGCTGAATGGCTTGCTGGGAAGTAATCAAGCAGCCTAACGCATACATGGTATCCGTACGGTAAATGATGACACCATTTTTTTGCAACACTTGTACAATTGAAACAAGAATATCAATGGAATTATTTTTGTCATACAGTTTAATGAGTTGGGCTGCCATGACTAATAGGTATTAAAATAATCAGTATCCTTTTCTTGATCAGAATCCTCGGTTTTTACTTGGTCTATACTCGCATTAATTTCAAAACCCACAATCAAAATTAAAGCAATAAAATACAACCAAACCATTAAGGCGATCAATGACCCAATAGACCCATAAATTTTATGGTAACTAGCAAAATTCACCAAATAATAAGAAAAAATATTGGTCACGGAAATGGTTAAAATAGAAGCCGTTATGGAGCCTGCATTAAAAAACTTCCAACGCTTATGAATCGCAGGGGCATAATAATAAATGATGCTAATGGTAAAAAAGAATACCGAAAAAATACTTAAATAAGTCAAAGATTTGGTCAAATAATAGGTGAAATTATATTCAATTAAATCTTTTTTTGCCAACATTTTAAGGAAAAAATTTCCCAAAATAAAGGCAACAAATGCGATCAATAAGACGAAGGTCAATAGAAAATTAAGGGCCACTGCAATCACTCTTTCTTTAATGAATCCTCTATTTTCATTTGTTTTGTAGGTAAGATTGAAAGACCTAATTAAAGCCATAATTCCACTTGTACTAGCATATAAGGCAAAAATAAAACCAAAAGAAAGCACGCCACCTCGTTTCTTATTTACTATTTCGCGTATTAACTCGGTCAAATCTCCATGTAGATTTTTAGGAATCGTGCCTTTCAAAAAACCAATCATTTTAAGATCTAAATGATCAATGGGCATATAAGGCAATAAGGAGAATAAGAAAATAATGGTGGGAAAAACAGCTAAAGTAAAATTGTAAGCGACGGCAGCGGCGCGCACATCGATGTCAAATTGGAATATCTTTTGATATAAAATCGAAATAATCCGACAAAGCACATAATGCTCCTCATATTCCGCCCAAATGGCCTTTAACTCCCGAATGAGGTTTTTCCTTTTCATGAATTAAAATAAGGCCTTAATGCATTTACAACCCATTCTGGCGCTTTGACGACTTTTTTCTGAAGCATGTTCATAAATACCAACGTGGTTTTGCCCTCATTAATTAAATCACCGTCAGCATTTTTAATTCGATATGAAAATTCAATTTTAGCGGTAGGCAATTGGTCGACTTGACATATCACTGTTAATTCGTCATCATACAATCCTGGTGCATGAAATTTTGAATAATGCTCAAATACAGGTAAACCAATTCCGTTATCCTCTAAAACTTTATAACTCACACCTAAAGATCGTAACGTTTCAACCCTTGCAATTTCATATAAACGCGCATAATTCCCATAATAGACATAGCCCATTTTATCGGTATCGGCATAACAAACTCGGTACGTAGTCGCGTGTGTATACATTTAATAAATTTTATGATCGTCCAAGGCCTTTTGGAATTTTGCTGCATTTTGTAAATGTTCTGAATACGATACGGCAAAATTATGAGAACCTGAAAAATCTTCTTTCGCACAAAAATACAGGTAATTATGTTTTTCTAGATTCAAAACCTTATCCATCACCCTTGGGTCCGGTATGGAAATTGGTCCCGGCGGCAAACCTATCAAGCGATAAGTATTATAAGGTGAATTAATCGATGTATAACGACCCGTCACACGCTTAATCGTAAAATCCTTCCAAGCAAAAACAATTGTTGGATCTGCCTGTAAAGGCATTTTTACTTGTAAACGATTCCAATATACACCAGCTATCCTTGATTGTTCTGATGTTTCTTTACTTTCTCCATAAACGATTGAAGCTAGAATACCAACCTCACTTGGACTTAAACCTAACGCTTTAGCCGCTTGAACTCGATCTACGGTCCAATAACGGTCGTAGGACTTTTTCATTTTAGCCAAAAAGTCTTCAAAAGAAATGGTCCAAAACACCTCATAGGTATCAGGAATAAATAGACATGGAATGGTCTCTTTAGAAAAACCAAGCGGTTCCACGATGCTTGAAGAATCTAATAAACGATAAATCGTGGCTGAATCATAAGCTAATTGGCGCCCTAATTTTCCAGCTAAATCTTCCTTTAATCGGATGTTGGAAAAAGTGATTTTTAATGCGTCTTGACTTCCATTACGAAGTTTTCGAATTAATTCCCAGTTGCCCGTCGTTTCATATATCAAATACCGACCTGGTTTCACTCGAGATGGATAGTTAAATACTTTGGCTAAAAACCGAAAACTTAATTCATCCCGTATTAGCTTATTTTTTTCTAGCGTATCCAAAACCGTTTCATACGTTGATCCTTTGGGAATCAACAAAGCAAATGGCTTTTTATCCACATCAAAATTGGGAGTTTTGAAAATTTGCCAGGCGTAATATGAAAACATAGCCATCAACAATGAAAAAACTAATAAAAAAATCTTTAATCGCTTATTAGAAACCATATTATGCAATTTTAAAATCTAAATTAAATCGAACCGACAAGGCTTTTAAATCTTCCACCACTGGGTCAATTAATGGAATACCATTCGCTTTACGTTCCACTTCCAACACTCTTTCTGGATCACCTGGGATGATGACTTTTTGACCTTCCACAGCTTCAGCATTTCTAAATCTTTGGATCCAAATATCCATATCTTTTTTAAACTCAATCGCTGGCCTAAATGCATCTATTCGCATAGCGCCTATAAAATGACCTGTCCCCTTGCCTACCGTTTCTCCTGCATTCATAAATCCAGCAGTAGCAAAAGGAGGAACCCATGGACCAAAATTAGCTCCCGACAATACGCCTGACAATAAATCAACAATGGCCCCAAGCGCATATCCCTTATGAGACCCATGTTCTCTATCTCCTCCTAAAGGCAATAATGCGCCTCCATTTTTAATGGCAAAAGCATCGTTGCTGGGCATGCCATTTGCATCTTGAACCCATCCATCTGGCGTATCGAGACCCTTTCGTTGAAGTATTTCCAACTTACCATAGGCCACAGCTGTAGAAGCAAAATCCGCTAAAAAGGTTGGTTCATGCAACGCAGGAATGGATACAGCGATGGGGTTTGTACCCAGTAATCGTTCTCTAGAAAATGTAGGAGTTACTAATGGTGCGGCATGTGTCATGGCCCAACCGATCATATCTTGGCTCGCGGCCATCATCGCATGATATCCCGCAATTCCAAAATGGTTTGAATTCTGAACGGCTACCCAGCCCGTTCCAGCTACATTAGCTTTGCCGCAAGCAATTTCCATCGCTTTAGGCGCAACCACTAAACCAAGTCCACGATCCCCATCTACTAAAGCCGTAGACGGACTTTCATGTAAAATTTTAATGTTAGGTTTGGGATTTAATCGCCCATGATCAAACAAACGAATATAACCGGCTAACCTTGCCACCCCGTGAGAATCAATCCCTCTTGAATCAGCTGAAACTAACACATCAGCTGCCAAAATAGCATCTTGCTCATTACATCCAATCGATTCGAAAACCGAAATAACATATTGCTTTAAAAGGGTATAATTTGCAATCATATAAATTTGTAAAAACGCAAAGATAAAAATAAGAATTGGGAAATAATTTGACATCTTTGAATATAAATTCAATTCAACATGCTAACATCTATTTGGTTTTGGATTGTTTCAATCCTAGTAGTCGTCGCCATAAGGGATGTCTTTTTTCAAAAAAAACATTCCATCACCCATAATTTCCCGATCGTAGGACATCTTAGGTATTGGTTGGAAAAAATAGGGCCCGAAATCAGGCAATATATTGTAGCTAATAATCGGGAGGAATTGCCATTTAACCGACAAGAAAGGTCTTGGATTTATGCTTCTTCAAAGAAAGATAATAATCTACAAGGTTTTGGCAGTGATCAAGATTTTAATGCACCCGGGTATATATTTATTAAAAATGCCATGATTGGGTACAATCCTCCCACAGATCACCCATTTAATAAAAATCCGGGTGTAATGCCTGCAGCCAAAATCATGGGAGAATATCATCAAAGAAGAAGGCCTTATCGTCCATACTCCATCATTAATATTTCTGGGATGAGTTTTGGCTCATTATCCGCTAAAGCGGTTGAATCATTGAATAAAGGCGCCGATCTAGCTGGCTGCTTTCATAATACGGGGGAAGGTTCATTGTCTCCTTATCATCAAAATGGAGCTGATGTCATTTTAAATATTGGAACTGCCTATTTTGGAGTTAGAAACGTAGATGGAAATTTTTCTATGGAAAAATTAAAAGAGAAGGTAGAACAAAATCCGTTTTTGCGAGCCATTGAACTTAAATTATCCCAAGGGGCAAAACCAGGAAAAGGAGGAATGCTTCCCGGTTCCAAAATTAATGATGAAATAGCCGCCATAAGACTAATACCCAAAGGAAAAGATGCCATGTCTCCAGCCTTTCATACGGCATTTTCAAACATACCCGAAATGGTTAAATTCATTGAAAGTATGGCTTCTGAAACGGGATTGCCTGTTGGCATAAAATCGGCCATCGGTAAATTAGAGCAATGGGAAGAGCTTGCAGCCTATATGGTAAAAACAAATTCAGGTCCGGATTTTATTACGATTGACGGTGGAGAAGGGGGAACAGGGGCCGCTCCGCATGCCTTTGCTGATCATGTTTCCATGCCATTCACATTTGCATTTGCTAAAATTTATCAGATTTTTCAAAGGCATGATTTGACAGATAAAATATTTTTTATTGCCTCAGGAAAATTGGGCTTCGCCGAAAAAGCCTTGATGGCTTTCGCCATGGGGGCGGACAGTATTAATATTGCTAGAGAAGCCATGATGTCCATTGGATGTATTCAAGCTCAAAAATGCCATACGAATCATTGTCCATCAGGTGTAGCTACATCAAATAAATGGTTACAAGCAGGTATTGATCCACAATTAAAAAGTGAGCGATTTTATAATTATCATCGTTCATTGGTCAAAGAAATTGCCGAAATTTCACATGCCTGTGGATATGAGCATCCAAGTCAAATGACAATGGAAGATATTGAATTATCGATGGGGGATAATAATCGAACCATGAGTCTTTCTAAAACGATGGGATATCATAAAAATCCGATAAAATATGAAGGATTGGAGAAAATTATCAAATGCACA
>CANKVC010000071.1 GCA_947486835.1 Cytophagaceae bacterium | reverse complement strand
GACAATTTTAGCGTAGCCTTCTTTTTTGATGAACGCAAAAACCCGATTTTCAATCACTTTCGTGATCGAGTCAGTAACCACCGCATCTGTACCGATTGGATTCTTCGAATAGATATAGATATAATCGGGATCACCTGAAGGGAAAAAGACCACTTTTGGTTTGACTATGCCCATCAAGACGAAGGTAAATACCAACAATAAAAACGCAGCCAAGGTAACATAAATAGACCTTTTACCGGTCAATACCCATGAAATCAATCGGCGATAATTATTTTTAAAGGCTGGCAAAGCCGTTTCTTGGAACGGAACCACCCACTTAGGCGTAATCACAAAATGATTAAACACATATAATAAAAGAGCAAAAACAAAGAAATTACCAAAGCCAAAGTGCCCTAGCCCAAAACCAATCACATATCCAAAAATAGCCAAGCTTAACAGGATAAATACCGTCCGGCGTATGTCCGCAAATTTAGGTGCTTTCACATCATTTGCCTCTTCGTCATGACGTTTCATGAAGGATACGGCAAACACTGGGTTCATCACATAGGCCACAAATAGCGAGGCAAATAAGGTGATAATTAATGTGATAGGCAGGTATTTCATGAATTCCCCTACGATACCTGGCCAGAAAAGCAAAGGTAAAAATGGGGAAATCGTTGTTAAAGTACCTGTCAAAACTGGAACAAAAACTTCCGACGCGGCCAATTTAACGGCCTCAACAATCGACAATTTCTTAAAATTATTGAATAATCTATGTGCATTTTCAATCACCACAATGGCATCATCGACGACAATTCCCAAGCCTAATAAAAATCCAAAAAGAACTATGGTATTCAAGGTGAAATCCAAACTTGGCATAAATAGAAAGGTCAATAAAGCAGAAAGAGGAACAGAAAGTCCTACAAACACCGCATCACGAACACCCATAAAGAACATCAATACAATCACCACAAACAAGAATCCAAGGATTACTGTATTAATCAAATCCGCTAAGTCGCCACGCGTTCTTTCGGAAGAATCCGCCGTAACCGTCACCACTAATCCACTTGGAAATCTAGTCTTCTTAAATTCTTCAATCGTCTTTTCGATGCGATCCGCGGCTTCAATTAAATTCGCCCCACCCCTTTTGATCACGTTTAGCGTAATCACGGATTTGTTGTTTAGTCGAGCAAAATCCTGCTTTTCTTCATAACTATCAACCACCTCAGCCACATCTTTTAATCTCACTCGGGCACCCGTAGAAGAACCTACCATTAAGTTGGCTAATTGGTCCACCGACTTTAATTCCCCGGTAACTCGTAGGGAACGACGAACGCCATTGACCGCTAAATCTCCGCCTGAAATATTAACATTTTCCCCTTGAACAGCACTTTGGATATCATAAAACGTCAATCCATAACTCTGCATTTTATAGAGGTCTAAATTGACCTGAATCTCCCTCTTCAAAGCCCCCAAAATATCCACTCGATTAATTTCAGGCATCCCCTCAATCTCATCCTGCAAATCTTCCGCATACTTCTTCAACTTATCTAATGGATAATCCCCCGCGATATTCACGTTCATAATAGGGAACTCTGAAAAATTAATTTCCGCTACTGAAGGCTCGCGAGTTAAATCTTTAGGGAGATCGCTGATGGCTTTATCCACCGCATCTTGCGTCCTCTGCTTCGCAATGGGGACCGAGACATCCGTATTAAATTCAACAATGATCACTGAAATATCTTGGAGCGCATTCGATTTTACGCGCTTAACTCCGGTAATCGATTTGATTTGTTTTTCGATCGGTTTATTGATTACATTTTCAATATCCGAGGGCGTAGTTCCTGCATATACCGTCTGAATAACCATTTGAGGTACAACGATATCGGGGAATTGCTCTTTAGGTAGGCTGGAATAAATACCAATACCGGCCACAAAAATGATGAATGTAAAAATGTAAACGGTGGTACGATTTTGAGCTAACCAGCCCACCATATTATATATAAAGCCTTTACCTTCGGGCAATTGCTCGTTTTTTGAATTTTTTTCCATGCTAAGAATTATTTGGAATTAAAATGAAATTGATTGGCCATCCACTAATTCTTGGAATCCTTGAGTAATGACTAAATCCCCTGCTTGAAGCCCTGTAAGGATTTCAGCTTGTCCATTAAAGGTAAGCCCGATGGTAACTGGTCGAGCTTTAGCTATTTTCTTTCCATTTTCGTCAACAGCCACATAAACCAAATTACCTTTCTCGGTCTTTTGGATTATGTTTTCGCTAACCACTAATGCGTTTGATTTGGATGAGTCGTTGATGTTGATGACGGCCAACTGGTTTGGTTTTAAATCCCCGGCGTTTGGAATTTTAGCCTCCACGTCAAAAGTTCTAGTCAATGGATTAACCATTTTAGAAACTAAAGAAATTCGAGCTGAAATCTCCTTATTAATGTCTGGAAATTTAATGACAATAGGATCGCCTGTTTTTACCGTACCCACATAAGAATCCGCAATTTTAACCATTACTTTCAAATTGCCTAAGTTAACTATTTGGACGATTGGCAAGCCTGGTGCGGCCATCTCACCCGCTTTTTGTCTAACTAATTCGATCGTCCCTGAAATGGGCGCCACTACTTTTGATAATCCCAATTGGGCTTGCAAGGTGATAAGGCGTTTTTCTAAAGATTCCTTATTTGACTTCGCGCTAATAAACTGAACTTCAGTCCCAATTTGCTGATCCCATAGCGTTTTTTGTTTGTCGAAAAGGGTTTTTGCTAGGGCCAATTGGTGTTTCACCTCTTCCATGGACTCTTTCAAAATATTATTATCGAGGGTTGCGATTAGTTGCCCCTTACTAATATTTTGGCCGACCACCACTGGCAATGAAAGAATCATTCCACCCGTCTGAGGGCTCACTAAAACCGTATTTTCAGCGATTACATTTCCTTGGGCTTCCACAAAATGCTTGAAAGTTTGAGGACTAACAGGGCTAACAACCACAGCGATCACCTTTAAATTTTCGCCTGATTCAACTTTGCCCATGGCATTTTCTAAGGCAATAATTTTGGCATTAATTTCCTTAGCTTGATTTTTCAAATCGGCTAATTCTTGTTTTTTGTCTACGGGCTTGTTGCATGAGGCAACGATTAAAATTCCACTTAGGAGGATGAATAAATTTTTCATGAGTGTTTGTTATAATTCTTATTAGTCAATATATAAAGTACCATTTGCCTTTTCTAGCTCAACTTTAGCGATTAGGGCATTGTATAAAGAAGTAAAATAATTTGCTTGAGATTCTTTAATAGATGATTCTGCATTCAGAACTTCAAGATTTGATCCAACACCTTGTTGGTATTTCACACGAGTGACGCGAGAAATTTCATTCGCCAGCGTCAAATTCGCTTTTTGCTGTTTCAAGGATTCCAAAGAATTTTTTAAGGTTATCGTTGACTGAGACCGTTGGAAATCAATCGAAGATTTCAGCAAATCAAAACTTTGGCGAACCTTCTGAAGGTTATTGGCTGATTGGACTGCCTTGTACTTTTTCGAATTGCCATCAAAAATCGGGATTTGAAGAGATACGGAAATAGCTGCATTATCAAACCATTGCTTTGATAATAAATCACCAAAAGCATTTGCACCCGCATTATATCCATAATTAGCATTCAGTAATAAACGGGGCAAATATCCCGCCTTAATACTTTTCAAATCCAATTCTGCCAAGCTTTCTTGCGTTTTCAAGATAGAATATTCAATTCGATTGGCATAGTTAAAAGGTCCAGCCAAGTCATTCAAATTGTTTTGTAATTCAATTTGCTCCAAACTAACACTTAGTCGAATGGACTCTTCCATCGGATAACCCATTTGGAATTTCAAGAGCGAGTAAGACATTTCTTGAAGTCGGTATACGTTCTCCAACTCAGTCTTCAGGTTATTTGCTTGGACATCTAATCGCTGAACATCAATCTTCTCTACAAACCCTTGCGCGTTCAAAGCACGAGTTTCTTTCAATAGAGAATCCAATCGGCTTACATTCACCTGCAACAATTGCATGCGCTTGTCATTAACCAAAATTCCATAATATGCTTTCGTTACATTTTCCGCCACTTGCTGCTTGGACTGAGTCACACCCTTCACAGAAAGATCTTTGTACACTTGGGATGCTTTTAAGCCCAATAAATACGTCCCGTCGAAAACGAGTTGGCTCAAACCAACATTGGCAAATCCCGAATTTTCAACACCAAATTTAGCAGCAATCAACTCCCCCTCAGGAGCTGTTGGGTTAAAAATTCTTCCTGGAATAAATACACGTTGACAACTCAAGTTATTCACAAATTGAACCCAACCGTTCACTTGGGGGAGACCTATTGCTTTAATTTCATTGATTTTAGCTCCTGCATTTTGCAAATCAATTTGGCTATTCTTCACTTGAACATGGTGAATGATGGCATAGTCAATCGCTTCTTTTAAGCTAAAAGACTGCGCCAAGCTTCCAAAAGAAATGAAAAAAGAAAAGCCGACAAAAATATTTCTTAGGCGGATCATAATGGTAAATTGTTTTTATAAGATGTGTATAGTGTTAAACCTTTTTCGGTTAAAATCCCGCGCATGAAAATATCCAACATGACCAGTTGGGTTTCATACAAGGGCAATTTGTTATTTGGATAAAAGTCAGGATTAAAGGCAAAATTGACTTCGGCCATCCGCAAGCGCGCTAATAATTCGAAATCGATATCATTTCTAAAATACCCGAATTGTGCACCTTTCTTAAAGTCAGCAATCAGATTTTCGTTGATACATTTTTCGCTATGCTCTACGAAAAGGGTAAAGGCATTTGGGAAATACTTTTGAATCTCATATAAAAGTCGAGGATTCATTTGGGTGATTAAATCCTTGGTCATCTCAAAAGACTTGAACATCTTTTCAATGACATTAGAATAAAGCCTATCCAGCTCTTTCCATTTGGCTAAATCCTCTTCAGTGAACATTTTAACCACTTCATATACCATCGAATCCTTATCAGGAAAATGTTGATATATCGTTTTTTTCGAAATCCCTAATTCGTTCGCAATCGCGTCCATCGTGACGGTCTTTACTCCGTAACGAAAGAATAATTCAGTTCCTTTAATTAGAATACGCGATTTCATTTGCTAAACTCGATTGAACATTGAGCTGCAAAACTATGGAAACTTTTAGAGATTACAAAGTTTTCTTGTATTATTTTTAGATTACCGAACGGTTAATTTTGACTAACGGCCAAAATCATCTTGCAAGCGGACGATATCTGATTCGTCTGAAGGTTGGCTTTCATCGGTATGTTGCCAGATTTCCGCCACCACTCCCCAGTGATCTAATCCGATTAATCGGTGTCTTTCGCCTTGTTGGAGTTTAATAAAATCCCCAGCATCATAAGAACCTACGGAGCCTTGTTCGTCTGTATCTGAAATGGCGATTCCCACAGGCCCAGAAATGACCGTCCAGATTTCTGCTCTCCTAAAATGGTATTGCCAGGAAAGGCGTTTTTCAGGAGCGACAATTAAAAATTTGGGGCTTAATTTATTGGTAATTTGAATCGTATCCATACTCAAATTGGGGAAAAATTGAGCCGCAAACTTAGCTGCTTGCGATTCGTCCAATACGAAAAATCCTCCCCAGGGTCTAGTAAAATCTTTGGAAATCACTTGGTATCCTAATTCAGAAATATAGGTTTCTACGTTCGCAAAAACTTCTTGAGCAGGTAAATTACGTTCAAATATTGGCAGCATAGTCGATATTATTTTTACAAAAATAAAAAGACGGGAAAGGATTCCCGTCTTTTTGCTCAAATTATAATGTTATAATTTATTATTTCTTCTCGTCAAGCTTCCAACCCGCACGATATTCGCGCTTAACAAATTGGTTTGCTGCCTCAAAATTGGTAATCCTCATATTGGCCGCATCCCAGTCAAGCTGCTGACGACCGATATATTTAGCCGTTCTACCTTCACCTTCGCGAAGCATGTAGGTACGAATGGCAATATTTCCCATTAAAACGGATTCTGTAAATGGTCCTGAATAGTCAAAACCAGAACTCACTTCCATTTTACCATATCCTGCTTTACAAGCCTCAACCCATTGAGTTTGATGGCCTGCAGGTCCATTAGCGACACGAGCATAGGTGATTTTGCTAGGCAATTCTGCTTCCGGCACTTGCTTTCCATTTTTGAAAACCTTAGGATACATTCCATACGTACCGCAAGTCATGATGCCTTTGGTACCAATTAAAATTACGCCATTGGTTCCATCTGGATCGCCAATCACCTCACTCGCCGGAATACCTTCTGGATGTGGAGCACGAAGTCCTCCGTCGTACCAAGTCAACGTAACAGCCGATTTATTTCTAGCTGATGGTGCATAGCGCAACGTAGTGATGGATGATGGTGGACATCCTTCTGGAATCCACTCAGGAACCCAATCTTGTAAGAATACGGATCCCACCGAACACTCAACCGTTAAAGCATCGCGAATTCCCAACACTTTAAATGGAGGATCTAATAAGTGACATCCCATATCTCCTAAGGCACCGGTACCATAATCCCACCAACCTCTCCACTTAAATGGCAAAAGGGCTGGATTGTATTCTCTATATTTAGCAGGTCCTAACCAAAGGTCCCAATCTAACTCTTGGGGTGCAGGTGAACCGGCAGCTGGATAGGTAATTCCTTGTGGCCATACTGGTCGGTTGGTCCAAACTTGTACCGTATGAACTTTTCCGATAACTCCAGCGTCAAACCATTCCATCATTTGACGTACACCGTCTCCTGATGAACCTTGATTTCCCATTTGGGTCACCACTTTCATTTCACGTGCTTTTTCGGTCATCATTCGAGCCTCAAAAATATCATGAGTTAAAGGCTTTTGAACGTACACGTGCTTTCCACGGTTCATCGCCGCCATGGCTATCGTAGTATGTGTATGGTCAGGAGTAGATACAATAACCGCATCTACATTGTTTCCTTCTGCCTCTAACGCTTTGCGGAAATCTTTGTAATATTTAGCATTTGGAAGCTCCTTGCGGGCTTTTGCTGATTGGCGATCATCAACATCCACCAAGGCTACGATGTTTTCCGCTCCTTTATTGAAAGAGCTCATGATGTCACTATATCCTTTACCGCCCGCACCAATTCCCATGATGTTTAATTTATCGGATGGAGCTGTAAAACCTTTGCCCAACACGTGACGAGGGACAATGTAAAAACTTGCGGCGGCTACTGAAGCATTTTTGATAAAGTTTCGCCTTGAATCATTACTCATAATAATCGTTATTTAGGTTAGTTAAATCGGATAAGATGATTTTATTAATCCAAATATAGCAGATAAACAAAACCACATGATTTAGTAAAATTGATTAAAAATTGGCAAAAAGCAAACCGAATGAGATATATTTTATTTTACCGGGAACTCCCATAAACGAAAAAGGGGAAGCCTTCGCCTCCCCTTTTTTCTACCTCTTATTTCAAAAGATTACTCAGCTTTCTTAGATTTTTTCTCTAATTTTTTAATCGCTTGAGCTCTTTCAGCGCCTTCCATTTGCTCTTTTAAAGCAGATAATGCACCGATATCACCCATGGTCGATTTCTCAGCTGTAGACGCTGCAGGTTTTTCAGCTGCCGCCTTAGTTGTTTTCTTTTTCTCTGGCTTAGCCGTAGCAGCTGCTACTTCTTCAGCCGTAGCTTCCGTAAACGTTCTTGTGTGAGAAAGAATAATCTTACGATCTTCTTTTTGGAATTCAATCACAGCGAAATCCAAAGCCTCTCCTACTTCAGCCACAGACTCATCAGCCTTAACTAATTGCTTCAAAGGAGCTAAACCTTCAATACCGTAAGGCAATTCTAGTACAGCCATTTTGTCTGTCTTAGAAATGATGGTTGCTTTTTGAACGGATCCTAACGTAAATACGCTTTCAAAAGTATCCCAAGGATTTTCTTCTAATTGCTTATGTCCTAAGGCCAAACGACGATTTTCAGCGTCTAATTCAATAACAACTACATCTAAAGAATCCCCTACTTTAACAAATTCAGATGGATGCTTGATTTTCTTAGTCCAAGATAAATCAGACACGTGAACTAATCCGTCGATACCTTCTTCTAATTCAAGGAATAAACCAAAATTAGTTAAGTTACGAACCGTTCCTTTATGTTTAGTACCTATTGCGTATTTAGCTAATAAGTCTGTCTTGTTCCAAGGATCTTCTGTCAATTGCTTAACGCCTAATGACATTTTGCGCTCAGCGCGATCTAGAGTTAAAACAACAGCTTCCATTTCATCGCCAACTTTCAAGAAATCCTGTGGATTGCGTAAATGTTGAGACCATGACATTTCAGACACGTGAATTAAACCTTCAACGCCAGGAAGAACTTCTAAGAATGCACCGTAATCGGCCACATTAACAATCTTACCTTTTACTTTAGAACCTACTTCCGTTTCAGCAGCTAAAGCCTCCCAAGGGTGTGCTTGTAATTGCTTCATACCTAAAGAGATACGTTTTTTGTTTTCATCGAAATCCAACACAACCACTTGGATTTTTTGATCCAATTTCAATACTTCTTGTGGATGATTTATGCGGCCCCATGAAATATCAGTAATGTGAAGTAAACCATCAACACCACCTAAATCGATGAACACACCGAAATTAGTCATGTTTTTGATCACACCTTCTAATACTTGACCCTTATCTAAATTCGTCAAAATAGTCTGACGTTGAGCTTCAAGATCTTTTTCAATTAATACTTTATGAGAAACAACTACGTTGTCATTTGTATGATTAATCTTAACTACCTTAACCTCCATATTTTTACCTACAAAAATATCGAAATCACGGATAGGCTTCACATCAATTTGAGAACCTGGCAAGAATGCCTCAATTCCAAAAATATCGACAATTAAACCACCTTTTGTACGGCGCTTAACAAATCCATTGATGATAATATCTTCTTCCAAAGCCTTCTCAATGTTCGTCCAAGCACTCATTACTTTCGCCAATTTGCGAGACAATGTTAATTGGCCATTCGCATCTTCTTGGTTTTCAATGTATACTTCCACTTCATCTCCTGGCTTCAAATCCGGCATATCGCGGAATTCAGAAGCAGATACTAAACCATCAGACTTAAATCCAATGTTGATAATTACTTCACGGTCTGTTTTACTCACTACTACCCCCTTCACTACCTCTTTTTCAGTAACCGAATTTAAGGTTGCCTCAATAGCAGCCTCCATTTTTTCTTTAACATCAGCCGCATAACTGCCACCGAATCCTTTACCTTCAACTAAATCCCAGTCGAAATCTTTTGGTTGTTTTGACATAAATTTTTTGCCCTGGTTACATCAACACGTCGGGCTAACATGCTGAACTTAAGTGTGTAATTAAATTTTAAATCGGGGTGCAAAGATAAATAAAAATATTTCAAATTCAATGAATTTCTTTAAATTCGAATTCTCAAGACCTATCAAACATGAAAAAAATCAATCTTTTGGGCTTACTAACAGCCCTAATTCATTTTTCTTTCCTTAGTTTTTCACAAAATTCAAATAAACCCATGGCATCAATTTCGTCCAAACCCTTTGGCAAAACCCCTTCAGGAGAATCTGTTACCCTATTTACCATGAAAAATACTTCTGGAATGGAAGTTCAAATCATGAACTATGGAGGTATCATCACTAAAATTTTAACTCCTGATAAAAATGGTATTGTCGAAGATGTGGTATTAGGTTTTGAAACGTTAGATGAATACATCAAAGAAAACCCGTTTTTTGGTGCATCCGTGGGTCGATATGGCAATAGAATTGCCAAAGGAAAATTTACCTTGGATGGCGTTGGGTACCAATTACCTCTTAACAATAATGGAAATTCTCTACATGGAGGTTTAAAAGGATTTGACAAAAAGGTTTGGCAAGTGATTTCTTCCGGCGAAACGGCAGAAGGCCCTAAAATTGTTTTAAAATATATATCCACCGACATGGAAGAAGGCTTCCCAGGAAACCTAACTGTTCATTTGTCATATATCTTAACGGCTAAAAA
Organism: Cytophagaceae bacterium; assembly: GCA_947486835.1. Lineage (GTDB taxonomy): Bacteria > Bacteroidota > Bacteroidia > Cytophagales > Spirosomataceae > Aquirufa. Next base: position 1,101 of record CANKVC010000071.1, on the reverse strand, counting down.
TGAATTGTCGATTGAATTTTCTGCAACGACCGATAAAGCAACGGTGATCAATCTTTGTAATCACAGTTATTTCAACTTAAGCGGAAATGGCAAGCAAAATGTGTTGGCGCATACTATGCAATTAAATGCACCGAAGCTAGTTGCCGTGGATAATCTATTAATCCCAACCGGTGAATTAATCCCCGTCGCAGGAACGCCATTCGATTTTTTAACGCCCCAAGTGATTGGAAGTAGAATTGATCAAACCGACAATGAGCAAATAAAACGTGGTGGCGGATACGACCATTGCTTTGCTTTTGATAAACCTATGGGAAAATTTGCGGTAGTCGCCATTGCACATGATCCTGTATCTGGCCGTACCTTAGAAGCGTCTACCACCGAACCTGGAGTTCAGTTGTACACGGGCAACTTTTTGGACGGACACCTAAAAGGAAAAAATGGAGCTGTTTATGGAAAAAGATCAGGTTTTTGTCTTGAGACTCAGCACTATCCAGATTCTCCGAACCAACCAAGCTTCCCGAGCACTGTGTTGAGACCTGGAAATCGATATACGACTAAAACTAATTATAAGTTTTTCGTTCAGTAATCAATGATGGGTTTAAGGGAATATTAAATCCCTTAAACCTATTTTATAATTTTTTTGCCTCCTCCCAATACACATCCATCTCAGCTAAGGTCATTTCCGACAAAGCTTTCCCTATTTCGGCGGCTCTTTTTTCAAGGTGCTGAAATCGTTTAATAAATTTTCTGTTCGTTCGTTCCACCGCCGTTTCGGGATTTAGGTCGATAAACCTTGCAAAATTGACCAGGCTAAAAATAAGATCTCCCAGTTCCCCTTCCGCTTCATTTCGATCAGCTTCGGTTAAATCTTTGCCCACAAACGTTTCCTTGAATTCCCCTAATTCCTCCTCCACTTTTTCCCAGACCTGCTCCTTTTCCTCCCAATCAAATCCCGCTCCCCGAGCTTTTTCCTGAATGCGCATCGCCTTAACTAAGGCCGGCAGAGAATTTGGCACGCCGCCTAAAACGGATTTGTTCCCCTCCTTTAATTTTAATGTTTCCCAATTGGCCTTCACCTGTTCCTCCGTCTCAGCCACCACA
>CANKVC010000070.1 GCA_947486835.1 Cytophagaceae bacterium | reverse complement strand
CCCAACAAATAAAACGGCTTTTTCGTTTAAAGTACCATCGTCATTCAGTAAATCAATCACCGGTAATTTATGTTTGATCCCTAACTCATAATCATTTAAATCATGCGCTGGAGTAACTTTTAAACAACCGGTACCAAAATCTAAACTCACATATTCATCTGCGATGATGCTTATTTCTCGATTAATTAAGGGGATGAATACTTTCTTCCCGTGTAACTTTATATATCGTTCATCTAAGGGGTTTACGCAAATGGCCGCATCAGCCATAATCGTTTCAGGCCTAGTAGTTGCAATCGTTAAATGCCCCGATCCATCCACAAATGGATATTGAATGTGATATAATTTTGCTTGGACGTCCTTATGAATTACCTCTTCGTCCGAAACAGCCGTTTTCCCAGCCGGATCCCAATTGACCATTCGGACCCCTCTATAAATCAAACCCTTATTATAAAGCCTAACAAAAGTGTCAATAACGGCTTGGTAAAGGGAGGGCTCCATCGTAAACCGAGTCCTATCCCAGTCACACGAAGCCCCCAGTTTTTTCAATTGGTCTAAAATAATGCCCCCATATTTTTCTTTCCACTCAAATGCATGAGCCAAAAATTCTTCCCTAGAAATATCCTTTTTTTCAATGCCTTTTTCTTTAAGCATGGCAACTACCTTAGCCTCAGTGGCAATGGAAGCGTGGTCAGTTCCGGGGACCCAACAAGCCTCTTTGCCTTCCATTCGCGCTTTTCTGATCAATACGTCTTGGATAGTATTGTTAAGCATATGACCCATATGCAAAACCCCAGTTACATTAGGCGGAGGAATAACAATGGTATACGCCTCTTTTTCAGGATGCGGCTTAGAAGAAAATAATTTATTTTCGAGCCAATAAGTATACCATTTTTGCTCTATTTCTTGGGGAGCGTATTTTTTGTCAATCATAAAGAAAATTTAATCAGTTGATAGGGTATGGGCCAACCTATAGCCTACAAAGATAATTGTTTTCAATCAAAGGAAGAGGTGGATTTTTAAAACAATTCCATGTAATTTCGGTTTTTGAATTAAAATGAAAATCATAGCATTACTTATTTGGTTAGGTACTTTTTTGTCGATGGAAGCTTTTGCCTGGCTTACGCACAAGTACATTATGCATGGATTTATGTGGCGCTGGCACGAATCTCACCACGTACATCACAAAAATGCCTTGGAAAAAAATGACCTTTTTTCGGTGGTTTTCGGAATAACGTCGACCTTGACGATCATGATAGGGGCGGAAATTCCTCGCTTTTGGCCCTTAATTTGGATCGGCTTAGGAATTGCAACGTATGGGATATTTTATTTTATATTTCATGATATCATTGTGCATCGTAGAATTAAAATAAAATATAAGGCGACAAGTAAATACATGAAGCGCATTATGAAGGCTCATTACGTACACCATGAGGTGCATACCAAAGAAGGAGCTGAGGCTTTTGGGTTTTTATATGCGCCTAAAAAATTCGAATAATTAATCGACGAAGCCTACGCCAACGGTCGAGTTCGAAAATTCATCAATCAAGATGAAGGACCCATTGGATGGGTTTTCAGCATAAATATCAGCAGAAATGGCCTGTGCTGTTCGTAAGGAAATCTTCCCTATTTCATTCAAATTTAATTGGCCTACCTCAGTAGTTGATGTTTGTTGGGTTACATCAAGACGCTCTGTTATTTGAGTAATTTTTGCTTTAGTCGTATGTATCCCATGCTGTAAAAGATACGTTTTTCCAGCGCTTAGGGCTTGGTGGTCAAGCCAACAAACATGCGCCGAGAAATCTTTTAAAGAAGGTACGTTGGTTTCTGAGGCCAATACAATGGAATTCCCTCTTGAAATATCAATATCATTCGACAGGGTCATGACAATCGATTCCCCCGCGATGGCTTGATCTAATGAATTTTCAAATTTTTCAATCGTGGCAATGGTACTGGTTTGTCCCGTAGGTAAAACGCGAATTTCGTCGCCAACTTTAAAGGTTCCAGAACTTATTTTACCTGCATATCCTCTGTAATCATGATAGGCTTCCGTCATGGGTCTAACGACAAATTGGACCGGAAAACGAGCCGGCGCTTGAGCTAACGTTTCGGCAAATTCAAAAGTTTCTAATTCCTGTAATAATGTGTTTCCAGTAAACCATGGCATTTCATCGGCCTGCTTTGTGATGTTTTGACCGAATAAAGAAGAGATGGGTAGATAAGAAACAGTTTGTCCTTTGAAGGTAGTTTTGCGTACTAATTCGGATAATTTATCCTGTATTTCATTGAATTTTGATTCCTGATATTGAACCAAATCCATCTTATTCACACATATGATAACTTTAGGAATTCTCAATAAAGAAGCGATGGATAAATGCCTTGCTGTCTGCTCCACAATGCCTTGTCGGGCATCCACTAAAATCAAAGAAACCTTTGCGTTTGATGCTCCAGTCACCATGTTTCTGGTATATTCTATATGACCAGGCGTATCTGCAATGATGTACTTTCTGGTTGGCGTAGAAAAATAAATATGTGCCACGTCGATCGTAATGCCTTGTTCTCTCTCTGCAATTAGGCCATCGGTCAATAATGAAAGGTCTAAAAAATTCAAACCCTTCCTTTTAGAGGCACTTTCAAGTGCTTCAATTTTATCTTTGGTAATCGAATTTGTCTCATACAACAAGCGGCCGATTAATGTGCTTTTTCCATCATCTACCGAACCTGCCGTTGCTATGCGTAAAATATCCATCTCTTAATTAAAAATAACCTTGTTGTTTTCTTTTCTCCATCGCCGCTTCCGACCTTTTATCATCGATGCGGGCTCCTCTTTCTGAAATTTCTGCTGATAAAATTTCTTCAATAATGACATCGATGTCTACTGCCGTTGAACTCACTGCTGCGGTACAAGTCATATCACCCACCGTTCTAAAACGAACCGTGGTCTCAAATGGAATTTCATCTGCCTCTTTATTCAAGTGTTCTGAATCTGCCCAAAGCATTCCATCGCGTTGAATCACTTGTCGCTGGTGTGCAAAATAGATGCTCGGGATTTCCATTTTTTCCTCTTTGATGTAGTTCCAAACATCTAATTCTGTCCAGTTGGAAATGGGGAAAACACGTACATTTTCGCCGACAGAAATGCGTCCGTTCAACATATCAAACAATTCAGGTCTTTGGCGCTTGGCGTCCCATTGGCCAAAATCATCTCGAACCGAAAATATGCGCTCTTTTGCTCGAGCCTTTTCTTCGTCACGTCTTGCGCCACCGATGCAAGCGTCAAATTTAAATTCCTCAATCGTGTCAAGCAAAGTAACCGTTTGCAATACGTTTCTAGATGCATATTTTCCGCTTTCTTCTTTGGCTTTACCTTGGTCTATGGAATCTTGGACATAGCGGACAATGAGTTCTGCCCCTGTTTCTTTGGCCAACCAATCCCTGAATTCAATCGTTTCTGGAAAATTATGTCCTGTGTCAATATGAACTAAAGGGAAAGGAATTTTTCCCGGAAAAAAAGCTTTCTGCGCTAATCGGACTAAAGTAATCGAATCTTTTCCACCCGAAAACAATAACGCTGGACGATCAAACTGAGCGGCCACTTCGCGCATGATGTAGATAGATTCATCCTCCAGTTCTCTCGGAAATTGACCTATTTTATCGTGAATGGCTGACATATTTGTACTCATATTTTAAATTTTAGGCATGTAATCCACACTCTTTTTGAGAATTTTCCCACCACCAGCGTCCCGCTCTTGGGTGTTCATCTGGTCCTATCGCTCTAGTACAAGGAGCGCAACCAATCGAAATGAACCCTTTTTTGTGTAAAGGGTTTTGTGGAATTTTATGCTCAGTCAAGTAATTATTCAATTTTTCTGTATTCCAATCAATGATGGGATTAACCTTGATTAAATTCCTAGCCTCATCCCATTCTACGATAGGCATATGGGCCCTGTTTTCTGATTGTTCTGCACGTAACCCTGTAATCCAAATATTGACACCCTCCAGTGCTCTTGCTAATGGCTCCATTTTACGAATAAAGCAGCACTCTTTTCTATTTTCAACAGAGGTATAAAAAGAATTAAATCCCTTTTCACGAACTAAATTTTCAGTTTTAATGTGATTGGGAAAATAAGTAATTAATTCAAATTGATATTTTTTTTTCGTCAGATCCATCAACTCGTAACTCTCTTGGAATTGTCTTCCTGTGTCCAAGGTGAAAATTTTTATGGGTAATTTTTGAGTGGCAATCGCATGGGTTATGGCCTGATCTTCTTGCCCAAAAGAGCTTGAAAATGCAATGACATCCTTCGAATAGGTAGACGTTAAAAGACTTAATCGGTCTTCTAATGGCAAATTCATAAGGGAATTTCCTAAGGATTCGAGTTCCATTTTTTTAAATTTTGACAAAAATACACAATGTCTATTGAATAACTATACTAAGCAAAAATATTTTTTCGTTAATCACTTAATTTGAAAACTTTTGTAAATTGAAATGAGTTTAATAGCGCATGAGATCGGGATCAGAAATTTTATTGGAATCCACCAATTGGGAGCATGAAAATGATTTTTTAGATTTAAAAAATCTAAAAAATTTAGTCCGTCATGGAGAAGGCCAGCGACTTGAATTCAAGATGAAGGTGAAGTTTCCTGAGAAGATTATCAAGGAATTGGTGGCCTTTGCGAATACAGATGGAGGTCATTTATTTTTAGGGGTGTCGGATGAGGGCCAAATCGAAGGCCTTAAGTTTGCTGAAGAAGAACAGTATTTATTAGAGCGTGCGATTGAAAAATATTGCTTTCCTGCTTTTTCCTATAACGCTTACCCAATTTCTTTGGATAATGGTCGGACTGTTTTAGTCTATCAAGTATTTGAAAGTGTGGATAAACCGCACTTTGTCCAACTAAGCACCGATTCCCAACCTCAGTGTTTTGTTCGGATTAAAGACAGGACCGTGCAGGCAAGTAAAGAAATGAAGCAGATTTTAAGGCGTGAGAACCAAGAGGGAGTTCAGTTCTCCTATGGAGATTCTGAACGTTGGTTGATGGAATATCTACGAAATACCCCTACGATAACACTAGAGGAATTTGCCTTATTAAATAAATTGCCCCTTTGGATTGCTTCAAGAAAATTAGTTTTGTTAGTTTTGACACAGGTTTTAAAAATAATACCAGGAGAATCTTTAGACCACTATTCTTTGAAATGAAAAATACCTTATATGTTATTTTGTTGTCCCTGAGTTTATTTGCTTGCAGCAAATCAGCTGTTGATACGCCCGTAAGCCCCATTTCTCAGACTGCAACGATTAATTCCTTTGACTTATTACAAGATAAATTATTAAGTCCTAGTTGCGCTACCTCAGGTTGCCATTTATCTGTTCAAGATGTCTCTTATGCTCAGCATGGTTTAGTTTTGGCGAAAGGGCTTGCCTACGGAAATTTGATTGGGACTACTCCTAAAAATTCTGTTGCCGTAGCAAACAAACTTCAAAGGGTCAAGAAATTTTCATCGGCCGAAAGTCTATTATTTCATAAATTAAATTGGGATTTAAGTCATCATGTGACGGCTAATTATGCGGCTCCTATGCCTTTGGGAGGGAAGCCTGTGAGCAAAGGCCAATTGGATTTCGTCCAAAAATGGATTGAAGCAGGTGCTCCAGATAAAGGTGAGGTGGTTGATGCCAAATTATTAGATGATACCACACCGAGTTTCACTGAGCCTACTAATTTTTCAGCCTTAGATTCCCCTGTTAAAGAAGGGAAGACTGGATTTCAGTTGAAAGTGGATCGATTCATTGTCCCACCTAATTTTGAGCGCGAGATTTTTGTTCGTCGGCCTTTGAATAACACAGAGCCCGTTTATATTTCTCGGATAAAACTTAAATCGAGATCAAATAGCCATCATTTGGTGGTGTATGATTTCAGATCAAAACTTCTTCTGCCTAATATGGATGAAATAAGAGACTTGAGAAATCTAGATAATTCGCTAAACATAGGCACAGTTTTTCAAATGTCAAATCATATATTTTTAGGAGGAGGCACGGATCCAAACTCAGACTATTCTTTTCCAGAAGGTACTGCGCTGAAACTTCCAGCGAATAGTTCGGTTGACCTAAATCCTCATTATTTTAACAAAACGAAGGATAACTTATATGGGGAGAATTATGTAAATCTGTACACAGTCCCCGAATCACAGGTAAAAAATGTGGTTAGTATGATTGATTTTAATAATTCAAGTTTCACACTACCTCCAAACCAAACGACTGTTATCACGAAAGACTTTTATAATTTTGATGGCTTTGTCAAAGGTTCTGGCAAATCGGTTGTGATTGTGTCGCTCACCTCACATACACATGAAAGAGGGAAACTATTCCAAATTAAAATTAAGGGAGGAGCTCGTGATGGGGAAATTATTTACGAAGACAACGATTGGGCTCATCCTAAGGTTGTCAATTACGCTAAGCCGATCGTTTTGAAAGAAGGGGAAGGATTGACTTCAGTGGTTACCTATGTGAATAATACCAATAAGGCCTTAGGCTTTGGATTGACTTCTGAAGATGAAATGGACATTATTTTCGGGTATTATTATATACAATAAGTAGCTGTCCAACAGCCACTTATCTCATCCCAATCAAGAAAAAATCAAATCCCTATTTGATATATCAAAATTGAAGGTATATTTGCCTCCGTTTCTTGAAATATTTAAATAAATAGACTAGAAATAGTACAATTTTTTGTAAAACTTGTATTCTAACCATATATAATTCCGATTTGAATAAAATTTTATTACGCTATTTTTTATAATGGAACAAAAACACAAAAATAAATTCACGGCCGCTGGACTTTTGGTAGCTATGGGGATCATTTATGGAGATATTGGTACTTCTCCTCTTTATGTGATGCAAGCGGTCATAGGGGATGAACCGATCAATTCCTTGACGGTTTTAGGAGGCTTATCTTGTATTTTTTGGACCTTGACGTTACAGACTACACTTAAATATGTAATATTAATTCTTCGTGCAGATAACAAAGGTGAGGGCGGAATTTTTGCCCTTTTTGCATTAGTGAGGCGTCATGCAAAATGGTTGACTTTGCCAGCCATTATCGGTGGGGCTGCATTACTTGCGGATGGAATTATCACACCACCTATCTCGGTATCCTCTGCTGTTGAGGGTTTACGTATGCTTCATCATCCAGATGGGACTCCTTATGTTACAGATACGGTTCCTCTGGTCATATTTATTTTAACCATTCTCTTTATTTTCCAAATTTTTGGAACGAAGGTGGTCGGTAAGTTATTTGGGCCAATCATGCTTTTATGGTTTTCCATGCTTGGACTTTTTGGAATCATCTGGATACAAAATGATTGGTCTATTTTGCGTGCCATTTCTCCTGTGTATGCCTGGGAATTATTAACCACGCACCAAGCAGGAAGTGCTGGCTTTTGGGCTTTAGGCGCGGTATTTTTATGTACAACGGGAGCGGAGGCACTTTATTCCGACTTAGGTCATTGTGGCCGTGGAAATATTCGAGTAAGTTGGATTTTTGTTAAAATCACTTTACTGTTGCAATATTTTGGACAAGGTGCGTGGCTTTTAGCACATCAAGGAATGACCTTGGATGGACGTAAACCTATATTTGAATTACTACCGCGTGAACTTTTATTCTCTGGAATTATGGTCGCTACGGCCGCTGCCGTCATTGCCAGTCAGGCATTAATTTCAGGATCATTTACCTTGATTTCTGAGGCGATTCGACTCAATTTTTGGCCAAAAGTACGCTTGGTTTATCCATCTGATCAAAAGGGCCAATTGTATGTGCCTTCCGTCAATATCTTATTATGGATGGGTTGTGTAGGAGTTGTATTATGGTTTAAGGAATCCACCAATATGGAGGCCGCTTATGGGTTGGCGATTACACTGACCATGTTAATGACCACTTCTTTAATGGCATATTACCTACATATCAAGAAGGTAGATATGTGGTGGATTCTACTTTTCCTTTTGGTATACGTCTCCTTAGAAGGCTCTTTCTTGGTCGCTAATTTACAGAAATTTTCCCATGGGGGTTATGTCTCTCTTTTCATTGCGGGTGTGATTATTTTGGTGATGTGGGTGTGGTTTAGAGCTTCTCGGATTAAAAATAAATTGACCGAATACGAGCCTTTGTCGGAGTATATAGAGCCCTTAAAGGATTTAAGTAACGATGATACGATTCCGAAATATGCCACGCATTTAGTTTTTATGTCCAATGCTGGTAGGGTCACCGATATTGAATCAAAAATTATTTATTCCATTTTCCAGCGTCGTCCCAAAAAGGCTGATATTTATTGGTTTGTCCATGTAGATACTCTAGATGAGCCATATACGATGGATTACAAAGTAACGGTGATTGAGAAAGATGACATTATCAAAGTTAATTTTAAATTAGGTTTCCGGGTGGAACAACGGATCAACTTATACTTTCGAAAGGTTGTAGAGGAAATGGTTTCTAGAGGAGAGGTGGACATCACTTCGCGATATAAATCCTTGAATGAACAAAATGTCATTGGCGATTTCCGATTTGTCGTGCTTGAAAAGTTCTTATCTTTTGATAATGAATTACCCCTATTAGACCGAATGGTGATGAAGGCTTATTTCTTTGTCAAACAGTTTACCCCTTCGGAAGACAAGTGGTTTGGTTTAGATAGTGATGCCGTAAAATTGGAAAAAGTGCCTTTGATTATTAAGCCTGTTTCCAAATGTAATCTAAGACGTATCGATTAACGATGAGCTCTATTTTTTCTAAAATCGTTCAGGGTGAAATTCCTTGTCACAAAATTGCCGAAGACGATCAATTTTTAGCCTTCTTAGACGTGATGCCTTTGGTAGAAGGCCATACCTTGGTCATCCCAAAACAGGAAATTGACTATATTTTCGACCTAGATCCAGAGGTTTTAGCCGGATTAATGAAGTTTGCTCAGCGCATCGCCCCAGCCATTAAAAAGGCGATCCCTTGTAAGCGCATTGGTGTAGCAGTGATTGGCCTAGAAGTACCTCACGCGCACGTGCACCTGGTTCCTTTAAATCGGATGCTGGACATTAATTTTTCTCAAGAAAAGTTGAAACTGAGCCAAGAGTCTCTCGCAAAAACGGCGGAACTCATTCGGTCTTTTATTTAAGATATCCTTTTAACGTGTTCATCTCGATTAAAGGATTTGTCTTCTCATAGACAATGTGGTAGACCGCATCGATGATCGGTAATCTTATATGATGCTGTTTTGAAATCAAGTAAATACTTCGAACGGCATAATATCCTTCCGCAATCATGTTCATCTCAATCTGCGCTGATTTTACCGAATAGCCTTTACCTATCATATTTCCAAAAGTTCTATTTCGAGAGAATTGTGAATAGGCGGTCACTAATAAATCCCCTAAATACCCTGAGTTATTTAGATCTCGATTCTCTTTGGGATAGATTTCATCTAAAAAAATCTTAATTTCTTGCATGGCATTACTGACTAACACCGCCTGAAAATTGTCCCCAAATCCGAGGCCTCGTGTGATGCCGCAGGCAATCGCAATGATGTTTTTAATGACGGCACAATACTCCACTCCATATAAATCTGCAATCGCATTCGCCTGTAAAAATCGGCAATTCAGTAAATTAGCAAATGATTTTGCTACATCAATATTAGGAGATGCAATGGTTAAATAAGATTGCTTTTCTAAGGCAACTTCCTCCGCGTGACAGGGTCCGGCAATCACACATGTTTGCCCGATGGGCAAACTAAATTCTCGGGTTAACCAATCTGTAACCAACAAATTTTCCTCAGGAATCATGCCTTTGATCGCTGAAACGACTTTTTTGCCTTCAAAGTGTTTTTTATTTAAGTCCTTTAAAGTAGCCGGAATAAAAGCCGCAGGTATGGCTAAAATGATGTATTCGACGCCGTTTAAAGCCTCAGACATTTTATTATAAGTCTTTACTTTGCGTGGATTAATCGCAACGTCAGTTAAATAGCTTGGATTGTGGTTGTATTTTCTGATGAAATCAACATCCGCTTTTCTCCGGATCCACCACTTAATTTTTACCTGATTCTCTGAAAGAATTTTTACTAACGCCGTAGCCCAACTTCCTCCACCAATCACAGCAATCTGAGTTGGTATTTTCTTTTTTAATTCTTCTAAACTGGTCATGACGTAAAATTAGCTTTTAAATTAAAAATTATCCGTTTTTTAATTTTTTTTACCCAATTTTGCCTCAAATACCTATTAATAAATACTATGAAAATCAAAATGTTATTATTGGCTCTGTTAAGTGCCACTTTTTTATATGGCCAACAAGCCTCTTTTCTACCCGAGCATCCAAGGCCTGACTTCGAGCGGAGCCAATGGATTAATTTAAATGGCGAATGGGATTTTAAATTTGACCCTAAAGATGCAGGTGTCAAAGAACATTGGGAAAAAAATCAGCAAAAATATCCTTTAAAAATCCAAGTTCCTTTTCCCTGGGGTTCCCAATTGTCAGGCGTGAAGGATGAAACGGATATTGCCTGGTATCAGCGCTTGATCGAGGTGCCGGCCAACTGGCAATCCAAGCGGACATTTTTGGTGATCGGAGCAAGTGATTGGAAAACGGATGTTTTCTTGGACGGTCAAAAAATAGGTTCTCACGAAGGCGGCTATACTCCCTTTTCTTTTGATTTAACAAAATTTCTTAAATCAGGTCAAAAACAAGTATTAAATATTCGTGTGGACGACAAAAGGCGAATGTTTACTCTGTATGGAAAACAGGGGTACGGAAATGCCCGAGGGATTTGGCAAACGATTTATCTAGAATCGCGTGGTGATCAATATGTTGATTATGCCCAGGTAAGCCCTGATATTGATCAGTCGACAGCAAAGTTTCAAGTGGAATTAGCCGCTCCTGCCAAACAAAAAACGTCGGTCAAAGTAACTTTGTCCGCCGGTTTTTCAGGCTCACAAATAATTGCTGCGGGTGCCAAAACTGCCCAGATTGAAATTAGAATACCTAACGCCCACCTGTGGTCTTTGGAGGATCCTTTTCTATATAATTATCAGATTCAAGTTGGTGAGGGCGTTCAATCCGATGAGGTTAAAGGGTATTTTGGGATGAGAAAAATATCTGTGATGAATTTGCCTGGGAGTACAATTCCATACATCGCGCTCAACAATAAACCCATTTATTTGCAATTGGCCCTCGATCAAAG
>CANKVC010000069.1 GCA_947486835.1 Cytophagaceae bacterium | reverse complement strand
TGAGGGTTGGCCATATACTTTTCGCTTTTCTATGGTAAACAAGGCTTTGCCTTCTGCGTCAAATAAAGTTGTGCCGGGTGTTGCCACAATCACTTTTTGACCCGCAGCTACATTAGCCGCTCCACAAACAATGGTTAAAATTTCTGATAGTCCTGCGTCAACAGTCGTTAGGCTTAATATTTTGTCTTTTACCTCAAATTTCTCACAGGTTAATACTTCAGCTACCACAAACCCTTTCAATCCCCCTGGGATTTTTTCATGCCTTTCAATCCCCTCAACCTCTAATCCCGTATTTGTTAATAATACGTCTAACTCCTCTGCTTCGCCCTTTTGAGGTAATTTAGAAATGTCAATAAAATCACGTAACCAATTTAAAGAAATCTTCATATCTAATTTTATCGAGAAAGTTTCATTTTATAATCCACTGAAACCTTTCCGCGGCTAATTTCACCTAATTTACTTTTTATCATTCGCTTTTTGACCACATTCAAATGATCAGTAAAAAGGATTCCTTCGATATGATCATATTCATGCTGAATAATTCTTGCCGCAAACCCTTCAAATACGTCTTCATGTTCCTCCCCATGCTCGTCCCAATAATGAATTTTGACATATTCAGGCCTAAAAACTTCACCTCTTACCCCAGGAATCGACAAACAACCTTCTTCAAATCCCCACTCTTCGCCCGTTTCATCTAAAATAGTCGCATTCACGAAAACCTTTTTGAAGTTCACAAGGGAAGGGTCTTTTTCTTCCTCATCTTCATCCTCATTCATGGGTCTTCCATCCACAACAAAAAGCCGAATGTCCATGCCAATCTGTGGCGCGGCTAATCCTACGCCACTCGCTGCATACATCGTTTCAAACATATCTTCCGACAGCTTAATCAAATCGATGCTTCCTAATTTAATAGGCTTTGCTACTTTTCTTAAGACAGGATCGCCATAAGGGACGATGGGGTATATCATAATTCAAAAAATTCAAACCACAAATTTAACTAATTTCCCTAGATTGTACCTATTTGCCAATGGTTCTTTAGTTTAGGTTAGCGCAATTTTTGTAATTTGCGTGCCAACGACCGTTAACAGATTATCATGAATCGAAACATATTTAAAGCTCATCCTTGGCACGGAATACATATTGGCGAGCAAATGCCTGAATTAGTCACCGCATTTATCGAGATTGTTCCTACCGATACGGTAAAATATGAAATTGACAAAGAATCAGGGTATCTAAAAATAGACCGGCCGCAGAAATTCTCCAATATTGTTCCTGCTTTATATGGTTTTTTGCCTCAAACATATTGTGCTGACGGAATAGCCAAATTGGCTAAAAAATACTCAGGAAAAGAAATCATTAAAGGAGATGGTGACCCGCTTGATATATTAGTTCTTTCTGAGCGGACCATCACCCATGGGGATATTTTATGTCAGGCTATTCCCATCGGCGGTATTCGAATGATTGACCATGGGGAGGCCGACGATAAAATTATTGCTGTTTTAAAGGATGATCCTATATATGGAAAATGGCGCGATATTTCAGACGCACCTAAGGATATTGTTCAAAGACTTAGGCATTATTTTTGGACGTACAAAATGCTTCCAGGAGAAACGAGTTCCAATTTAGTGGACATCGATGAAGTTTATGGCCGCGAAATAGCCCATGAAGTGATTCTACAAGCTAGGGAAGATTACCGGGTCAATTTCGGTTAATTTTTACCCTTCATTTTGGGATTTTATCCATTGAACATAATTTTGTTTGACTTGTTAAATTTAAATCCCAATTTATACTTTTAATCATCTTAGATCATTATGTGGCAATTTTTTAAATACACCCTAGCAACCCTTATGGGCTTATTCCTTTTTCTAATTATCAGTATACTGATGATTCTAGGCATCGGAGCAGCTATGAGCGGAGGCGAATCAGAATTTGAAGTAAAAGAAAATTCAATTCTTAAATTGGATTTAAATCGGCCTATCGTTGAAAATGCAAGTACAGAAGAAGATAATCCATTCGCGACCATCCCCAATCCGTTTTTTGAAAGCACCGAAAAAATAGGATTGATTCAAATTTTATCAGCATTAGAACGCGCACGTATAGACAACAACGTTAAAGGTATTTACCTAGATGTTAGTTTTCCTATGGCCGGTTATGCTAAATTAACTGAAATTAGAAATGCCTTAGAAAAATTTAAGCGCTCAGGTAAATTTATTTATGCTTATGCGAATTCTTATTCTGAAAAGGCTTACTACATCGCATCAGTTGCTGATGAAGCGTATTTGAATCCATCAGGTTTATTAGATTTTAATGGGATTAGTGTTCAATATATGTTTTATAAAAAGGCATTTGATAAATTGGAAATTGAGCCTTTGGTGTTTAGGGTAGGCCAATATAAATCTGCCGTTGAGCCGTTTATTCGTGAAAATATGAGTCCTGAAAATAAAATGCAGACGCAATCATTTATCAGCTCGATCAACCGTGAAGTGTTTTCTAAAATTTCGTTAAGTAAAAAAATCTCTGCCAATAAACTGAATCAAATTGCGGATAGTCTATTGGCCATGAATCCTGTACATGCAGAAAAGTTAGGCATGATTAAATTAGGATATTGGGATCAATTTGAATCCCTTTTAAAATCAGCTGTTAAAATAAAGGCAAAAAGTGATTTGACTTTTGTCAAACTGGCCGATTATCTGAAAGCAAAAAATCCGATTAAGGCCGTTGAAGGAACGGATAAAATAGGGGTATTAGTTGCCGAAGGTGAAATCGTAGGATCAAGAGGTGGTGATGAAAATATTGGTTCAGAAGATTTTGTGAAGGAATTAAGAAAATTGCGAGATAATAAATCCATCAAAGCGATTGTGCTTCGAATTGATTCTCCAGGGGGCTCCTCATTAGCTTCGGATGAGATGTGGCGGGAGATCGAGTTGGCCAAAAAAGTAAAACCCATCGTGGCATCTATGTCGGACTATGCGGCTTCAGGAGGATATTACATGGCCATGGGGACCAATACCATCGTGGCACAGCCTACCACCGTGACAGGATCCATTGGAATTTTTGCCCAATGGTTAAATATTGATCGGTTCTTAAGCAATAAGATTGGCATCACGCAAGATTATGTAAACACGCATGCGAATTCAAATTTCATGAATTCTTTAGGCGAGTTAACAGAATTTCAAAAATCGGTGATACAAAATATGGTCAATCAGGGTTATGAAACATTTACGTCAAAGGCTGCCTCAGGGAGAAAAATGAGCATTGAAAAATTGAAATCTTTAGCTGGAGGTCGTGTTTGGACTGGAATTCAAGCCAAAGAAATAGGGTTAGTGGACGAATTAGGTGGATTAGATGTGGCTATTGAAATAGCTGCAAAAAAAGGAAAACTTAAGCCGGGAGCCTACAAAGTGGTCGTGTATCCAAAAGCAAAATCATTCCTAGACCAATTGATCTCCTCTGCGATGTCGGAAAGTTCTTTGACTCAGAAATTTGCTGCTTTAAATATGCCTTGGGCAAAGCCAATTTTGGAGATGGAACGTATGAAGAAACGAGAAGGCTATCTAGCTTTAATGCCTTACTTGATGGAATTTGAGTAGATTTTGTATGGATTCTTAATCTAAGCGTTTATATTTGTTAAATTTTGAAAATATGATTCGTACTAATTGGACACGTAAGGAAGTTGAGGAAATATTTAATCAGCCATTTTTAGATTTAGTCTATCAGGCTGCTACCGTTCATCGCCAATTTCATGATCCTAACGAGGTTCAAATAAGTACCTTACTTTCTATAAAAACAGGAGGTTGTCCTGAAGATTGCTCCTATTGTTCGCAGGCCGCACGCTATCATACGAATGTGAAAGTTCAGAAGTTATTGCCTTATGAGGAGGTGATCCAAGCTGCGGTGCGTGCTAAAGACAATGGTAGTTCCCGCTTTTGCATGGGGGCTGCTTGGCGCGAGGTACGTGATAACAAAGATTTTGACCGCGTATTAGATATGGTTAAGGGAGTTAATTCTCTTGGCATGGAAGTTTGTTGCACATTAGGAATGCTGACAGAGCAGCAAGCAGAGAAATTAAAAGATGCTGGTTTATACGCGTATAATCATAATATAGATACTAGCGAAGAGTATTACGATGATGTTATTTCGACGAGAACCTATGATGATCGATTAGAAACACTAGGCAATGTTCGAAAAGCGAAATTGTCCGTTTGTTCCGGAGGTATCATTGGGATGGGTGAATCTACTGACGATCGAATTGGCATGTTATTGACATTGGCCAATCTTCCTGAGCACCCAGAATCCGTTCCCGTGAATAATCTAGTTCCGGTAGAAGGAACCCCTTTTGAAAACCAAAAAACAGCGTCTGTTTGGGATTTAGTTCGGGTAATTGCTACGGCTCGAATTATGATGCCAAAATCAGCGGTGAGGTTATCCGCAGGCCGATTAGAATTAAATTACGAGGGGCAGGCTTTTTGTTTTATGGCGGGGGCAAACTCCATTTTTTCTGGCGATGTGTTGTTGACAACGCCAAATCCTGACGCTAAATCTGACCAAGAGTTATTCCAAATCCTAAGTATAAAACCTAAAGCAGCATTTAAAGATGCTAAAAAATCATCCGTTGAGTTTAATCAAATCCCAATGCATTAATCTTGTTTAAGGAATAGACTCATTTAAATTTTTATCGGTTTAGTTTTTATGGGATTATATATTAAACGCGCATTATTGCTTTTGCTTTTGCTCCAAATCGGGATGCAAACTCGGGCCGACTTTTATTATTTTTTACAGCATAATGAAAAGTCGGCTTACCGGATTAATACTAATTCAAGCAACTTAGAAAAATTTCAAAAAGAAGGCAAGTGGGAGATTGTCAAAGCTGTTAAATTTGATAGCCTTACTTTTATTAGCATACCCAAAAATGTAGTAATAAGCCAAATTCCTTCTTTGGATTCAAGTAAGGTTTATTTCATCGCCAATTGTACCAACCAGTTTTACTTATTTGACTTAAAAACAATGCTTTTTAAGCGCATGGATAAAACTTTTTATCGAGGCGATAATTGTCATGCGTATCATTTTTTTCGAAAAGGGGTTCTTCACTCGGTCGGGGGATACGGTTTTTGGCGAACCAACAATCACATCATTTATTTTGATGAAAAGAGCAAGGAATGGGAGGCATACTCCTCTACCGGAACCCCTCCTCAAGGTATTTATGGCGGATTCGTCGCATACATACCTGAAAAAGATGAGTTAATTTCTTTTATGAATTATACACACGATGTTAGTATAAATAATGGAGCTTTTTTTAGGGACAAATCAATTTATGTATATTCTTTTAAAAAGGGTATTTGGACAAAATCCGGGATGGTTTATTCTAAAGAATTCTTAGAAATATTTAACAAAACAGCGATATTGCCTCATTTTACCAATTACTTTACGGGTAAATATTTTATAATCCCTGCGATCCCTTTTAGTGGATTTAATCAATATTATGCAATTAATGCAAGGACGTTGGAATTATTTTTTTACAAAGATGTCACGAACAGACTTTCCAAATTTCAAATTGAACCTTACGGAGGGCCAAGAAATGTGGTTTTGGGAAATCATAATCTTTTGTTAAATATTAGGCCTAATCAAAGTGAAAAAGATGTTTTTGAAGATTTACAGTTGGAAAATATGGATGATTTATTTGTAAATGCAAAGTCTGTAGGTTTTATCCATGATGAAATATGGTACCAATCTGATAGCTTCACATGGTTTTTATGTTTCTTGATTATTTCGCTCATTGTGGGGGGAGTTTTTAAAAAGGGAAAATCATTATTTTTAAAGCGTTTTAAGTATGTTAATGAATTAAAGTTTTCAAGTAACTTGGTCAATAAATCGACCATATTTTTGTTAAAAAGATTGGTAGAGACCTATGAAACCGGAGGAATAGATGTGGATGAAACCAATTCAATTTTAGGGTTGACGACTTTGGCTCATGATGCGCAGCGATACAAAAGAAGCGCTATTGTAAAGGAAGCGAATGTTAAATTAGCCTTATTGACCAATTGCCATGATACGATTCAACGCCAAGATTCTGAATTAGACCGAAGACAAAAGCGGTATATGATTAATTCGATGGCTATTAACTCCATCAAAGAGTTTGTAAAATCCTAGGCAATATTACAATCCTGGCAGACTCCCTGGATGAGTAAACTACTTTCTTGCTTTAAGAATTTATCTGGCAATTGAATTTTTGGGATGATGACATGTTCCAAACAAATAGTTTGACCACATGCATTGCATTTGAAATGTACATGATCATGCTGGTGAACATGTTCCCCCTGATGACATAAATCTTTACAAAGGGCATATTTTGCACCTCCCTGATCATCTAAAACCTTATGAATTAAACCCTGGCTTAAAAAAGATTTCAGCGTTCGGTAAATAGTTACTCGGTCAAATGCCGCTTGTAATTTTAACTCAATATCCCCTTGGCTCAAAGCAAAACTGACTCCTTCAAATGCCCTAAGCACCTCAATTCTGCAGGCAGTAGGTCTTAAATTGAAATCTGTTAAATGTCCTTCTAATGTGTCCAAGATTGGTATTTATAAATTTTCAGTTTGCAATTTGACCATTTTTTGATAAACTCCCTGTTTTTTTGCCATCAAATTTTCATGTGAACCCATCTCAACAATCTTGCCAGATTCCATCACAATTATTTTATCAGCTGACCTGATCGTCGACAAGCGATGTGCGATAATCAAACTCGTTCTATTTTTCATTAATTCCTCCAAGGCAGATTGCACCCACTTTTCTGATTCAGAATCGAGTGCACTGGTAGCTTCATCCAAGATTAAAAATTTAGGATCTTTTAAGATCGCACGAGCAATGGCAATTCGTTGCCTTTGACCCCCTGAAAGTTTTACTCCCCGCTCGCCTACCAACGTATCATATTTTTCAGGGAATGATTCAATAAACTCTTTGGCATAGGCCTGCTCAGCCGCTTGTTGGATTTCCTGCTCAGAGGCACCCGGTTTACCATACGCAATGTTTTCGCGAATACTTCCTCCAAACAATAATACCTCCTGGGGCACGAGTGCCACCATTTTTCTCCAATCGCCCACGGACAAATCTTGAATGGCATAATCACCCATCTTAATTTTACCTTGGCTAGGTTCATAAAAGCGCATCATCAATTGGGCTAAGGTCGATTTTCCTGTACCTGAAGTTCCCACAATAGCTATCTTTTGACCTGGCTCAATCGTAAAGCTAATCCCTTTTAAAATTTCTACACTCGGTCTGCTTGGATATGAAAAGTGAATGTCTTGAAGGTCAATCGTGCCAAAAGTAATTTGGGCATTCGTTTCTTTTTCATGAATATCCACCTCAGAAGGGTCGCCTAATATTTCAAGTATTCGGTCAGATGCTCCTATCGTCTTTTGCAATTGGGCATAGATATCACCCAAGCCTCCCACCGAACCGCCGATGAAGGCTGTATAAAAAATGAAGGTCAACAAATCTGCTAAGATCAAATCTCCCTGGGCGACAAGTTGGGCCCCGTACCACACCACCCCCACAATCCCTCCAAACAAAGCAAAAATGATAAAGCTAACAAAACCGCCTCGAAGAGTAGCCGCTTTTAATGCTTCATTAACCACTTTATTAAGGGAATTGGTGTATCGATTTACCTCATATTTTTCATTTGTAAATGCTTTTACCGCCTGAATCGATTGAAAGGTTTCCTCCACAATAATGTTGGTATTCGCTAACTCATCCTGCGCCTTTTTAGAGATTTTTCGAATAAATTTCCCGAAGACTATGGCTGAAATAACAAGTAGGGGGAAGGTGGCTAGCATGAAGAGCGTCAACTTCCAAGACAGATAAGTAATTAACGCGACGCCTCCAACTAAGGTAAAAATTTGTCTAAAAAATTCAGCTAAGGTGATCGACAATACATCTTGTAACTGTGTAATGTCGGATGTGATGCGGCTCATCAACTCCCCTACACGCCTTTTTTCAAAATGAAAAATGGGTAGCGTAATGATTTTGGCATACAAGGTCTGACGCACATCTCGCATCGCTTTTTCAGATACTTGCGCAAAGGTGTAAATTCTAAAAAACGAAAGGATGGACTGAATGATTAAAATGGCAAAGAAAAATAGCGTGACCTCGTTGATCTGAAATTTTGATTTCCCCTCAATCACCTTAGTCATTTCTCCGATCAACAATGGAAAACTAAGTGTGGTTAAATTGGAGAGCAATAAGAAAACCATGCCCAACACAAATGTCCATTTATACGGAATGACAAATCGGAAAATCTTAATCGCCTTGGAAAGGTTTTTCTTCGTAACCTTTACAGAATCTTTAGGATCAACCCCCGCTCCAAACTTTTCGTGTCTTTTTGCCATAATTTTTATGCCTATTTGCCTCGATATCCTGAAGCTAAAAAAATCTTGTTGGCCTCTTTATTTGCCATTAATTTGGGTAAGCTAACCTTACTATCTTGTTTACCATATAAATCTACTATGCGCCAACCGAGCCACCTGCCGATGGACCCTGGACATGCAGGTCCTATTTCAGGTGTTTTTGGGCGTTCCCCAACGTACTTCGCTTTTACATATTCCTCCTTCTTGAACAACAAAGAGTTGTCTATGAAATGTTCCCAAACTTCAGATTGGAATGCCTCTGTTTCGGCTAATTCCTTTCCCGTATACCCAAATAAAAGGCTATCGGGCAACGAAGGCAAGATTTTTTTCGTAAATACAAATCCTTTTCCATACCAAATCATATCACTCAATAAGGTATGATCTTCAGAATTTTGCTGGTTGAAAAATGCAGAATATTGCAATACGATTTGTCCCACTAAGGCCTTAGGTTCTAATCTACGCATCTGATAATCATATACGTTTGGCGGATGATATTTGCCTTTCTTCCCCATAAAAAAATCCAATCCCACGACGATCAATGTGTCAGTTACGTACAGATGTTGGACCGCAAACTCACTCCCAATTCCACCAAATCCAGAAAAAACGGTTCGTATTTTGGGAACTTTTGTTTGAGGAAATTGATTGTGGATTTCCATAAAGGCTGCCTTTACATCAATTTCTAATTGATTCCCCCCATAAAATTCAGGTTTCTGACTTTGCTCATAAAAGCTCTTTAATTCCGGATTTTGAAATAATGCAAATAAATCTTTGGCCAGAAACGGAATTTTTTCTGGAGTACAATGGAAGTACCCAACCGTGATTTCAGGATTTTTTTTCAAGAGACTATCTATTTCCTTGATACTTTTCGCCTCAGCCAACAAACGGTCAAAACGAATAAAATCCAATTGGATTTTAGGCAATTCCACTTCTTTCCCCTTCTTAGGCTCGCAAGCTGCGAAAGTTAAAGTGGTAAAAAGGAGTAATAAATAGTTTCTCATTAATTAAATCGTGCTAAAATCTCCTTAAGCGATTTTATTTTATTTTCAGTATCGGATAACTTTTGTTTTTCACGTTCAACCAAATCAGGTTTTGCATTTTGAACAAACTTTTCGTTGGCCAGTTTTGCTTCCACCGACTTTTTAAACCCTTCTAAATACACCAATTCCTTTTCAGATTCTTCTTTTAATTCATCCTGATTTTCCTCTTTTTGTAAGGGGACAAAAAATTGATCTGAGTGGACTACAAATGTTTGGGCCTCTGGATTCGCTTGGTCTACATATACGATGGATTCTAAATTGGCCAATTTGGAAAGGATTGCTTTTAAATGGTCATAGGATGAGCGATCGCCTGTCTTTATTTCTAAGAATAAGGCTAATTTGGGAGATAATTGCTTTGAATTTCTGATCTCTCTGATTTTAGTGACCACCTCAAAAACCGTATCAAACTGCTGAATTAAAGCAGTATTTACTTGCGTCGATTTCGGGAATGGCGCTTTACATATGCTTGTATTGGCTTCCCGTACATCGATCGCCTGCCAAATTTCCTCCGTAATAAATGGCATATACGGATGGAGCAGTCTCATTAATTGGTCAAAAATTTGAAAAGCATCCCTTAAAGTATCCGCATGTATTGGGGTTTGATATGCCGGTTTAATGATCTCCAAATACTTGCCACAAAAATCATCCCATACCAAATTATAAATACTTAAGAGCGCATCCGAAATTCTGAATTTGCTAAAATGATCCTGAACTTCTTCGATTGTCAAAGAAATTCGGGTTTCCAACCATTCCGTCGCTAGTAAATGCTCAGGCAAGGATTTTCCTTCGACAACATCTAAGCCTTTTAAAAGTCGGAATGCATTCCAAATCTTGTTGGAAAAATTACGGCCTTGCTCACAAAGTTTTTCGTCGAACAATAAATCATTTCCAGCAGGTGCTGAAAATAAAAGTCCAGACCTTACGCCATCAGCGCCAAATCGTTCGATTAACTCTAATGGATCTGGGGAATTCCCTAAAGATTTGGACATTTTTCGTCCCTGTTTATCCCGAACAATTCCTGTTAAATACACATTTTTAAAGGGTAACTCGCCCCTCCACTCATAGCCTGCCATGATCATTCTCGCCACCCAGAAAAATAGAATATCGGGGCCCGTGACTAAATCATTGGTAGGATAGTAATAGTTAATCTCTTCATTATCAGGATTTTCTATTCCATCAAAAACGGAGATTGGCCATAGCCATGAAGAAAACCAAGTGTCTAACACGTCAGGATCTTGCGTTAAATCATCTTCCACTAACGCATATAATTGATATTTATCGCGGGCAATTCGTAAAGCTTCCTTTTTATCTTTGGCGACGATCAATGTTCCGTCCTCCATGTAAAAGGCAGGAATTTGTTGGCCCCACCACAACTGCCTTGAGATACACCAATCGTGTACATTTTCCATCCAAGATCGGTAGGTATTTTTGAACTTCGCCGGATGTAATTGTATGTCATCATTCATGACATGCTCCAAAGCAGGTTTGGCCAAATCCTCCATTTTCAAAAACCACTGCAAGGATAGTTTGGGTTCGATCACCGCTCCGGTTCTTTCTGAGGTGCCAACGGTCGATTTATATTCGTCTGTTTTAACTAAAAATCCTTCCTCGGCCAATTGCTTAACGATTCTTTTGCGAGCTTCGAAACGATCTAGCCCAACAAATAAAACGGCTTTTTCGTTTAATGTACCATCGTCATTGAGTAAGTCAATCACAGGTAATTTATGTTTGATCCCTAACTCATAATCATTTAAATCATGTGCAGGTGTAACTTTTAAACAACCGGT
>CANKVC010000068.1 GCA_947486835.1 Cytophagaceae bacterium | reverse complement strand
AACATGAAAAAATACATTGCTATTTTAACTCTTTTATGTTTTTCCGGCGCGGCCCAACAAGCCAGCCTGATCACAAAAATAGAATCTCAAATGGATTATGCGCTGAGGGAGTCTTCCCGAGTTGCTTCAAGAAATAGCGATAAGGTAAGTCCGAGAACCGTGCGCAACGATTCATTAATTTTAGTGGCGACAAAAGACTGGTGCTCAGGATTTTTCCCAGGGGGCTTGTGGTATTTATATGAATTAACTGGAAATAAAAAGTGGGCTGCCCAAGCAGAAAATTACACATTGCCGCTTGAAAAAGAAAAAATGAATGCTGGAACCCATGACATGGGATTTAAGATGTTTACTAGTTTTGGCAATGGGCTTCGTTTAACTAATAATTCCACTTATCGAGATATCTTAATTCAATCAGCTAGAACCAATATAAAAAGATTCAACCCGATTACAGGTGTTATTCGCTCTTGGGATCATAGTCGGGACAAATGGGCTAACCCAGTGATCATCGATAATATGATGAACCTAGAATTATTGTTTTGGGCCTTCAAGGAAACCAAGGATTCTGCTTTTTATAAGGTTGCTGTTTCGCATGCCAACACAACCATGAAAAATCATTTTAGGCCTGATTTTAGTTCCTACCATGTATTAGATTACGATGTTCAAACGGGTGCGGTGGTGAAAAAAAATACGCATCAAGGCTATGCGCACGCATCTGCCTGGGCGCGAGGCCAAGCATGGGCATTGTATGGCTACGCGGTATGTTATCGAGAAACGGGGAAAAAAGAATATTTGAATTTAGCTGAAAACATTGCTCAATACATCTTAAATCATCCTAGATTACCTTCTGACCTTGTCCCTTATTGGGATTTTGATGATCCTAAAATCCCTCATGTACCCAGAGATGCTTCCGCCGCGGCTATTACTGCTTCCGCTTTGTATGAGTTGGCAAATCTCCAACCCTACAAAAAAAACTATTACCAAGGATTTGCAGATAAGATCTTAGCAAGCCTTAGTTCTTCAGATTACTTAGCCCCTGTGGCATCTTCTACCCATGGATTTCTTTTAAATCATAGCACGGGTGGTTTGCCAAATGGATTTGAAGTAGATGCGCCCATCGTGTATGCCGATTACTATTTTTTAGAAGCATTAGTTCGTCAAAAAAATAAAAAATGAGATTTATTTTCATCAGTTTATTCCTATTGTCCACAGAAATATTGTTTGCGCAAGCGAATCAACATGAGATTTCTTGGGGTCAGGATGGAGCCGGAATTACGATTCATTCAAGCTTAGGTGCTAACGTTCAAGACGTAAAAATTCAAATAAGAAGTGATCGAAATACTCGAATAACGAAGATCACTGATATATCCACCGAACATCCTGAGCCACAAACGGTATTGCCTAATCCCATACCCAACAAGCAAATTTGGTATCCCGTGGTTGATTTTGTTCGAAATCCAGGTATGAAAGGACATATTATTCTTGACTCAATAGCTTCGATTTCCGCTTGGAATCAGCATTTTTTCAAAAAATCTGAACAAAATAAAAAGAAAATAAACCTTGAGGCAGACCGTTTGGAAGACTGGGAAAACTCGCTGTACATAGAACCGCGCGCCCGTCAACTTAAAGACTTTTATATTCAACAAACTTTACGGCCATTAAATGGTGCCTTAACCTATCATTTTACTCCTTTAAGTGAGGATTGGAAAGGTACCATTACATTGTACTACAAGGAAAATGGGATATCAAAAACAATCAAACATAAAATAGATTGGTCTAAAAACACCATAGTGAGGTCGGAGCCTACAAATAGTAGTTTAACTCAAAAAAACTTAAAAATAGCTCTTTCAAAATCCATTGATTATATCCTTAGATCTCAAAACAACAATACCAGCAGCCTTACCTACGGGGGGCTCAACTTATTTTATGATTTAGATGCACAGAGTTACCGATCAAACCATTGGATTTGGGGTTCAGGACCCGCGGTAAAAGTACTTTTAAACGCCCGAAAAATATCTGAGCTAACTATTTCTACATCCGCAGCGGGGCTTTTGTCAGCAGCAGAAAAAATAGGTCAGTCGGCCATAAACACGCGAATCATGGATGTCATTCATCCCATGTTTGGTGTGCCTCTTTCCCGCTGGAGAAGAGATATTATTTTGCCAGATTTCGGCTACCAACAATGTTACAGTACTTCAGATGCGAATTTTTTTTCAGGTTGGGCTTGGATTCCTCTTTATACTGAAACAGGAAATAAAAAATATTTAGATGCAGCGAAATTATTAGCTGAAACTACGGATCGCTTAATGACCCAATATGGTCTTATTCCACAAGATTATTATGTGGATGAACATAAATTTTCAGAGCATACCATTGATGAATCGGGTTTTGGAGCGGAAGGAATTGCTAATTTATATGCCATAACCAAAGACCCTAAGTATTTCAACATGGCCGAGCAATATATACAAGAGCATTTGAAAAAATTAAGTCGACCGGATGGATTATGGGAACGTGGATGGCATCAAAAAACCGGAGTTCAGCCGACCATAAAAATGACTCGGGGACTTGGATGGGCGATGGAAGGATTATTAGCCGCGCATCGCAATAACCCTAAAGGACCTTACCTTGCATTAGCAAAAAAAATGGCCGATCGCATGCAAGTTTGGCAAAAACTTGATGGCCACTGGAACTTTATCACGGATGAGCCTGTGGAGAAAGTGGGCATAAGTGAAAAAGGCACTGCATTATGGAGCTATTTATTATACCAATTATACGCAGCTAGTGGAGAGAAAAAATATGTTAACATGGCTCGAAAATCATTAACTTGGTGCATGAAAAATCAATACCAAGGACCTGACCGACAAGCTTATGGGGGGATTATTGGAAAAACAATTCATTCGGCCGTCGGCGCCGCATTTAGACCTTGGTTTCCAATCACATGCGCATATACCTCAGCCTTTTTCTCATTGGCCCTCATGGAAGAACTTAAACTGACTAAGCAATGAAAAATTACTTCCTAATTTACTTATTGTTAATAGGCATTCAACCGATTTTATTGGCGCAAAAAACGCCTCCTAATGTGATCGTAATCTTAGTAGACGACATGGGCTATAGTGATATTGGAATATTTGGTTCAGAAATCAAAACGCCCAACATTGACTTAATGGGTAAAAAGGGAGGCATATTTACCCAATTTTACAATGCGGGACGCTGTTGCCCGAGTAGAGCTTCCTTACTCACTGGCATGTATCCACACCAAGCGGGTATGGGGGGAATGGTGGTTACAAGTGATTATGATCGGAGTAAAACGGGATCCTACCAAGGTTTTTTAAACGTAAATACCCCAACAATTGCCGAGGAATTAAAAAAGAATGGATACAATACCTACATGACGGGCAAATGGCATGTGGGCGAAAAAAAACCTGATTGGCCTAATCAAAGAGGTTTTGATCACTTTTATGGATTGATTTCAGGGGCCAATAGTTATTATGAATTATTGCCCAAACGCCAGCTCATTGAAGATAACGAGCCGTTTGCCCCCAAGGGGAATTACTATTTTACCGATGCTATCTCAGATAAATCCGTTTCTTATTTACAGAAAAATCATTCCACGGGGAAGCCCTTTTTTCTATATGTAGCCTACACGGCACCACACTGGCCAATTCATGCGCCTCAAGATTTGATTGATTCCTATAAATCCAAATACACTCAGGGATGGGAAGCTTTGCGGAAGCAGCGATTTGACCAACAAAATAAAATAAAATTAAACCCTAATATTGACAATTTACCTGGATCGGATCCTATGATTGTTAATTTTGAAAAAGAATCTGATAAGACTATTTGGATCGAAAGAATGGCCACTTATGCGGCGATGGTCGACAAGATGGATCAAGGAATCGGGAAAATTGTACAGGAATTAAAAGCCAATGGAACCTTTGACAATACCGTTATTTTCTTCCTTTCAGATAATGGCGCCTGCCACGAGGTATTAAATGAACGTTCATCCAAAGATTTAGGGCAAGACAAATACAATGCTTCATTGACTACGAAAATTGGCGCCCCGGGAAGTTACACCACCTATGGAAAAGAATGGGCCTATGCTAGCAATACTCCTTTTCGGATGTACAAACATTGGATGCATGAAGGTGGAATTTCGACGCCTTTAATTATTTCATACCCAGCAGGAATTAAAAAAAGCTTTCAAAGTGAGCAAGTGGGACATATCATGGATATTTTCCCAACCATCATGGACTTAACAAAAACGAAAACAACAAAGGCCGTCGAGGGAAAAAGCTTGGTGCCCATATTTAAACAAAGTAAAAGGGAATCCCAACCTTATATTGCTTGGGAACATTTTGGGAATAGAGCCATTCGGGAAGGGGATTGGAAACTGGTTTGGGACGATGAGGTGAAAGAATGGGAATTGTACAATGTTAAATTAGACCGCATTGAAACAAATAATTTGATCAAAAAGAATCCCGAAAAATTTCAAAATCTTTTAGCTAAATACTCTGAGTGGGCCTCAAAAATGCAAGTCAAATGAAATTGAAAATTTATTTCTTATTTCTCTTTTTAGTAAGCAATACCCCAGGCTTTTCTGTCGCTCCTAGGGAAATTTATACCAAAGAGCGCATCGCTAAAACCATAGCCATAGCGGATAAAAATTTAGCTCAAAAACCCATTACGGTTACCGCCACTCAATGTCCCCGATCAGCCGGAGGCCTTAATGATTTTTATTCAGAAGGCGATTATTGGTGGCCCGATCCTGCAAATCCTGATGGTCCCTACATACAAAGAGACGGAGAGACTAATCCTGAGAATTTTGTGGCACACCGATTAGCCATGATACGTTTCAGTGAGATTGTCGGTTCACTCGCCTCTGCCTATACATTCACAAAAAAAGCTCAATATGCCAAAGCGGCTATTCCTCATTTTAAGGCATGGTTTGTGGACCCATCCACGCGCATGAACCCTTCCCTATTATATGCTCAGGCAATTAAAGGAAAAGCAACGGGGCGCGGCATTGGAATCATTGATACCATTCATTTTCTAGAAGTAGTCAAGGCCATGGAAGCCCTAAAAAGTCAAATCGCCCCAGAAGATTATGCGGCATTTGTCGCATGGTTTAAGGAATATGTATTATGGATGACGACGCATCCCTATGGAATGACTGAAAGAGATGCGTTAAACAACCATGGAACTTGCTGGGCGCTCCAAGTGGCCGTATTTGCATCTTTTACAGGCAACGCCTCTCTGATCGATTTTTGTAGAAAACGTTTTAGAACAAATTTTATTCCGGACCAAATGGCGGCCGATGGATCATTTCCGCTTGAATTAAAACGGACAAAGCCCTATGGATATTCCATATTTAATTTAGATATCATGAGCACACTAGCCCATGTGTTGAATATGTGGGACTGGCAAATGCCTGATGGACGGTCGATTAAAAAAGGGGTTTCGTATCTAATTCCATTCGTCAAAGACAAAAGCCTCTGGACCTATCCGGCGGATGTTATGTATTTCGACCAATGGCCTATTGCCCAAAGTTTTCTCTATTTTTCAGCCATTCATGGCGATGATAACAGTTTGGCCCTTTGGAAAAAATTAGACCATTTCCCGACAAACCAAGAAGTCATTCGAAATTTCCCCATCCGAAACCCAGTTCTTTGGAACCAAAAACCCTTTTAATTTAGGGTAAAATAAGGTGAATTTCATATTTGATTCCTCGGTCCGCAAGAATGATCACATTGCCGGAATCTTCGATGTCGGTTGGCTTAAAACTAGCCACCAATTCTTTATCAATTTTGTCAAAATCGATAAGGATAACTTGGCAACCTTGTATTTCCACATTCGTTGAAAACTCAAGGTTGATTTTAGGTTGGCCTTTTTGCTCTACCTTGATCATCGCCTTAAAGGGACCATCTTCAAACGTACAGCCAAAATTCGGCGCCTTGTATTCAGTGGCTTTTTTTGTTTGTGCAGAGGCATCCAAACAAACTCCCATAAAAAAAAGGACACATAAACCCTTGATCAAATAATTTGATCGGTAAATCAGCGGGGCTATTTTATAATTAATATGCATTATTGGCCAAAGTTCTTATTCGGATTAGCACCCAACACATACGTGATCTTTCCCCCTTTAATTAGGTCAGGATGTGAAATCCAAGATTTTATCGGCTTGCCGTTAAAACTTGCCTGCTGGATATATACATTGTCCTGAGAATTGTTTTTAGTCTCGATCGAAATAGTTTTCCCCGGATAAAAATCGGGATTTAATTTAATTTCAATTTTATCAAAAATAGGGCTACTTAAATCGTAATAGGGCGTTTGAGCGACACCACCATCCATGCTAAATATGCCTATTTTCATCAAAACGGCTAATGAACCCATGAGTCCCTGGTCCTCGTCTCCACTATATCCATAATTGGGCGACAGGCCTGAATACACTTTTTCGATGACTTTTCGGGTCCATTTTTGTGTCAACCAAGGCGCCCCGATTTGATTGAAAATATAGCTAGTCTGAATGGAAGGCTGGTTCCCAAAGTTCAAATAAACCCGACGGTTTTCCTCCTGAGTTTCCTTATCATGAGATTTTCCACTAACAAAATCATGTGCAGAAGCCTTTTCAAAAGACTCATTTAATTTTGCCACCGCTTTATCTTTTCCACCCATCAAGTTGGCCAATCCTTTTAAATCATGGGGTACAAACCAAGTCCATTGGGCTGCATTTCCTTCTTCCCAACCATGATCATAACGAAGAATATCCACTGATTTCTCCCAATTTCCATCTAGGTTTTTGATCCACATCCAACCTAATTCTGGATTCCATATATTTTTAAAATTCTGTGAACGCTTCATAAACAATTGATAATCCTCTGTTTTCCCTAAGGCCTTTGACATTTGCGCTAATGAAAAATCCTGATAGGCATATTCAAGCGTTTGCGCAGACCCATCCATATGAAAACCATATCGAATAGGACTGATGGGATGAGGGACATATCCGCGCTCCATGTAATATTCAATTCCACCACCTTTAAAAGTCTTGTGCTCATACCCTGCCTTACTCATCATCCCCCCCGGGAAATGATTTTTGCGCATGCCTTCATAGGCTTTTTGTATGTCAAAACCGCGAATCCCTTTTTGGTATGCGCTCACAATAAATGGCGTTGAAGAGGCTCCCGTCATTACATAGGTGTAATTTCCGCCGGCAGGACCCCTAGGAATTAATCCTCCGTCATCATACATCATCAACATCGAATTAATAAACGACTCGGTCACCTCAGGATACACCAAATGCCACAAGGTATTGATCGTCCATTGTGCTCCCCACATCGCATCAAAAT
The DNA here is from genome assembly GCA_947486835.1 of Cytophagaceae bacterium. Lineage (GTDB taxonomy): Bacteria > Bacteroidota > Bacteroidia > Cytophagales > Spirosomataceae > Aquirufa. The sequence continues at coordinate 3,888 of CANKVC010000068.1, read as the reverse complement.
TATGGTGATTAAATTTCGGTTGGCCATTCGCCTTCAACGGAATTTGACCCGCGCGTGGTTTATCGCCCGTCATATCCAAATATTTTCCATTCACATCACTCACAATTCGTCTACCTTGTAGCGCATGAAACAAGTCGGTATAAAATCTTTTCTTCGCCACTTCATCCTTGCCTTCCACCTGAATACGGCCTAGCCATTCATTCCATTCAGATTTACTTTCTTCCACGACACGGTCAAAATCCCAGTGAGGAATTTCCGTTTTCAGGTTTAAAGATGCCTGCTCTGTGCTCACATACGAGATAGCAACTTTCATCAAACGCTCTTCATTTTTGTCCGTTGGGAAACTCACATAGACCCCTATTTTCTCCCCTTCAATTTCATTTGAAAAAGCCTCTATTTTACCTTTTCGCCATGCGCTAATTTTAGTAAAAGGCTTATCAAATTCGACAACAAAATAAACGGGCAGAATTTTTGGTCGGCGTACCGCAGGCGACATGATGGCATAGCCTTCAATTCTACGATCTCCGACTTGCTTGACATACGCACTTTGAGTATCGGAAGGTCCTAAAAAGGTGGCGAAATCGAATAATATTTGGCTTTGCTCAGCCTTTGGATAGGTGTATTTGTGAAATCCCACACGGGTAGTGGCCGTCAACTGCGCTTTAATCTTATATGATTCCAAATAGACTTCATGGTATCCAGGTTTGGCTATTTCCTTGGCATGAGAAAAAGTGGATCCATATTGATCTGAACCTAATTGGCCTTTAAATTCCCCCGTGGTAGGTAACACAGGAACCCCCGATAATTGCCAACCGTGAATATGGCTAAAGCATTTAATACTATCTGAATTATATCGATATCCTGCTCCCCAGTCACTTTGAACGCCATTATCAGGGCTTAGATTGACCATACCAAAAGGCCGACTGGTCGAGTTAAAGAAAAACCAGCGAGAATTAGATGAATCTAAAAATGGATCTACTAAATCAGATGGAGAGAATTTATCATGACCTGAAACACTTACTTTTTTCGCTAAATCTGAATATGAAATGTCTTTAAAGGCTTTAAAACCTTCGATCAAGATTTCTTCTGAATCGGCCCAATGAATTTCAGCAATTTGCTGGTATGGCCACACCTTATCTTTTTTGATGTAAGGGATTAAAAAATCCAAGCATTTCTTCATTGACGCACCCTCAGGCGTTTGATAATGCCAAAGATCAACATTCAATTTTTGCGCAAATTCGGCTAAATAAAAGAAGCCTCGAAGATTCATTAACGAATAACCAAAAGACTTAGTTCTGGCTAATTCATACGGTTGTGATCCGTCGGGCTTCAACTGTGACGCCATCCTAGATTTTGTGATTTCTAGTTGGCGCTTTGCCAACTCATTTTGGCCCAAAAACATGGCAAAATTAACGACTTGGACATCATAATAGGTTCCATGGTTATTATGCTCATCAGCCTCGTCTTTGCCAATGGGGCTTTCAATCAGCCAAGTCAGAAAGTCTTTAAACCAGATTTTCAATGCTTGATGATCGGATTTACGCCAATGTGTAGATGCTTGTAATTTCTGCGCAGCATCCGTGATTTTAATCAGAAATCGGGTTTCAATGATACCAATTCCCCGACCTGTATTAATACCAGGAATTCCTTGACTAAAGTTCAAATTGGGATTCTGTTTTGTTTTTGGATCTATAAACCAAGTCTTAATTAATTGGGAGGCAAAAGCAGCATATTTTTCATTTTTTGATTTTTGGAATGCTTGGGTCAATAAATCCACATCGTCAATGAGCTCATCCATTTCATCTGAGTCAGCGATTCCTTTTATTTCAGGATTTTTAACGCCATCTTTTCTAATGTACGGTTTTCCGTCTGGTTTGCTTGGATCTGGCCACCAATAAGGTCCTTGGCTCATATAATCATGCTTGTCGCCACTGGGTGGAATTTGAGTTTTATGCATGACCGTATAAAGCTTATGTAAAGCAATGATGCGATCGGCCTTTTTAATCAGCTCGGGATTTTCTTTGGCCTTAAGAGAAATGAACGATAAAGTAAAGAATATCAGTAGTAAATAATTTTTCATACAAGTAAATTGGGTAAACTTGAAAGCAAATTAGCGATGATTTATAGTGATTTAAAATTATTCTGTAATTAATTCAAAAAACAGTAAATATTTAAAATCAACCATAAAAATTGAAACACAATCTTTATATTTAAAATTAAAATACATCGTTTCCCATAAACCTAGCTCCATGAAAATCATTAACATTCTTATTTTTCTAATGGGTGTACATTCCATTGCTGCACAGAACCCAAATGCCTTTAAAAATGAAATAAAAGTAGAACTGAATGAGATTTTATCATACTGGGAAAAGAATAGTGTGGATGTCGAAAAAGGTGGATTTTATGGAGCGGTGGACGTGAATAATGCACCTAATACTCAGGCCGATAAAGGTCTAATATTGAACAGCAGGATTCTTTGGACATTCTCAGCCGCCTATCAAATGAACCCAAAACCAGGGTATAAAAAATTGGCCGATCGAGCATTCAATTACCTGAATACCTATTTTTGGGACACTAAAAACAAAGGTGCTTATTGGTCCGTGAAATCAAACGGCACACCATCTGACACCCACAAGCAAGTCTATGCAGAGGGATTTATGCTATATGCCTTTGCTGAATATTATAAAATTTCAAAAAATCCGCAAGCCTTAGAAAAAGCAAAAAGCATCTATCAGATCTTGCAAACCAAATGCAAGGACTTGAAAAATGGGGGTTATTATGAGGCCTACAATGAGGCTTGGACACCCATTGAAGATAAGACGATTACCGAAGGAAAAGCAGATCAAAAAAAATCCATGAATACACATCTGCATCTGATTGAAGCCTTTGGGAATTTATATCAGGTGTATCCTGATAAAAATCTAAAAGCTGAAATTGAATCCATGCTTGACATTTTTCATGAAAAAATTATAGCCAATGGCAAAACGCAAACTTTATTTTTCACCGATGATTGGTCTCCAAGATCGGAGGCCGTTTCTTTTGGGCATGACATCGAATCTGCTTGGCTTTTATTAGAAACAGCAGAAACCATTAAAAATCCTACCTGGATCAAAAAAATGAAAACGCTGGCGGTCAATATGGCCATCGAAGCTGAAAAGGGAATTGATCCCAAAGATGGGGGCATGTGGAATGAGAAAAACCAAGGGCATATCAACACCCAAAAACATTGGTGGCCACAAGCAGAAGCCATGGTGGGATATTACAATGCCTATCATTTAACTGGAAATAAAAAATTCTATGAATTGAGTCTAGGCTCTTGGTCTTTTATTAAAGCTAACCTAAAATCGACATCAGGCGAATGGCTTTGGGGGATCGATGAAAAACAAGAGCCTATGATTCGCAATGGAAAAATAGGCCCTTGGAAAGGCCCTTACCACAATGGAAGAGCCTGTATGGAAATGTTAAAACGAATTCATTAATCAAAAAATGGTACTCCTTTAACCGCGTATTTGCGCATCGCTTCAATATTGATGTCAACGCCAACACCTGGTTCATTCGACAATGGAATAAATCCTTTGTCCAACCATTCTCCTTTGTGAATCACAATCTCTTTATACATAGGATCTGTATGGAAATACGCTTGCCATTCCAAGATTAAGAAATTAGGTACCGATGCGCAGACGTGACAAGCTGCCATCGCTCCTAAAAATGAGGACACCATATGTGGCGCAAAAGGCACATAATACAAGTTTGATAAATTAGCAATGCGCTGTCCTTCACCCAAACCACCCGCTTTTTGCAAGTCTGGCATGATGATGTCCACAGCGCCTATTTCCAACATCTCCCTAAACCCATAAGCTAAGTACTGAGTTTCACCCGACCAAATAG
>CANKVC010000067.1 GCA_947486835.1 Cytophagaceae bacterium | reverse complement strand
CAATCCATCCGTTTCAAGTCTAGCTAAATTAACACCCCCTTTGATCCCGATCCGGAAAAAATTACCTGTAGCCATTTTGGCTGGCATTAGAAATTGAGCCTTTACTGATGTAGTCAAAATCAGAAGTCCAAAAAATATGAGAGTGAAAAGGCGATTAAAATGCATATAATAAATTAGAAAAATCAATTAGCTTGTAAAATTATCCTTTTTCAACCGAAAAAAAAGAAAAAACCAAATCAAAGCGTAATTTTGAATTATAAAAAATAAAACGTGGCTAAAGCTAAAACTTCCTTCTTTTGTCAATCCTGTGGACATTCAACCCCTAAATGGCTTGGAAAATGTCCATCATGTGAAGAATGGAATACTTTTGTTGAGGAATTGATCGAAACAAATACGCATCCAGCTGAAGTTTGGAAGGATAAGTCTAGAACTAAATCTCAGGTAAAACCTAAATTGTTAGCCGAAGTAACATTTGAAAACACCCCCAAATTAATTTGTTCAGACCCCGAATTTAACCGAGTATTAGGCGGTGGAATTGTACCGGGTAGCTTAGTGCTCATTGGCGGCGAACCAGGGATCGGTAAATCAACGTTATTACTACAAGTTGCACTATCCTTACAAGGTCCCAAAGTTTTGTATGTCACAGGGGAAGAGTCGGAGCAACAAATAAAATTACGCGCAGACCGATTAAGCACTAAACCGGCTAATTTATATATTTTAACAGAAACCAATACACAACAAATTTTTAAGCATTTGATTGAATTAGAGCCTGATTTAATCATCATTGATTCCATTCAAACTTTATATTCCGACCAGATTGAATCAGGACCGGGCAGTGTATCCCAAATCAAGGAGTGCGCATTGGAACTCATGCGTTTTGCCAAAGAGAGCGCCACGCCGATATTTTTAGTAGGTCATATCACCAAAGAAGGCTCTATCGCTGGACCGAAAGTTTTAGAACATTTAGTGGACACCGTTTTGCAGTTTGAAGGTGACCGGCATTTAATTTACCGAATCCTCAGAACTACCAAAAATCGATTTGGCAGTACTTCTGAGTTAGGTATTTATGAAATGTTGGGTTCTGGATTAAGACCAGTGACTAATCCATCGGAAATTTTACTATCCCAGCGGGATGAGGCATCATCCGGAATCGCCATTGGCACACTTTTAGAAGGAAACAGACCCTTGTTAGTTGAAATTCAATCATTAGTTACAACGTCTAACTATGGAATGGCTCAACGCACTGCTACAGGTTATGATTCCAAACGCCTCAATATGTTGCTTGCTGTTTTGGAAAAAAGAGGCGGATATAAGTTGGGGACCCAGGATGTATTTGTCAATATTACCGGAGGAATTCGAGTAGATGATCCTGCTTTAGACCTGGCCACTTGCCTATCGATGGTTTCTTCTTATGAAGATAAAATCATTGATTCTTCCATCTGTTTTGCCGCTGAGGTAGGTTTGGGTGGAGAATTAAGGTCGGTGACGCGCATAGACCAACGAATCGCCGAGGCGGAAAAGTTGGGATTCAAGCAAATATGGATTTCAAAATACAACCTTAAGGGCTTAAATTATAAGCCCAAAGAGATCAAAATTCAAACGGCCGCTACCTTATTGGATGTCATTATGAACATTTGGCGTCAAAAATAGCCTTCGGATATTCGACCTGAATTAAATACAAACCATGGGCAGGTACTGATCTACCTGCTTTTTGTCGGTCTTTTGAATTAAGTATATTCGTTAAATCCGATAATTCCCAATTTCCTAAGCCAATTTCAATCATGGTTCCCACCACACTTCGAACCATCCCTCTTAAAAACCGGTTGGCCTCAATGGTGAAGATTAATTGGTCATTCCGCATTTCCCAAAATGCTTTTTTTATATCACAATCGAACGTAGTTACTTCTGTTTTTACTTTTGAAAAACACTGAAAATTGGTATGATTTTTCAAAATTTCTCCTGCTAAGTTCATTTGTTCTAAATCCAATTTGGCTTCAAACCAATACGCATATTTCCGCATCAAGGGACTTTTGGATGTGGAAATGACATACTCATACGTTCGCGATAAGGCATCAAATCTAGCATGGAACTCGTTGGAAACAGCAAATAGAGATTGTAGAGCTAAGGAAGTTGGCAACATTCGATTTGCCCGATACACAAAATCAGATGCCGGAATAATTTCATCAGGTAAGTCGACATGCGCAAATTGCTGTCGGGCATGCACCCCAGTATCCGTCCGAGAACTTCCCGTAATCTCAACTTTAAAACCTAATAGCAGGCTTAATTTCTCTTCTAATTCAGCTTGAACTGAATGCGCGTTAGGTTGAATTTGGTAGCCATGAAATGAGCCGCCATCATACGAGAATTGTAATAGATAACGGCTCATGTACTTATTTCATTAAGGCAGTTTCCAGCGCAGAATGGTAGGAATCAAAAGCTCCTTGAAGCGTGGAAACCACTTGGCCATCCACCTTCATGTCTTTACCTGCAACTTCTCCAATCAAAGAAAATACTTGATTATTTTGATTCAAAAACGATTCAAACGTAGCTTTATTTTGAGCATCCACAGTAACTATTACTCTACTTTGAGCTTCTCCAAACCAGAAAGCATCGCGGCGAATATGGGCATCCCCCTGAACAGAGAAACCTAATTTTCTAGGGAATGAAGATTCTGCCAACGTAATCAATAAACCTCCATCAGAAACATCATGAGCAGATTGTATTAACCTAGCGCCAATTAAACCGGCAATTGATTTTTGAACTTTTTGCTCAGTTTCCAAATTAAAATGTGGAGCTGGAGTAGCTTTTATTTTTTTATAAGAATATACATATTCAGACGAAGCAATGTCATTAACAGCTTGACCTATTAAATAAATAAGGTCTCCCTCCTTCTTAAAATCCAAAGTCATTTTCATACTTGGATCTTCCAAAATACCCAACATTCCAATCGTCGGCGTAGGAAATACAGGACCTTCATCTGAAGACTGGTTGTAAAAACTAACATTACCACCTGTCACAGGTGTTTCAAAAGCCAAACACGCTTTTTTCATTCCTTTAATGGCTCCCACAAATTGCCAATAAACTTCCGGAACGTAAGGATTTCCAAAATTCAGGCAATTGGTAATCGCCACAGGCACACCACCAGAACAAACAATATTTCTAGCTGCTTCGGCAACGGCCATCGCACAACCCTCTTCGGGATCTGCATTCACATACCTTGAATTACAATCAACCGTTATGACAATGGATTTTTGAGAACCGTGAACCTTCACAACTGCTGCATCCGAAGGAGCATTCGTATTTCGATTTGCTCGACCGATCGATGAATCATATTGTTCCGCCACCCATTTTTTAGATGCGATATTGGGATGATTCATTAAAAAATCAAAAGCCTTTGGCAACTCTTCAGCGGTTAAATCCGCTACAGAGTCAATCGAGAATTTCTTAAACTCTTGAAAATAAGCAGGTTCTTTATATTCGCGATGGTAAACAGGCGCACCGCCACCCAACACCAAATCATCTGCCGGCACGTCAGCCACTAATTGGCCATCCTGATAAAACTCTAATCTTTTCGTATCGGTAACGACTCCAATTTGTTCACAATTCAAATCCCACTTGTCGAAAATACGCTTCGCCTCATGTTCCCTACCCTTTTCCACGACGATCAACATCCTTTCTTGAGATTCAGATAATAAGATCTCAAATGGCTGCATATTGGCCTGACGCGTAGGAACTTTGGAAAGATCAATGATCATTCCATGCTCGCCTTTGGCGGACATTTCAGAAGTAGAACAAATAATTCCTGCCGCACCCATGTCTTGAATTCCAATCACGCAACCTGCTTCAATAATCTCCAAAGAAGCTTCCAACAATAACTTTTCTTGGAAGGGATCACCTACTTGGACCGCAGGCAATTTTTCAGAGGACTTAGCTGTAATATCCTCAGAAGCAAAACTAGCTCCTCCGATTCCATCTTTTCCAGTCGCCGAACCTACAATAAAAACACCATTTCCTACCCCATAAGAAGTAGCAGAGGCCTGGGTCCCAACCTTCAAAATACCGGCAGAAAAGGCATTAACCAGTGGATTAGTGGAATAACAATCGTCAAAAAATACTTCACCGCCAACGGTCGGAATACCAAAAGCATTGCCATAATCGCCAATACCTTTAACTACTCCTTTGACTAACCACTTCGTTTTGGCTAGCTCAATATTCCCAAATCGAAGGGAATTTAGTTGGGCAATCGGACGCGCACCCATGGTAAAAATATCGCGATTAATTCCCCCCACACCCGTGGCCGCACCTTGATAAGGCTCTAATGCCGAAGGGTGATTATGAGATTCTATTTTAAAAGCACATCCTAAACCGTCTCCTAGGTCAACCAAACCCGCATTTTCCTCGCCGGCTTTCGCAAGCATTCTAGGGGAATCCTTTGGCAAAGTCTTTAACCAAACAATTGAATTTTTATATGAACAATGTTCAGACCACATCACAGAAAATATGGAAAGCTCGGTGAAGTTAGGCTTCCGACCTAAAATCTCTTGAATTCGATCATATTCTTCTGGTAGTAAACCTAATTTTTTGGCAGTTTCAACGGTAGGTAAATTGTCAATAGATTCCACAATGTAAGATTAATTTGAAAAAATATTTGCTCTTAACTAAGCAAGCTATAAAGGTAATAATTTCCACGTTGAGACCCAAAATCAAGGCACAAAATGTATTACTATTCAGTAGTATTTTGAGTTTCGACCACGCGCCAATAGGCCTTGTCGTCTGGCGTATCCAAATCCTTATATTGTACATTGAAATGACAATATAAAACATCTTTTGCCTGTTTATGCCAAATTTCACCAAGGCCTTTCTCCCCTTTCCAGTTAAAGAACTGGGATTGAAACTGATGAGGAATCACCACCGGTGGCGACATTTGCCCGCCAAAATCAGAAACAATAAAAAACTTGGGGTGCAATTGTCTAGCACTTTGTAATGCCGACAAGTGCGAAGACTCAATGAAAGGTAAATCGCAAAGCAAAACCATGATATCGTCCTGCTTATCAGCCAACATGCGTAGGCCTTCCGCCAAGGTCGAGCCCATCCCTTCCGACCAATGTTCGCTAATGGAAAATTGGACCTTAGAATTTGTGCGTTGAAGTTTAAGCAAAATCTCACTGGATTTTTCAGTTTCAGCGCCGATTAAGACTAAAATTTCGGAACACACGGAAAGTGCTTGTTGGCACGTCCGCTCTAATAAACTCTTTCCTAAGTACTGAAACAAAATCTTAGGCTCTCCTAACCTTGAGGAACGACCCGCAGCTAATATTAATCCGATCATCTGATTTTTGCCATATCAAAAGGAGAGAAATCATGATTGAAAAGGGGGTTCTTTGTATTTACTTTTAAGTTATAAATGGCCATCTATGGATATTTTATTACGAAATTGAATTTACAGAAAAATTATAGTTAATCCATATAGATCGCTATTTTTGTCACATGTTAAGCCTTGAGGAACAGCATTTCATACAAGTACATGCGGATCAGGATCCTCATCAAATCGCCTTGTCGGGAAAAAAATATCCCAATTTTGATCTCAGCAAATTAGCAAATCAAATTCAGGCTCGACAAAAATTAGCTTTTAAATTACCTTCTTGGGTGAGTCATGCAAACCTCTTTTTCCCCCCATCGATTTCATTAGAACAAGCTTCCTCGGAAGCGACCGCTAATTTTAAAGCGAATATTGTCCATGGAAATATCCTCGATGCCAGCGGTGGAATGGGTGTGGATTCGGCGGCATTTGCTAAAAAAGCGAATCAAGTCGTGTATGTCGAAAGACAAGAAGACCTAAAAGAAATCACGGCTTATAATCATGCGCAATTAGGTCACACCAATATCCAACATATTCTCGGGGATGGCCTTGCCTATCTAAATCAAGCAGTTTCGACATTTGATTTTATCTACCTAGATCCGGCTCGAAGAAATGCGAAAGGAGACAAAGTCTTATTATTCAAAGACTGTGAACCCAATGTGCTAGAATTTTTACCTATCATTAAAGATAAAAGCCAATTATTACTTAAAACAAGCCCGCTACTGGATTTGGAGCGCGCCATTTTAGAGCTTGATGGAGTGGATAAAATATGGGTGGTTTGCGTTAAAAATGAAGTAAAAGAAATTTTATTTCTCAAGTCAAAAAATGCAACATTGGACCCCGCGATTGACATAATTGAATTGAATTTTGAGCATTCGGTCATTTTTTCAGGAACACTAGAGGCGGAAAAAAGAAAACTGACTAATATAGGACCCATTTCAAATTTCCTCTATGAACCTCATCCAGGCATTTTAAAAGCTGGATTTTTTAAATTGGTGGAAACAGAAAACATGATTAAAATAAATTCAAACACCCATTTATATTCTTCCAAGGAATTGGATACTAAATTTCCAGGAAAATCGTTTCAGGTCATAGAAACAGGACCTGTGGATATGGGTTGGCTTAAAAAACATTTACCCAACAAGCAAGTGAACATTAGCACTCGGAATTTTCCAGGAAAGCCTGAAGATTTAAGAAAAAAACTGAAATTGAGTGATGGGGGTGATTTAACCTTATTTGGGTACAGAAATCATCAAAATCAAGTTGAGCTAGCGCTAACGCAAAAATGTACCATTTAGTCAATTATTTTAGTTAAAAGATTTAACTTTATAGCTTGTTAATACATCAACATTTCAAATTCATATGAAAAGTCTATTATTAGGTATTTTTATATTCATCGCATATGTTCCATTGTCAGCCCAAGTATTTTCGGGTTTGGCAGAAATCGATAAAGCTAAAAAAGAAGGCTTTTATACGTATTTAAATACGGAAGAGAAAAATGTCACGAATGCCTGGAAAGAATATTTAAAGAAGACAGGGACCGTTGACGCCGGCAGAGCAGGCTCCATTCACGTAGACCAAGCAAGAATATCGTCGATTTCAGATAATCCAATCAATCTTCTTTCCATCATTACCGAAGAAAAAAACAAAATAAAACTTTTTGTTTCCATGCGTGTAGGGCCAGATAATTACATTCAAACAGGTCACGAAAAGTTTAAAGAAGCGAGTCAGTGGTTAGAAGAATTTGCTCAAATTATTAATCTTCAGGAATCGTTGCGCAAAGAGGAAAGTAAATTGGCCGAACTCAAAAGTGCCCAATTTAAAAATCAACGATACGCAGAAAGATTAGTCCGTGAACTTGATTCAAACAAGAGGCAAACGGAACTATTGACTAAAAAATTAGAAGAAACTAGAATTGAAAAAGAAAAAATATTAGCGAATCAAGAGCAAAACAAATTGGACCAGAAAGCCAACGAATTAGCTTTAGAACAGCAAATAAAACAAGTACAATCCGCCAAATCAAAAGTAAAATGAAAAAAATCAACATCCTTAGCGCAGCCTTAGTCTGCATGCTATTCCTGAGCAGTTTTGGGTTAGTAGAGTACAGTGTGATACATCCAAAATTCAATCTGAGTATCACGGATTCAACGAAATCAAATCAAAATAGAAATGAATTAGTGGGATCAAAGAGTTTAAGTGAAGGACAACCAACTGATCAAAAACCAGAGGAAGAAGAGTCATCTGAAAAGACCATTGTTTCTTGGACTGAATATTTTGCCATGGCCTTAAAAACGATTTTTCTAAAAACAGTTTCGCTATTAATCTCTTTATTCATCTCGTAAATTATTGATTTATGCCCTCATTTAACATCCAAACAAAAATTGGAGCTTCTATGCCTTTTGTTTGGTCCCAATTTAATGAGGCATTATTAAAAAAAATATCTCCCCCATTTCCAAAGGTAAATATCCAGCGTTTTGATGGTTGTAGCAAAGGAGATTTAGTCATTCTTGAAATCAACTTACTTTTCATGAAGGTCATTTGGTCATCGGAAATCACCTATTCCCACCAGGATTCAAATCAATCTGTTTTCATCGATGAGGGAATTAAAGTACCCTTTGGGATCAATATGTGGAGACACGAGCACTCAATCATTAAAATAGATGAGTCCCGATGTTACATTCAGGATTTTATAACTTATAAAACATCAAATGTTTTTTTAGATATAATTTTATTTCCATTTTTGTGGGGAATGATTATTTATCGAAAACCATTCTATAAAAAATATCTAACGAATAGAGACCTATGAAATTAAGCCTTACTCATAAAATTATCATTGGATTTATTCTTGGCCTTGCATTAGGAGAATTCTTCTACCTTTTCTTTTCGCCAGAAACAAGTCATGATTTAGCCTCCAAGGTTCAAGTGGTCTCCAAGATATTTCTAAGACTAATTAAAATGATCGTAGGCCCCTTGGTCTTTTGTACCTTGGTCGTGGGCATAGCCAAATTAGGTGATTTTAAAGCAGTAGGTAGAATTGGAATAAAAACAATAGGCTACTTTTACTTTGCCACTATTTTATCTCTAATTACTGGCCTTGTGGTGGTAAACATCACCAAACCTGGCAGTTTGCAAAGTTGGCCTAAACCCGCTGCCGGAACAGAAACGGGCATAGATGCTTCCAAGACAAAAACCATTGAAGAATTCATTCTTCATATATTTCCTGATAGTTTTTTCAAAGCCTTAGCGGAAAATGAAATCCTCCAAATTGTGATTTTCTCATTATTCTTTGGGGTAGCCTTGGGATCCATTGGAGCTACTGGAAAAAAACTGATTCATGTGATTGATAATATTGCGGAAGTCGTGTTCAAAATGGTTAATTATGTCATGGAACTTGCACCATACGCTGTTTTCGCAGCTATGACCACAGTTGTGGCCAACAAAGGATTAAGTATATTAATCAGTTATGGGTATTTAATGATTTGCTTCTTAGGTGGATTGCTCTTCTTTACGGTAGTCATTTTATGGCTAATATGTATTTTTAACGGCATCCCTTACTGGCGACTATTAAGAGAATTAAAAGAAGCTTTATTGATTTCTTTTTCAACGGCTAGTTCGGAAGCGTCCTTTCCACAAACGATTGCGGCTTTAGAAAAATTTGGTTGCAGCAAGCGTATTGTTGGGTTTGTTTTACCCTTAGGTTATAGCTTTAACCTAGATGGGTCCATGTTGTACATGACCTTTGCCACAGGGTTTATCGCCCAAGCCTACGGAGTTCATTTAAGTTTAGAGCAACAAATTACCATGCTGTTAACCTTAATGATTACTTCCAAAGGAATTGCGGGAGTTCCAAGGGCATCCCTAGTCATTATTGCAGGAACATTAACGATGTTCAATCTGCCTGCTGAGGGAATTGCTTTGCTGTTAGGAGTCGATCCATTTTTAGATATGGGTAGAACGGTGACTTCGGTAGCAGGGAATGGAGTTGCTACGTGTGTGGTTTCCAAATGGGAAGGTGAGTTTAATCCCCCAGCTGCTACTGCTTAAAAGTCATTTCAACAGCCTTGCGCGCCGGAATGATGGAAGCTAAGGTGGTAATAGTCAAAACCACTAAGGAAGTCCACACAAAATCCATTAATTCCATTTTAATTGGATAAGCATCTATCATAGCATTAGGAATGCCTAATCCAATAATTCCAAAGGTTTTTTGGGCCCAAGCAAAAACAAAACCAAAGATCATCCCTAAAATCGCGCCAGAGAAGCAGATCAAAAATCCTACCCACATGATGGTTTTAAATAATTGAGAACGAGAAATACCAATCGCCAATAAAGTCCGCAGATCTTTTCTTTTCTCGATTACTAATAAAGAAAGGGAATAAAAAAGAGTAAAAGAGGCAATTCCCATAACAAACGCCATGATTAAAAACACAAAAAGCTTTTCTATTTTAATGGCCTTCAACAACATCGCATGCTGCTCATCTCGGGTCTGAATGGAGAAATTATTTCCCAAAATTTGTTTGATTTGCAGCTGGACTGATTTTTCGTCCACCCCATTGGCCAACATAATTTCGTAGCCAGATAATTTATTTTCTGCTCCCACCAAATCGTTCATCCAATCCAGCGGAACGATGACCGTTTGATTATCGAAAGTTTGTTCTACTTCAATTACCCCAGCAGGATAAAAGATATTGCTGCGAATAGCTTCCTCGTTGATCGAGAATTTTCGTAAAGATTGGTGATTCGGATACCAGGCTTCAACTGGCTCAACGACATTTTCAAAACTCATTCCCATATTTAAAAAAACACCAATACCCACTAAAGCAAATGATTGCCCATCACTTTTAAGAAAATAATCACCCTCGACCACTTGTTTTTTCAGCCGATTGGCATTTAGGAAAGAATCATCTACGCCCTTAAAACTAGCAACAACTTGTTTATTTCCAAAACGAAGCAATGCTTGATCTTCTAAAACAGGATTGATAAATGTTATCCCTGACAAAGCCTTTATTTGTTTTAGTTTTTCCTCAGGGATCGAGAAACGTGGCGAGTTTTTGTCAATGATTTTTAAGTCCGGATCAAAAGTTTGAAATAAACCCTTTTGAAAATCCTCTAATCCATTAAAGACCGACAAAATTAATATCAATGCCATCACCTCCACCCCCACGCCGACCATAGAAATTCTAGAAATTAAGGTGATAAAACGAGCCTTAACAGAAGAACCAAAATAGCGTTTAGCAATGAAGAGCGGAAAGTTCAATGAATTATTTGGTTATTAATCGATATAATCTGAATCTATTTCATCGGATGCGGGAGGTATCACCAAACCATCAAAAAGCGCTTCAATTTTAGCCGCATAAGCAGCCGTATCGTCAAGGAAAAAAGCCAAATTAGGGATGATCCTAACCTGCTTTCGAATTCTATTGGCCAAAGCATTACGAATTGCCTTGTTCTTGAATTCCAATTCCTTCATGATTTCGTTGGGTTGTTCGACCAACAAAAAACTGAGATAACACCTAGCCAAAGACAAATCTGGACTGATTTTAACGTCCGTAATGGTTACCATTGCCCCTCCAAAAATTTCCTTAAATTCTTTTTGAAAAATTTCACTCAAATCCTTCTGAATTTGCCTACCAAACTTTTGCTGACGTTTACTTTCCATGATTGCTCCTATTCTTTTCTTCTCAAAATTCTCACAAATTTCACAATAATAATTGGAATCACCGTAATTTAGTCTTTTCAAAAAGAAAATATGTTTCAAATTCTTCGTTCAAGCTCTATTTTTGTTATGATCTTCTTGGTCATCATATGGCTATTAACGACGATTACCTTGAGCCAATTTAATTTACAGCCGTATACATGGGAATTTAAAAATTTCCTCATTGGCCAAAATTTAAATCAAGGATATCGAATTTATAAAGATATAAGAGAAAATATTGGGCCTTTGTCGGCCAA
>CANKVC010000066.1 GCA_947486835.1 Cytophagaceae bacterium | reverse complement strand
GAAAAAAGGATGGACTTTTCATGGCCATGAGGAAATGGGAGCGAGGCAGGTGCCAACGATCTTCAAAAGGTTCAAATTGCCTTTAAATGAAAAAATGAAATTGGTTCAGAAGTTGGTCCGTCTCCATCTTCGTCCCATCGCTTTATCCAAAGAAGAGATTACAGACTCAGCTTTAAGGAGATTGCTTTTTGAGGCGGGGGACGAATTAGAAGCTTTAATGACCTTATGTAGAGCTGATATAACCTCTAAAAATGGGGAAAAGGTTAAAAAATATTTACGGAATTTTGATACGGTGGAAGATTAATTGAGAGAGGTAGAGGCCAGTGATTCGTTGCGTAGTTTTCAACCTGTTTTTTCTGGAGAGGTAATTATGGACGTGTTTGACATGGGTCCGGGGAAGGAAGTTGGCCTGATTAAAATCGCCATTCGTGAAGCTATTTTAGATGGCTTGATCCGGAATGATTTTGCTTCGGGTTGGGATTTTATGATTTCGGAGGGACTTAAATTGGGATTGAAGCCAGTGAAAGGCTTGGATCAAATGATCAGTTAATTTGAGATTTTATTCATTAAATTATATTAATTTAGTTTTTAACCACTAACATAATAAAATGAATCAAATCCTTCAAAACATTAGGAGATTGAGAATTTCTAAGGAAATCTCTCAAGAAGCAATCGCTATCTCACTAAATATGACCCAAAGTGCATATGCAAAATTAGAAAGAGGTCAAATAAAATTAAGTCTTGAAAGATATTTATTGATTTCGGTATATTTTGATGTGGATAAATCGGTTTTACTTCAAGATGATATTCAAAGCTGATTTTAGATCATTAAGTCTTGATGCTGTAATTGCCATAAGCTATTGTACTCGCCTTTTAATGTAATTAATTCCTGGTGGGTGCCAACTTCCTGTACTTGTCCTCGTTTAAGGAAAATAATTCGGTCAACAGATTTTATCGTACTAAGTCGATGTGCAATAATGATAATTGTTTTAAATTGTTTTTTGTAGGATTCTATGAATTTCTTAATGGGTAATTCTGAATTTGAATCTAATGAGGATGTGGCTTCATCCAATAATAGAATTTCAGGTTTTTTGTAAATAGCTCTGGCAAAAGCTATTCTTTGTTTTTGACCTCCTGACAATAATGTTCCATTTTCGCCAATTTCAGTATTATAGCTATTTGGTAGCCTTTCGATAAATTCATTGATTTCAAGTTGAATACATATATCTAAGACTCTTTTAATGTCAGGATTGGGGTCTCCTAGTGCAATATTTTCAATAATATTCCCGGAGAACAATTGTAAATCTTGTGAAATTATCCCCACCATTGATCTCAAATCTTTTACATTTATATCATTCATATTGTAATGACCAATAAAAATACTCCCTTCTTTTATGGGATATAACTGTTGAAATAAAGAAAACAGGGTTGTTTTACCACAACCGCTTTCACCGACTAGTGCCGTAACTTGGTTTTTGTAAATAGTTAAATTGAAATCGATAAATAATTTTGCTTTATTTCCATAGCTGAAAGTAACATGTTGGAATTGAATGTCACCTAAATCAGATTTTTGTAAAGTTAACTTACCTTGACTTATGCTTTCGATTTCTAAATCCATGATTTCAAAAAGTCTATCACTAGCTATTAACGCATTTTGAATAATTTTATTTGCCCCAATGAGCATAGAGACAGGGCCTGTAAAAAAACCGATTAATGCATAAAATGAAAATAATTCACCTGGTGTAAGCATACCATCAATTACGTAGTAAGATCCAAACCATAATATAATGATAGTTAAAATGGACGATAGGTATTGGCTTGATGCAGATGCGAATAAGCTATTTAATCCTGATTTAAAACCCGTAAACAATAATTTTATAAATCTGTGCTCTATTTGTGTGTTTGAAAATTCTTCAATTCCAAATTCTTTAATTGTTTTAGCGTGATTGATGGATTCAACTAATTGTGTTTCCAATTTTGCTGAAACTTCCATTATTTTTCTTTCATTCCTTTTATTTAAATAATTCATAGAAAAATAAATACCCGCATAAATGGGTATGATGAATGAAATAATCAATGCAAGTTTCCAGTAATAGGTAAACATTAGCATAACAGTAAACATGATGACTAATGAATTCACTAAAATTTCCAATGCAGTTTCATTTATGAAGTTTCTTATTTTAATAGCATCATTTATTCTAGAAATTATTTCACCAATTCGCATGGTATCAAAAAATCTTTGAGGCAAATTCATTATATGTGTATAATATCCAAGGATTAATTGGGCATCAATTAATTGGCCTGTTTTCATGACTAATACCGTTTTTTTAGCTCCAATTATGGCTTGAACACTTATTATTAAGATCATAAGGGTACTCATTAAATTCAATAAATTTTTATTTCCATTGATTAAAACATGATCTGTTATTTTTTGAATATAAATAGGAATAGATAGCCCCAATATTGTATATAATAATGCCCCAAAGATGGATTGATACAAAATTGACTTATGAGGTTTAATCAATGAATAGAATCGGGTTATATTTGATTGTTTAAAATTTGAAGGAGAAAAATTACTTTTAGGTGCAATTAAAATTAAGGCACTTGACCAATTAGTTTCAAACTCCTTTAAGCTTAATTGAATTAGGTAGCCCAAGCTGGGATCCATTATAGTTAGAGATTTTTTTTTCACTTTGTAAATTACCACAAAGTGCTGTAAGCGATTTTCATACATCATGTGTGCTATAGATGGCAAAGGGATTTTGTCAATGGCTTGAATACTAGCTTTTACACCTTTTGCATGAAAGCCCATTTTATCTAATGCGCCAATAAGTCCAATTACATTTGCTCCATTATTATCTGTTTCTGACCATTGTCTAATTTTTGTAATGGGCACGTATATCTTATGAAAATTCCCTACAGATGAAATACATGCAGCGCCACAATCCATTATATCATGTTGTTTTACTTCAATGGAATTCATTTTATGTGGTTTTTAATTTATTTGGATTAATCCAATCATCTACTCGGTCAAATAATAGGTCAATGATCATTCTTTTAACCAAAAAGAAATTTCCAGTTAAAGTCATTCCTTTTATTATCTTTCCTTTTACTCCATTTTGCAACATCAAATCTTGTTGAGAGTACGCACATCTTACCACGAATACCATTTCATTATTGACTATTCTAGGGTTTTTATCAATTTCTATCACATAGCCACTTAGTGAACCCCATTGATTATGATTGAAAGTATCTAAATTGAATTTTACTAATTGGGTTGTTTTTATATATCCAATATTTTTAGGGGAAATTACACACTCAATAATTAGATTTTCATTAGGTGATATTTGAGCCATTACCTGTCCATTCAATAAATTAGAATTTTCTGTAAGTCCTATGGAATTGATAATATGGCCAGTTATTGGCGCTTTTATAAAATAATTATTTTTTTCAAGTGTAATTTTATTTATCTCATTCGAAATGTTTTTTATCTCTTTCGAAATTTCTTTAATATCAAATTGCCAACGGGTTAAATTATCTTTTTTGAATCCTTTGGATACTTCTTTGGCTATTTCATTTTCAAATTTTGATCTTTCATATTCGATCAGTGGGATTACATTTTCTTGAAAAAGAAATTGGTCTCGATTGAATTTTAATTGGGCCTGATCTGATTTAAGTTCTAATTCTTTGAAATGAGTTATATATCGATAATAATCTTCTTGAATGCTTACATTCACTAAACCTGAATTTTTTAATTGAACCACTTGAGTCAAATCTGCTAAAATTGTTTTTTTGAATTTTAATTCATCCTCTAACCTATTTTTTTCATTTTTATTTTCTTTTGAATCCAATATTAATAAGGTGTCATTTTTGTTAACGGCCAGGTTTGGAGTAACTTTTTGATAAATAATTCGACCAGATTGTAACGATGTTATAGGGATATTTTCCCCGCTACTACGGATAATTCCTCGACTTTGTATGCTTATGTCAATGTTTGTTAAACATGTGATAGTCAATAGAATTGCTATTAGTGGTAAGGAAATGCTATAAATTGTCAGAACTTGACTTTTGTTTTTAGCATATAAATTTTCAATCGTATGTTCAAAATCGTCGTTTTTAATTTTCACGGTTTTTATGAATTTAGTTTTATAAATTTTTTTGATAGATTTCCATCATATTTTTAATTTTCAGACCAACTGATTCAATGGATGAATTAATCAAGCCAGGCAGAGTTTCTTCTAATTTTTGATCATGTACTTTTAAATTGATTCTAATTTTTTGAACTCGTAAATGACCATTAATTTCAATTTCAAATATTCCATCTGGATCTTGATGCACTTCTACGATATCGTTTTTTATATCTTGAATCATTTTTTGAAATTCTTGTATTTTAGCTAAATTCATTTTATTTGGGTTTAAAATAGTTTAATTGAAAAGTTTAGATTACTCATTTGAAGATTAGAAATATTTGAAGTCAGTATGCGATTTTGGCCTAAGAATATTGATCTAGATGGATCGTTAATTAAAAGACTATTCGCCTCCCTGTTGGCATAATTGTATTGTATTTCAAAATTCAAATGCTTTTTTCTTGATATTTCATAAGAATACCCAAAGGCAATGGATAGAAGAGGAATACCTTTGTTGACAATAAGTTGAATGGGTTCTGCATTTAAATTCATCAAATTATATTGATCCGATGTGAAGGTTTGCAGTCCCTCGATTGGGATTTTTTCTACCAAACCCCCAGCTTTAGGACTAATGTAAATACCAAAGGGTCTTTTGTCGGGATGAAAGATTTTTTCAATTTTTATTCCCAATCCTGCGTAATTTATTTTACGACCCCCTATTCCAAAATTGGTTGAACCCTCATAGAAAAGTTTAATCGATTCACCAACTTTTATTTCGACGCTGGCTCCAATTAGAAGTGGATTAATAGTTTTTTTTGGGATCTGATAGCTATTGTCTAATTGCCACTTGCTTTCAGTAAATCTTAAGTCAAAAGAATTAGAGGAAGAATTTAAAGGTGTAATTGAAAGTGTTTTACCTATGCTAATATGATAGTACCAAAATTTAACAAAACGATTTAATTGTTTGGAAGTAACTGGTTTACCCTCATCTTGTTGTGTACTATCTTTTAATGCCAGTTTTTTCTGGGCTTTAAAATATAAAACATCTTCTTTTTGAATGTTATTCGCATAGTTTATATCAAAATTGACCAGCGTATCAATTTTGTCAATTTGAACTTCTATTTTCAATAGTTTGAAAGCTTCTTTTTGGGAGGTCCAACTTCGACTTTTATGTACATGGGTTAATGATTTAAAATACCATTTTTTATTAAATTCCTCGTAATTGATTTGCCATTTTGATTGGTGCAATATTGCCCATAAACTGTTTGAGTTTATGGCTTCTATTTGCAAGGTTATGACGGCAAATGTAGCTTTGTCAATGATCAGATAACTTTCATGTGAGCTCTCTCGATTTTTTTTAGGTGAAAATGATATTTTATATACTGGCCTATTTTCAAAGACACTTTCTTCTACAATAAATTTGAATCGTTTGAATTTTGTGGAATCTAGTATGGAATACGAATTGTTTGAAAAATCAAAGAATTCAATGGCTCTACCTGTCGCACCCCATAGAACAAAATTGGATGAATCTGCTTTTTTTGACTCTTTTAGATTTAAATTATTTAATTCAATTTTAATTTTTTCTTCAGAAGAGAATTTAGGCATTATGGATTTTAAATCCGCCGTCAAATGATATATTTGGTTTTTATTTTGATCTTCTAATTCCTCACTTTGGATTCCAAATATCGCATATGGTTTATCCGCATAGTTGATTTTGAAATTTCGTATGGCTTTTTTAATTATTTCCTCAGCTCCATTGGTGATTTTAACTTCATCTAATTGGTTTTCCATGGATTCCATCTCGATAATCAGATTATCTTTAATGCTTTTTAGATTAATTTCTTGAGTCCTATACCCTATGAATGAGATTTTCAGTTTATTGTTTTTCTGTTGGTCAATCTCTCTAATTGAAATTTTAAAAGAACCATCATTTGAGCTAATAACTCCTCGGTAACCAAGTGTTATGCTAGTAAAACTTAGGGGCTCTTTAGTTATTTGATCGATAATTTTTCCATGGATAAGTTGGCCATAAAATAAATGGGGTATTAACAGAATACTAATAATTAGGCAAGTAAATAGGTATTTTTTCAAGGGCTAGATCTTATGAGTGGTAGATAAAGACTATAAGAATGCATGCTATCCTTATAGTCTTTAATTTAAAATGTTACTTGGGTAGACCTCGTATTGGTTACCGTATCTTTTATAACTCCCCAGGCCCAATTGAAGCCCTCGCTAAAACCAAGTTTGAAATCGGACCACCAATTCCCACCTGTGATATCAAGCATTTCTTCTTGATTCATTTCTCGCCAATGTATACTGCTTTCGATTGTATTTTTCATTTTTATTTTATTTAAGAATTTAAATTAATGCCATTAATGCTGCACCTGGCCCAACTACACTTATGAGTGCAATGACTGTGGCTACGACTGTTGCAATTCCTAATATGACTCCTAGTGTATGCCAAAATCCACCCCCTTCTATAGTCAGTAACTCTTCAAATGTTAGCTCTTGAGCTTGCATTTGCCTTAAATCAAATATGTTATTTTCCATTTTTAAATTATTTTAAAAGGTTTAAATATTTATTTTTTGTCTTCGCGATGACTTTGTAAATGTAGATGATGCGGATAGTTTGTCTCATTCGAAAATGGACTAATTCATTCAATATTGGACTATTTTTGATCTAGAAACTGATCATTTTTGCCCACAAAAAAAGGCTCCACCACGGGAGCCTTTCTTTGTAATTTAATTCAGTTAATATGCTGAATTTAGCGATTCAACGATTTAGAGTTGAACAAACAATTCCGATTTTGGGGTTCTTACTTTCTTCACGTTGACCATGTAATCTGTCGCTTCATCGCGTTCTCCGATCGCCAAAATAAGTACGGAATGTAGGCCTTTGGCCTCTAAACCTAATAACTCATCTAGTTTAGCGGGGATAAATCCTTCCATTGGCGTGGTGTCGATCCGTAACTCAGCAGCGGCAGCTAATGCATTGCCCATCGCTAAATACACCTGGCGGTCAGCCCATTCTGCTTGTTGTTCCTTTGATTTATATTTCATGGATCCTGCAATGGCTCCTTTGAAATCACCTAAGTCTGATATGGACATCCCGCGTGTTTCAGCGATTAAATTCATGTAAGCGTCAATTTGCGCTTCAGTTACTTCATTCCAAGCAGCAAAAATAAGTAGATGAGACGATTCCACGATTTGTGGCTGGCCATAGGCAATCGGTTGAATTTTAGCCTTTAAATCAGCGTCTTCCACCATGAAAATTTGATAGGGTTGTAAGCCAAAGCCCGAAGCGGATAAAGTTATCGCGTCCAATAAGGTATCTAATTTGTCTTGAGAAACTTTGTTCCCATTCATTCTTTTTACTGCATAACGCCATGATAGCGAATTGATAATTGACATGTTTTTTATTTTTAATTGTTAAGAAATACTTGCTCTGAATTGATCCAACAATTCATTTAATTGTTTTAAATTTTCTTCTCCTAATTGGCTTATCTGCTTCCCAAATTCATCCAAGTGTACTTCTATTTGAGTTAGTAAAGCTGAACCTGCGGGCAAAATGTACACGTCGACGGCCCTTCGATCTTTTTCACATTGTACCCTTGAAACTAATTTTTTGGCAAATAGTTTATCGACCAAGCGTGAAGCATTGGACATTTTGTCCAACATCCTTTCGGTGATCGATAATACACTGATTGCTTGGCCTTTCTGACCCTGCAATATCCTTAGTACATTGAATTGCTGCATCGTAATGCCAAACGGTTTCATAAATGCTTGCTGCCTTTGAACGATAAAGTTGCCCGTAAAAATCAAATTGATTACGGCTTTTGTTTCCTCATTTTTAAAGCTTGACTGTTTTATTTCATCTGAAATGGACATCGTACCTAATTAGATGTCGTAAAATTAAATGTTTATACATTAATTACAAGTGATTTTAAATTATTTTTTTTCGCCAACAAATATAATTCTCATATTTTGGGCTAATTTTGAGATATGCAATCAACACTCAGTTTAAGTTTTCCACTCATTTTAGCTAGCAATTCACCTCGTAGGCGTGAGATTTTAAGCCAAGCAGGTTTTGCCTTTTCTGTGGTAGCCTCTGATGTAGATGAGTCTTTTCCAGCCAATATGCCCCTAAGTGAAGTGCCCGTTTTTCTTTCGGAAAAAAAGGCAAGGGTACTTGCCGATATAAATCCACATGCCATCATTTTAGCTGCAGATACAGTTGTTATTTTAGATGATGTAATTTTGAATAAGCCAGCTGATAAATCTGAGGCTAGGGAGATGCTCCAATTATTATCCGGAAAAACACATGAAGTCGTGACCGGAATTACGCTCATTACTCCTAATGAAACCGTGTCCATCGCGGATTCGGCCATGGTTTCCTTCAGAGCTTTAGGTGACTGGGAAGTGGATTGGTACGTAAAAGGAGGATTTGGACTAGATAAAGCGGGCGCCTATGGCGTCCAAGATTTTATCGGAATGGCGGGAATTGAAAAAATGGAGGGCTCTTTTTATACCGTGATGGGTTTGCCCATTTTTCACGTCTTCAACTTATTAACTCCTTACATTTTGGATAGTAAACAAGCTCAAATTCAATTTTAATTAGATCGAGAAACTTTCTCCACATCCACAAGTACGAGATGCATTCGGGTTTATGAATTGAAAACCTTTGCCATTTAGACCGTCCGAGAAATCTAATTCCGTTCCTGCTAAATATAAGATTGATTTTTTGTCCACCATCACTTTGACTCCTTTGTCCTCAAAAATCATATCATTCGCCTGTGGCGCTGAGGCAAAATCTAAATTGTACATTAAACCGGAACAACCGCCTCCCTCTACCGCAACTCGAATATTAAATTCCTCCGTTAAACCTTCTTTAGATCTTAATTCCTTAATTCGATTGGCTGCTAAATCCGTGATTGTGATCATATCTTTAAAAGATTTTGAAATATTTTAGATGCAAATGTATCAATTTTTTTGATAAAAATGATTCTATTTAGAGCGAATCTAAATTAACTATGGTTTTTAAAAATTTATGGCGTTAATTTTGTGGTTCATTAAGTAAAAATATTAGCATATGCTTTCAGTAAAAAATTTACACGCTCGAATAGGGGAGAAGGAAATTCTCAAAGGAATTAATTTAGAAGTTCATGCGGGCGAAGTTCATGCCATCATGGGACCTAATGGCTCGGGTAAATCAACCCTAGCTTCTGTTTTAGCCGGAAGATCGGATTATGAGGTGAGCGAAGGTTCTGTGGAATTCTTTGGTAAAGATTTATTAGACTTATCGCCTGAAGCACGTGCGGCAGAGGGTTTGTTTTTAGCATTTCAATATCCTGTGGAGATTCCTGGTGTTTCTACCACCAATTTTATGAAGTCGGCCATCAACGAGATTCGTACCTACCGAGGTCAAGATCCCATGGATGCCGTTCAGTTTTTGAAAATGTTCAAAGAAAAAATGGCTTATGTGAACATAGACCAATCTTTATTAAGCAGAGCTCTGAATGAAGGCTTTTCGGGGGGTGAGAAAAAAAGAAATGAAATATTCCAAATGGCTGTTCTAGAACCTAAATTGGCCATCCTGGACGAGACGGATTCTGGATTAGATATTGATGCACTTCGCATCGTGGCAGAAGGGGTCAATAAATTAAAAACTCCTCAGAATGCGACGATCTTAGTGACCCATTACCAAAGACTTTTGGACTATATTATCCCTGATTTTGTTCACGTACTTTACAAAGGAAAGATTGTGAAATCAGGCAACAAGGATTTGGCCTTAGAATTAGAAGAGAGAGGATACGATTGGATTATTTCTGCCCTAGATTAAATAAAATGTTAGAGAAAACATTAGTAGATAGTATCAAAACGATAGATTCATTGACCCAAGCTCAGCAATTGGCCCTAGGGAAATTTATTGACAAAGGTTTTCCAACCAGCAAATGGGAGGAATGGAAATATGCCTCTTTAAAGCATTTGAATGAGCGTAATTGGCAATGGTCGCCTGAAACATTAAGCGTTAATATCCCTAAGCCTGCTTGGAAGCATAGTGTCATTATTCAGACATTAAATGGGAATACCCATTCAGAAGGGGCCTTGCCTCAGGGGATTGCTCTTTTGTCTGTGTCCGAATTTATGGCTCAAAATCCTACCTTCGAATCCGTTTGGAAGGTAAGAAATCCTATTTTGGATCAAAATTCTTTGTACGATTTAAACGAAGCTTTGGCTTCTGATTATGCGGTTTTATGGGTTAAGAAGGGGGTGAAAATTGCAGAGCCTTTGTTGCATCATTATGTAGTTTCGGGCCAACAAGACACCGCCGTACAATCAAAAATATTCATTTATTTAGAGGAGGATTCGGAAATTACTTGGTTCGAACAACAACGTTCTGAGTCTAGTCATGCGATTTTGTCGAATTATGTGCAGGAGATTTGGGTTTCAAAAAATGCCCATCTTACCTTGATTAAAGATCAAGATTTGCAGCAAAGCATTACGCATGTGGATCATACGTTTATATTCCAACAAGAAAGCTCGTTGGTCGATGCGTTTACATTTTCCATTAATGCAGCTTATTTACGCAATAACTTGCATTTCTACATTGATGGCCCACAAGTCGTTTCTAATTTGAACGGTTTGTACGTTCCCGGGGAGGACCAATTAATGGATACTCACTCGGTCGTTGACCATCGCATGCCTCATTCGGAATCCAATGAATTATACAAAGGAGTTTTGATGGGAAATGCAACTGGCGTTTTCAATGGTAAAATCTTTGTTCGTCCTGATGCTCAAAAAACAAATGCATTTCAAAGTTGCAAAAATGTGTTAGCCTCAGATCGAGCGACGATGAACACGAAACCCCAATTGGAAATTTGGGCGGATGATGTTAAATGTTCACATGGAACGACCACGGGACAGTTGAGCGACGAGGCCTTATTTTACATGCGTTCAAGAGGGATTTCAAAAGCGACAGCACAGACTTTGTTGCTATTAGCTTTCGTTCAACAGGTGATAGACAAATTAGAGCATGCAGAAATTCGTGCGGAGTTGTCTGATAAAATTGTGAATAAAATTCAAGCTTCTTTAGGTTTAACCTTATTATAATGACCTTAGATATACAAAAAATTCGTGCTGATTTTCCGGTGTTAGACCAACAGGTCAACGGCTCTTCGCTGATTAGATC
>CANKVC010000065.1 GCA_947486835.1 Cytophagaceae bacterium | reverse complement strand
CTTCCCATCTCGAACAGAGAAGTTAAGCCCCGCACCGCTGATGATACTGGGATCAAACCCGGGAAAGTAAGTAAGCTCCAAGTTATTAAAAGACCGCATCGGAAGATCGCGGTTTTTTTTTGCCCTAGAAATAATACCTGATACCTGATTTTATGTAGGGACGAGGTAAACCCGTCCCCTACTATTACCTAATACCTAATACCTATTACACTTACTACCTAATTACTTGAATTTTTATATCTTTGCCCCATGACCATTCTATACATTTCCATCGCCATCCTGGTAAGCTCAGCCCTAACCTATCTCCTACTAAATGGTAAAATAGCTTTATTAAATAACCAATTAGCTCAGGCCGACGCAAACCAAAACAAAATCAACCAATTAGAAGCTGATAATAAAGCCATGTTTGGGAAACTATCCCAATTAGAAGGCCAAAATGAAACACTAAAACAAACAGTAGATAACCAAAAAGCAGATGAAGAAAAGTTAAGAAAAATATTAGTGGACGTCAGTAACGATTCCGTACTTAGGCAAGGAAAAATGTTGAGCGACCAACAACAAGTTAAATTAAACGATGTATTAAATCCATTAAAAGAAAAGCTTAAAGAATTTGAAGAAAAAGTAAACTTAGGTCAAAAAAATAGCTTAGAACAAAGCACCATTTTAATGGAGCAAATCAAAAACCTGACGAGCCTAAACCAAACGGTTACCCAAAAAACAGAAGACCTAACCAATGCCCTCAAAGGCTCAAATAAGTCACAAGGAAACTGGGGTGAAATGATCCTAGAGCGTGTATTGGAAAGCTCAGGCCTTAAAAAAGGCATGGAATACGAAACCCAATTTGTCACCAAAAATCAAATTCAAGAGACCATAAAACCGGACGCAGTCATTTTTCTACCCGACAATAAGAATATCATCATCGACTCAAAAGTATCCCTAACAGCTTATGAAAGATTTACAAGTGCGGATGACGGGACCATCGAAAAAGAACAAGCACTTAAAGAACATATCGAGTCACTTAAATCACACATTAAACTACTTTCCGCAAAGGACTATCACACAAGTCTTGACCTCAATAGCCCAGATTTTACCTTGCTATTTATCCCCATTGAGTCTGGTTTTGTGGCAACCATCAGTCAAGATTATAGCCTTTTCAACTACGCATGGGAAAGAAAAATAGTTTTGGTCTCCCCTTCTACCCTATTGGCCACTTTAAGGACCATCGCTTCCGTTTGGAAAACAGAATACCAAACCCGAAATGCGATTGAAATAGCCCGACAAGCCGGAGATTTATACGATAAGTTTGTTGGCTTTACCCAAGACATGGAAGATGTAGGCAAACACATTAAAAAGGCGGAAGATTCCCACCAAAATGCCCTTAACAAACTGAGTACAGGAAAAGGAAATCTAGTTACTAGAGCTCAAAATCTACATAAACTTGGCGTTAAGTCGAACAAAAAACTAAACTCTGGCCTGATTCAAGATGAAGAAGAAGAGGAATAAATTAGGTAATAAGCATCAAAATCAGGTAATAGGTAAAAAGTAATAGGTAAAAGATATCAAAATCAGGTAATAAGTGTAATAGTTGTTAGGTAACAGGTTGTCAGTAATAGGAATTACCTAATTAATTTTTACTATTACTTATTACCTAATACCTATTACCTAAACTACGCTTTCTTTAGAAACTCAGTCCTCAAAACCATCACAGATTTATCTACTTTACCCTCAATTTCATCGGCAGCATCCGTTAAACGAATATGTTTCACCATCGTGCCTCTTTTTATAATTCCAGACGAGCCCCTCACTTTTAAATCTTTAATTACTGTAACCGAGTCCCCTTCTTTTAAAATAGCTCCATTACTATCGCGAACGATCAACACATCTTCTTCACTCATTTTGTCTAGTTTAAATGGATACAGGCACTTATAAATGACTATTATTTCTTATCCCACGTATTTTTATTATTCCGAAAACCTAATAGTCTTTGAGCTAAATCAGGACGCTTCAAAAAAGTTAATCGATTGCGAATCCAATCTTTATATTCCGGCTTGTACCAGAAAAAATATTTGTTTTGATTCTGCTTTTCTTCTCTCGTCTTAGCCGTTTTAATCGGTTGCAACGTATAAGGGTGAACCCCAGAATAATAAATCACCTCAGCCACCGTCATAGGTGTAGGCGTAAAATCTTGCACCTGCTCTAAATGAAAACCTAAATCCTTGGTTTCAGCAGCTAAATTAGCCATATCTTCTTCCTCGCATCCCGGATGAGATGAAATGAAATAAGGAATTAAAGGTTGCTTTAACCCAAACTTTGCCGAAATAGCATCATACTTCTTTTTAAAAGCATGAAAATACTTAAACGAAGGTTTACGCATAACACGCAAAGTAGCATCTGAAGTATGTTCCGGAGCCACTTTTAATCGACCCGACACATGCCGAGTAATCAATTGCTCCATGTATTCATCATGGTTGCCATCTTGATTATTTTTATTGAAATCATCTACTAATAAATCATAGCGCACACCTGAGCCAACAAACGCCTTCTTGATTCCTGGGTGTGCATCGACTTTCCGATAAATTTCAGTCATTGGCTTATGTGAAGTATCTAAATTATTGCAAATCACCGGGTGAATACAAGAAGGACTTACACACCGAGCACAAATTGCCTCATCTTTCCCCTTCATCTTATACATATTGGCCGAAGGTCCACCCAAATCAGATATATACCCTTTGAAATCAGGCGCCTTCGTTATCTGTTCTACCTCCCTCATGATCGAGGCCTCACTCCTAGACGCGATAAACTTACCCTGATGAGCTGAAATAGTACAAAAACTACAACCGCCAAAACATCCTCGGTGCATATTCACAGAAAACTTAATCATTTCAAAAGCAGGAATCGGTCCACGCTTGCGATATTTCGGATGAGGTAAACGAGTATAAGGTAAATCAAAAGATTTATCCATCTCAACCTCCTCCATCGTCTTAAATGGGGGGTTAATGACTAATATATCATCCCCAACAGCCTGTGTAATTCGATTCGCTTGCCATTTATTGGATTCAACTTCCACAATTTTAAAGTTGGAAGCATATTTAATTTTATCCTCCAAACATACCTCATGACTAGATAACTGTACTGTTTCCCAATCCGTTGGCGGTAAAGCATCAGCCTTGGATTGTAAAAAAGCTACTTGATTAATATGAGTCAAATCACGTAAGCTTTTACCTTCTTTAACCCCACGCATAATTTCGCGCAGTGGCTGCTCCCCCATTCCATAGACCAACATATCCGCCCCGGAATCCACTAAAACCGAAGGGAATAATTTGTCTGCCCAATAATCATAATGAGTTACTCGACGCAATGAAGCCTCAATGCCCCCGATTAAAACGGGTACATCGGGATAAATCTCTTTTAATATTTTGGAATAAACCGTGGTGGCATAATCAGGTCTAAATCCTGATTCTCCCCCAGGTGTATAGGAATCATTCGAACGCAAGCGCTTATTCGCCGTATAATGATTCACCATCGAATCCATACAACCCGCCGTTACACCGAAAAAATACTTGGGTTTACCTAATTTTTTGAAATCTCGTAAGTCATCTTGCCAGTTGGGCTGCGCGACAATCCCCACCTTCAACCCCTCGCTCTCCATAATTCTGCCAATCACCGCGGTACCAAAAGCTGGGTGATCCACATAAGCATCCCCTGAAATCAAAATAACATCAAGCTCATCCCAGCCTCTTTTCTCTACTTCCTTTTTTGTCAAAGGCAACCAGTCGGTAATCGGTCTTTCATCCATTAGACAAAATTAATTCAAAAAGAGTATTTTACCTATTTCAAAAGCTTTGCTTTTAAATAATTTGCGGTTGCATTAAATACTTTCAATGTATTTGAAAATCTAAACCAATGATGCGTATCGTCCACAATGACCATCGTCTCCACAGCTACTTTACGTTTCATTAGTCGATTTACCAAATCAATACTCTGATTAAATGAAACATTGCGATCATCATCCGCATGGATAATAAGTACCGGAGAAGTCCAAGTAGCAAGAGAAGAAACGGGTGAAGACCTAAATGACAAGCTAGCTGCCCATTCCGCATCTGGGGCTTTATGGAATTCATCCGCCAATGGTTCAGCTTTTAATTGATTTGCCCAATCATGTACGCCATGAATATCAACTCCGGCAGCAAATAATTTCGAATCCCTTGCTAAGCCTAAAGCTGTCAAATAACCTCCATAAGAACCTCCATATATACCTATTTTTTTCGCATCCACATTTGATTGAGTAGCTAACCACTCGCCGGCTGCCTTAATATCCAAATATTCAGAAGCACCTAAATGCCCGGCTGATTTAGGATATTGGAATTCATACCCATATCCAATACCCAACCTGTAATTCACAGATAAAACTATAAATCCAAGATTGGCTAAATATTGATTCAATGCATACGCATTAGCATAATAATCAGAATAATGCCAACCTAAAAGCATTTGCCTTGGAGGGCCGCCATGCACAAAAATAATAGCTGGTTTTTTCTGAGTACCATTTGAATTATCAAAAATCTGAGCATGTACGGATAAACCGTCTAGAGACTTAAATATTACTTGCTTAGGTTCAATCAGTGATTTTTCAGGATATTCAGCTGGGAATAGTGAGGCAGTTAGTGATTTGGGTGACGCAGCATCCGATTTGAACATTACTTGAGGTGCTTTTTGTGGAGTAGAACCGATGTAAACTATTCCCTTAGTATTTGCCAAAGCCAACGCAGTCCATTCATTGCCATTTCCTGGTGTTAATACTTTCATATCAGCCTTGTCGACAGATACTTGTAAAATATGTCTCCTGTCTTTATCCAAAGCATCAGGACCAGTATTAACATCGCATAAAAGATTTTTACCATCCAAACTTAAGCTCACATGTTCCACCATGAATTCACCGGGTGTCAATAACAAAGGTGTGCCACCTGTGGGGGCTATGGAATACAAATGGGGCCAACCGTCATGATAAGAAGTAAATGTGATCACATTGGCAGTAGCCCAAAATAAATTTGTCGACCCGTGAGTAGTAGGCAAAGATCCCCGATTTGTTTTAGGTGCCTCCCAAACTAATTTAGAATTCTCCCCAGTCACAGGAGCAGTACGAATGCTCCAAAAAACTTTTTTTCTTTGGGTCAATGAATCAGCCTGACCACCCAAAGCAAGTGTACGAATGAATGCTATGCTTTTCCCATCAGGCGACCAACGAGGACTCATGTCTCTTGCGAATGATGGATCAATCCATTGAATTTGATTATTCCCGATCGTCAATGATCCAATAAATGAATGATCTCCCCTATTCGCCACAAAAACAATTTTTGAGCCATCAGGAGACCACTTTAATTGAGATACAGTACCCCTCGTTTTAAACAATTTTACTGGAGCTTCTAAAAAATCCTCATTTTTATTGGTATCCAATTTACAAATCCAAGGCTGGCCTTCTTTAATGTAGGCGACCACATCATTTTTAGGAGAAATTACGGGTTCATCACCTTCTGAGATAATCCGAATAGGTCCCCCTGTAAAGGCTATTTGCATCACACGCACTGTCTGAGGCTCAAGATTACCATACGGATTAATAGGTTTTAAGTGATCAAAATTAGCCCCATGATCCCCACCACGCACAAACAAAACCCATTTCCCATCATCTGAAATGGATATCGATGTTAGTTCTTGCCCATCATCCTCAGAAAATGAAGTTAATTTTCGAGGCTCGAAAATGGGCCCTTCAGCCACATAAATATTACGGATTCCTTTTTCATCCATGGCCCAAGCAATCTTATTGCCTTTATTGGATCGGATTAATTCTGTAGGAAATGGATGCGATTTAATGGCCTCAAACGTGAAGTTTTGTGCCTGACTAAATCCATTAATTGCAAATAATGCAATGAATAAAATGGATGATAAGAAACGGAGCATGAAAATCTATTTTAAATGAATTCAGAAATTTACTTTAAATTTATACTAATACTTTTATAATTCATAATTGATTTATTCATGTTTCAGTTCAAATAATTGACAAAAATCATGATAAACTTCCAAGCATAATTTTATAAATTCGCTTACAATTTTAAATATATTTACATTGATATACAGTACCGTCATCCTAGAGGAGATCTTACGATTTGTAAATCCAACAGAAACCATTTGGATTGAATCTAAATCGAAAGGAAATGCCAAAGAACTCGCTTTAGCGTTTGTTATGACTCCAAGATTTATTTCAAAAACTCCGATAAACAACTCACCAAATGTCATTAATGGCTGGGTTTGGCAGGATTATACCCTTGAAAAGTTAGTACGCATTTATATGATCTGCTTGATATCTGAGAAAGACGGTACAGACCAACTCAATTTATTGTTTGACACAGCTGAAATTAATGAAGCAGTCGCCTTGCATGCTGCGCTACCCGCATTAAAAAACCCGACCCAATTTTTATTAAGAGCCACAGATGCCGTCAGGTCTAATATGGGCTCCGTTTTCGAATCGATAGCTTTTGAAAATCCATATCCAAGCCTCTATTTTTCGGAATTAGCCTGGAATCAAATGGTTTTAAAATGTATCTTCAATGATAAGGCTATTCACCGAATTTATGGCCTAGAAAATAGAGCGAATCAAGCGCTTGCAGATACTTTATCAGACTTTGCGCATGAAAGATGGGCAGCCGGCAGGCGAGTTCCATCCCAAGTTTGGCGATTGGTCCCCCGATTTATGAATGAAAATTTACATAGCGATATTAAAAAATTAGAACAGTCTGATAATCCTAGAGATATTCTGGCTGCAGAATTGGTTAATAAGGAAATAGCCCAACCAGGAAGTACAAAGGGGCAATGGAAAGAATTAGAATTGCCTGAACCTATATATCAAGCTTAAAAATATGTGTCAAAACCCACATCAAAAGGAAATGAATCCTTCACATTTTGAAGGATCAACAGAAGAAAAAGCGACAGCAAATGTGGTCGATCATGATTTCATGAGCTACACGCAGGGGATGAAATTTTTTGACCCTCACATGCACATGAGCTCGAGGACCACCGATGATTATCAAGCTTTAGCTGATGCAGGAATGGTTGCGCTGATTGAACCGGCTTTTTGGTTAGGCCAACCGAGAACTGGATTAGCCTCTTTCAAAGATTATTTTTCGAGTCTTGTGGGTTGGGAGAGATTTCGATCTTCCCAATTTGGCATTAAACATTATTGTACGATTGGATTGAATTCTAGAGAAGCCAATAATGAAGCGCTTGCCGAACAAGTGATGGAAATCCTTCCCCTATTTCTCCAAAAGGAAGGAGTAGTAGGCGTGGGTGAAATCGGTTTTGATGATCAAACAGCTGCTGAAGAGAAATATTACCGAGCCCAATTAGAAATGGCGAAGGAAATGAACCTACCAGTTCAAGTACATACACCCCACCGTGATAAGAAAAAAGGAACGGAAAGGAGTATGGCTATAGCACTTGAGCATGGAATAGACCCTAAAATGGTGATTATTGACCATAATAATGAAGAAACCGTAAAGTCTGTATTAGATCAAGGATTTTACGCCGCATTTACCATTTATCCTTTCACCAAAATGGGAAATGAACGTATGGTCGAAATTGTCAAAGAATACGGCCCTACTCGAATTATGGTCAATTCTGCTGCTGACTGGGGAATTTCAGATCCATTAGCTATTCCAAAAACAGCCGCTTTAATGAAAATTAAAGGGATAGATATAGAGACCATACGCCAAGTAACCTATCAAAATGCCTTGGATGCTTTTGCCCAAAGTGGACAAATCAATGAAAGTGATTTTATTCATGGACTGGAAATTGATCAATCACAAAAATTCAATGGAAACACCGTGCTCAGAGGAGGTCAAGCACCTAGAATAAATAAAAACTCCATGATTATTCGTTGATGAAAGCAAAAATCAGAGCCTTCATTGAACTAATGCGTCCTGCAAATGTCATTACGTCTTTAACAGATGTTTTAGCGGGCATGTCGATCGTCGGATTTTTATTCAATTTTATAGACCTAAATTCAGTTCTATTTTTAGGCATATCCACCATGTGCTTGTATGCAGGTGGCGTTGTTTTCAATGATGTATTTGACCATGAATTAGATAAAATAGAAAGGCCGGAACGCGCTTTGCCCAGTGGACGAATCTTGAAATCCGAGGCCATATTGGGTGGAATTTCACTGTTATCCATCGGGGTATTTTGTGCATTTTGGCATAGTAGCTTAAGTGGTTTTATTTCCATTATCATTTGTATCTGCGCTTTATTTTACGATTGGAAAGGAAAGCACATGCCCATTTTCGGGCCAATCAATATGGGTTTATGTCGCGCATTTAATTTGCTTTTAGGAATGAGTGTTTATGAAATAGGTGTTTTTACCTATGGCTACTTAATCCTTATCCCGTTAATTTATATCGCGGCAATTACCTTAGTTTCCAGGGGCGAAGTACATGGCGGAACTCCTAAAACCCTTTTATTTGCCCTATTTCTTTTTTTATTGGTCCATGTATGCCAAATTTATTTCGCCAATAAATTCGGCTATTTATACCTAGCATTGCCTTTTATTGCCACACACTTTTATTTAATTTTCAATAAATTATATGTGGCCATCAAGAATCCAATAGGCCCAAATATTGGCAAAACAGTGAAAACTGGAGTTTTAACTTTAATTTTAATGAATGCAGCTTGGGTAAGTTTGAGTGGACAATGGGAAATGGCTATATTTGTTGTCCTGCTTTTACCCGTATCCATTCTATTAGGTAAAAAGTTTGCAGTTACGTAAATTTGAGTTCATGCAATCTTTAAAACAAATATTTCAAGTTCCTTTTCAATATGAAGTTTTTTTCACGAAGAACTTGTTTGATACTGCAAATACGATGTTTGCAGATTTTATTCGCCATTTTGGAAACCCAGAATTTCAAAAAAGAATCTTATTTGTTGTTGACAAAGGGGTAGCCGATGCACATCCCAATCTAACAAATACCCTCATAAATTATTTTGATTTTCATTCAGTAGCTAAATTATCCCCTGAGATTTTAGTTTTACCAGGAGGTGAAAATTGCAAAAACGACCCTAGATTTTACGAAGAAGTTGTCCGAGCTATTGACGAGCATCGAATAGATCGACACTCTTTTGTTGCCGCCATCGGTGGAGGTGCCTTTTTAGATATGTCGGGTTATGCTGCCGCTATTTCTCATCGTGGAGTTAAATTAATTCGCATCCCTACGACCGTATTGTCCCAAAATGATTCTGGGGTAGGAGTAAAAAATGGAGTTAATTATTTAGGCAAAAAAAACTTTCTTGGGACATTTGCTCCTGCTGTAGCTGTTTTTAATGATGTCAATTTTTTAACTACACTAATAGACCGTGATTGGAGATCAGGAATTGCTGAAGCGATTAAAGTAGCCTTAATTAAAGATGTATCATTTTTCACGTGGCTTGAAGAGCATGCAGAGGACATGAACTCTAGGAATGAGTCTGTCATGATGGAGCAAATTTACCGTTGCGCCGATTTACACATGAAGCACATATCTTCCGGTGATCCATTTGAATTAGGTTCCGCTCGGCCCTTAGACTTTGGGCATTGGGCTGCACATAAATTAGAATATTTAAGTTCGTTTAGCATCCGCCATGGCGAAGCTGTTGCCATAGGCATCGCATTAGATTGTGTCTATTCTCATTTAATTGGGAATATCTCAAAAGAAGATTTAGATCGAATTATTGGATTAATTAAAAAGCTTGGCTTTGATATTTATCATCCCGCGTTAGCTGAAAATGATAAAATAAATCTTTATAAAGGTTTACAGGAATTCCAAGAACATCTTGGTGGCCAATTAACCATTACGCTTCTTTTGGCCTTAGGGAAAGGAATAGAAGTCCATGAAATTGATTTTGAAATTGTCAAAAAATCGGTTGATTACTTAGCCAATCTTGCATAAGCGATGGAAACTAAACACGGTCATTTTAGCTATTGCAGCAATATTCATCCAGGAGAAATTTGGCACGAGCATTTTGCTGAATTACAAAAAAATGTCCCGCTAGTCAAGGCAGAAATAGCCCCCAATGAAAAAATGGGTTTGGGATTGCGATTTGCTAATCAAGCCAGTATTGATTTGCAAAATCCTACAGAATTCGAAAATTTAAAAGATTGGCTGAAAAAGGAGAATCTATATGTCTTTACGTTAAATGGATTTCCGTACGGAGGCTTTCATAATACAATTGTCAAAGACGATGTGCATACCCCTGATTGGACTACGAAAGACCGATATGATTATACGCTAAGACTGGCTCATTTATTGGCCAAACTTCTACCTGAAAATTTACATGAAGGAGGTATTTCAACTTCCCCATTATCCTATAAATATTGGTGGAAAAATTCGGAAGAATTATTGAATGCTACCCACAAAGCCACGCTTCATTTAATCGACCTAGTGGTTGAATTAGCGAAAATAGAGCAGCAAACTGGGAAATGGATCCACATTGATATTGAACCGGAACCGGACGGAATTCTTGAAAATCACAAAGAATTTGTCGAATGGTACGAAAATACATTAATTCCTTTAGGCACTGAATACCTACAAAATAAAGGGATTAATGACTCTGAGGATTTAATAAAAAGACATATTCAGTTATGCTTTGATATATGTCATTTTGGAGTAAGTTATGATAGCCCTGCATCATGTATTGAGGAATTAAATCAAAAAGGAATTGCCGTAGGTAAGATTCAAATCAGTTCCGCTTTGCGCGTGGACTTAAGAACTAATCCTCAAGAAAAAATAGAAGCACTTAGAAAATACCATGAGCCTGTTTACTTGCACCAAGTAAAAGCTTTGTTGGCAAATGGCGAATACCTTCAATATAAAGACTTGGATGAAGCGATCCAGGATTATTCAGCAGACTATTTTGTCGAATGGAGAATCCACTTTCATGTACCGCTTTTCCTAGCGAATTATGGCTTATTGGGCTCTACTCAAAAAGAAATCATTGAGACTTTGGAAGTTCAAAAAGCAAAGCCATTTACGCGTCATTTAGAAATAGAAACCTATACTTGGGCCGTTTTACCTAATGAGTTTCAAGCACCTATTCATGAGTCCATTGCTCGAGAAATTAGTTGGGTTAAAGCCATTTTAAATGATTGATGATGCAAAAAACAGTTGTCATAGATATCGTAGGGCTTTCTGAAAGCATTATTTCAGAACATACCCCCTATTTAAAATCCTATATTGAGAAAAACCACTTAAGTAAAATTAAGCCGGTTTTGCCTGCAGTAACCACCACAGCCCAAAGCTGTTATGTCACTGGGAAATATCCAACGGATCATGGAATTGTGGGAAATGGCTGGTATGATCGCACAGATGCAGAAGTGAAATTCTGGAAGCAATCGAATCATTTAGTTGGCTCTCCAAAA
>CANKVC010000064.1 GCA_947486835.1 Cytophagaceae bacterium | reverse complement strand
TTGTACTGGTGGTCAGAATGGATTCTGCCCATCGGACCGACATACAAAATTTACGGGAGCTTTATTTAGATCTACCTAATGGATCCCATATTCCTTTGCAAGAAGTGGCCGAGGTAGATTATGAAAATGCTCCGGTTGAAATTGCCCGTGATAATACACACCGCCGAATTACCATCGGGATCAATGTTCGAAATCGAGATGTAGAGAGTGTTGTTGCCGATATTCAGGCGGTGATGAAAAATAAGGTGGTTTTGCCAGCCGGTTACTATGTAACCTATGGGGGTACTTTCGAAAATTTAGTCGCTGCGAAATCCCGACTTTCTTTAGTGGTTCCTATCGCATTGGCCCTTATTTTTATCTTACTCTTTTTTACATTTCAATCCTTTGTGGAAGCATCCATTATTTATTTGGCCATTCCACTTTCTGCCATTGGAGGAATTTGGGCACTTTGGATACGTGATATGCCCTTTTCTGTTTCGGCCGGTATCGGATTTATTGCACTCTTTGGGGTGGCCGTGCTAAATGGAATCGTATTATTATCTTTCTTTAAGACTCTCGCTAATGAAGGCTTAAGTGTCAAAGAGCGCTTGGCCAAAGGCCTAGAATTACGTTTCCGACCGGTAATTATGACGGCTTCCGTTGCCTCTTTAGGCTTTCTGCCGATGGCCCTCAGTCAGTCGCCAGGTGCTGAAGTTCAAAGGCCACTAGCTACTGTGGTCATTGGAGGTTTAATTACAGCTACCTTCTTAACGTTGGTGGTCATTCCAGTAGTTTATTCGATCGTTATGACTAGAAAAGAAAGAAAATTGAAAGAAAAATCGATAGGGTTCATTGCATTATTGCTTTGCTTTAGTTTTAGTCTGGCGGCTCAAAATCCTACAAAATTGAGCCTTCAAAACTGCCTTGATCATGCCTTAAAAAGCAATAAATTAATTGCCACTGGAAACTTGGAGGTTCAAGCCGCGGAGGCTTTTATCGGCACTGGCCGAGAACTTCCGAAGGGATCTGTAGACTTTCAATATGGGAAAACACAGACGTATTTTAGTCAAGATTATACCATCATAGCGAATCAAAATATTCCATGGCCTAGTTTATTGAAAGCTCAGGTGAGAGCGCTCAGTTCTCAAAAAATGGTGGCTGAAAAAAGACTCAAAATCACCCAAAACTTAGTTGCATCGTCCGTAAAATGGTATTATTATTTGTTGATGGTCCAACAAAAAAACCATGAGTTTCTTCAAAAGCAGGATAGTATTTATGCGCAAATGAAAAAAGCGGCGGCCTTAAAATTTAAAGAGGGGGAAACGAACCGATTGGAATTGGTCGCTGCGGAATCACGGTTGCGCGAGTTTCAGCAGAAGCGAATCGCATTGGAATCTGACATGAAAATCAGCCTTCAAAATTTGGCGTATTGGACTAATTATCCTCAGGAATTTGAAATCAGTGCTGTTGAAAAGCTAAATCGGGAGGCGAAGTTTTTGACCAAAGAGATTTCAAATAATCCTCAAGTCCAATTGATCGACCAGCAAATTGACGCAAGCAAATTACAGGTACAAGTGGAACGTCAAAAACTAAAACCCGATTTACGATTTGGCCTAGTGTCTCAAAGTATTGAAAATTTTGGCGGTCAAAATTATGTGCAAGCGGGTGTCGGGATTCCCATTTTTACCAAAGGGCAAAAGGCGAGAGTTGCGGCTTCAGAGAAACAAGTTCAGGTATTTGAAAGTCAGAAAGATCAAAACTTAGATCAATTAGCTAGCGAGTATACGTCCTATATGGCCCAATTAAATAAGTACTCGAATTCCCTTACTTATTTTCAAGATACAGCTTTGCCTCAGGCAAATTGGCTGGAATCTGCGGCACTTAAAAGTTATAAAGCAGGTGAAATTGAGTACGTAGAAATGTTGCAAAATGCCCAACAAGCATGGCAAATAAGAGAACAATATTTACAAGAGATTTTGGCTTACAACCAAACAGTCATTCAAATCGAAACAATTTTAGGCAATGAATAAGCATATAAAAATAATGGTATTGGGGCTCATCATATTAGCTTCTTGCGATTCAAAGAAAATGGAATCAACTGATCAACCTGCTGTAACAGCTGCACAGGAGATAAAATTGACCACTGAGCAAAAACAAAATGCAGGAATTAATCTAGGAGAAATTGTCCAACATGAAATGGGGGAAGAAGTTAAATGTGCGGGGTTAATTGACGTCCCCCCAGTTTCTATCGCCTCTGTTTCATTACCAATTGCCGGATATGTAAAGTCGACATTTGAGCTTTTACCTGGTAAAAAGGTGACAAAGGGCCAAGTATTAGCAACCATTAATAGTTTAGACTACATTCAAATGCAGCAAGAATACCTGCAGGCTTTGAGTGCGCTAGGCTTGTCAAATGTAGAGAAATCACGCCAACAAGTTTTAAGTAATGAGGAGGTAGGTTCTAAGAAAAAATTCCAAATAGCGGAGGCGGATCAGGTTAATTTGCAGACTCAGGTCAAGGCTTTAGGTTTGAAACTTGAGATGATAGGATGTGATTTGAAAGCCTTAGCAAAGGGTAATATGAATGCGGTATTAGCCGTCAAATCACCCATCGATGGCTACATTGAGGAACAATATTTGGCGATTGGCAAATATGTAACCCCCGCGGATATCTTGGTAAAAATAGTAGGGACGCTGGATAAGCATGTGGAAGTAAAAGTATTTGAAAAAGATTTATCGAAGTTGAAATTAGGCCAAACTATTCTGGTGGAGGCTGAAGGCTTACGCGTAAAAGCAAAAATATTTTTGATTGGCCAGCAAGTTAATTTGGAGACAAGAACTACTTCAGTTCATGGTCATTTCGAGAAAATAGCCGATGAAAAGTTATTTACAGTGGGCCAATTTGTGAGTGCAAAAATCACAGTGGGGTCTAAATTTATGTCTGCTGTTCCGCAGGCTGCATTAGCCCGTGTAGGCAAGGCTGGATTTATTTACATAGAAAGTTCAGCTGGAACCATGAAACAAATTCCGGTGGAAATCTTAAGTTCAACTAAAGATCTGGTGGGTATTAAGCCGCTCGTTAATTTGCCCGAAGGTAAATTAGTCATTAGTGGCGCATCTGCCTTAGAAGCTATTTTTGCGAAAGATTAAGGGATAAATCCTTCCCATTTAATGAAGTTGGCCCATGCATCTTTTGGGCTGACTTCGTTTTTAAATAGGCCAAAAATGGTCGATCCTGATCCACTCATAGCAGCATAAACTGCCCCTAAATCGTACATGTCTTGCTTGATTTCAGCGAGCAAAGGATATTCGACAAATAACGTATTTTCAAAATCATTTTTTACCGTGTTTTTCCAAGTGGCCATAGGTGACTTTAATAAATCTGGAAGGAACCCTGGAGCGGGATTGGGCTGAATTCCAGCGTAAGCTTTTTGGGTTGATATACCAAAATTAGGGTATAAAATGATCGCGTATAAACCACTAAGATTCGTTTGAATGGGAGCCAAATTATCTCCTTTTCCTGTCCCAAATTGTGCCTGTTTAAAAAGAAAAAAAGCACAATCACTACCTAATTTTTGCGCATAAGGAATCAGTTCCTGATTTGTTAATGGCAACTCAAACAAATCCCTTAGGCCCATTAAGGTAAACGCGGCATCTGAAGAACCGCCCCCTAATCCAGCGCCCATCGGGATGATTTTATGCAGGTGTATATGAACATTTGGGATTTTAAAGTCCTCAGATAGCGCCATGAAGGCTTTATAGCACAAATTATCTTGTATTTCGCCTGAAATTGGTAAGCCGCTTGAGCTAAATTTAAAAACTGTAGCAGGGGTAATTTCTAAAATGTCAGACCATGGGATATGGAAAAAACACGTTTCTAACTCATGAAAACCATCCACTCTTTTTTTCGTAATGAATAAACCCAAATTTATTTTAGCGTTTGGAAATAGAACCATATTAGTCTTCTAAAATATTTGAAATAGGAGTTAATTTGAGCAAAATGCTGATGCAAAAAAATAGGAAAGCCAGTTTGATGAAAATGGGTTTTGCGTCCTCATGAATTTCAGTGCTGACTTTTAAGCTGCGAGATTTTTCTAAAAAATCAATTTCTTTAAAGATGGCGCTTAGTGTTTTTGAATCAGTCGCTCTGTAAAATTGACCATTGGATTTTTCGGCCATTAAACGTAAAGTAGACTCATCTACAGGATCCAGCGATGGCTTATTGCTTCCCACGGCGATGGTATATACTTTGATTCCAAAGGATTTTGCTAAACTAGCCGCCGTAATAGGGTCTAAATTACCTGCTGTATTATTCCCATCGCTGATGACGATAGCGACTTTTTTGGGATTTTTTTCTTCTCTAATTTGGTTAATGGACATGCCTAATGCATCCCCTAATGCCGTGCCCTCCTCTTTTATTTGCCTTGATTCTAATAAGGAAATAGCTTTGGTTATGTAGGTCAGGTCACTCGTTAACGGACTAGCCAAATAAGGTGATCCAGCGAATGCGACTAGCGATATTTGATCTTGATTTCTATTTTTGGCGAATAAAATGGCCAGTTTTTTGGCGACTTCAAGGCGCGATGGAGAAACATCTTGGGTCAGCATGGAACTTGACAAATCGAGTGCCATGACCATATCGACTCCTCCGTGCTTGATTTCTGTTTGGATAATTTTTTTAAATGGGCTTGCAATGGCGAGAATAATGCATAATAGGCAAAGG
The DNA here is from genome assembly GCA_947486835.1 of Cytophagaceae bacterium. Taxonomy (GTDB): domain Bacteria; phylum Bacteroidota; class Bacteroidia; order Cytophagales; family Spirosomataceae; genus Aquirufa. The sequence goes on along the minus strand of CANKVC010000064.1, from coordinate 6,867 downwards.
GATTCGATGGTTTTTGGAATGAAACTAATGAGTCGGACCCATTTGTTTTGTTCCATTGGGGCTGAAAAAGATAAAGATATCCTTGATTTTTTTCTCCTATTTATCAAGGAGGAAATGAGGATAATGACCAATGGCAAGGGGATCAAATATAGAAAAAAGGGGTTTTCCCAATCATACGTGAAGATCGTTTTCAGTTTTAACCAAGAATAATTGAGGTCAAATTTCATTTTTTCTTACGCTCAAGTTTGATTTTTCTTCGCTCCGTTTGGTAGGCGGCATTGGCAATTTCTACCATGATATTCACAGACTCCATGGTCTTTTCTGAAAAGTTGCCGCCATAAATAGCTGAATCAATGGCTTTTAATGCTTTTGCAAGTCGCTTATCCTTTAAATTATCAACCATCTCGGTAGTCGTGAATGTTGAAAAAGGCGTTTTCGTTAATTTCTCAATATATATTTTCCACACTAAAGTTGCATTTTCTAGTCTTTGGATCCCTTTGGGATCTTGACTGATCGATCTTGATTGCCTCTGGAAAGCCCGCCTAAATTCAATGTTTTTTCGCCATAATTTATAATATCGATAGGCTCTGCTAATATTAGCCCCAAACACCCAATAGATGATTCCAGAAATTAAAAGAATTTCTATCCCGCCAATAAACACATTTTTAATATTTGTTTTCGGCTTTATTAGCGGAATTTCTACATTGTTGATCATCGTATCTACATTGATCAATTCGGGATGAGGCAGTAATCTCTTCAGAAATATGGTGTCGGCTTTTGGATAAATTTTTGTGCAATCTGATGCATTGATTACGTAAATGGGCAAACTAAGGGTTTGGAAATCAGCGATATCAAAAAACTTAAATGTATAGATGGCCGAGTCTAAACTCCCTTTTTCGGATGTTTGAGTGGAGAAATATTCTTTTTTTATCGGTTCAAAATGCCCAAATTTTTTGTTATTTCCTGGGAAAAAAAGTTCTTGATTTTTTGAATGAAGTACTTTTAGAACATAGTGAACCGGTTGGCCAATTTTGGCTGAATCCTCAATAAATGAACCATAAATTTGAATGGGTTTCTCTTGCATTATTTTCTAATTCTGAAAAGTTTAATCAGACTAGGCACAAAATCACCCCCTGCTTTTATTTGAATATAATTAGCTTGCCATTGCTTGCATAGGTCGCTTAGGTCTTGAGCATTCGTATGAATTTCATGGGCCAATAAAGATTTAAAGGATTTAGTTGACGTATTCACCCACGTTGTTTTTCTTTTCTCTGGATCATAAATAGGGATGATTCCCATGGCGGGCAACTTTAATTCTACATCAGAGTTAATTTGAATGATGACTAAATCGTGCTTTTTTGACATCGCACGCAATAAGTCGTGGTATTCAGCGTCGATAAAATCAGATAAAACAAAGATGAGGCTTTTTCTTTTTAAGACTTGAAGTGTGAATTTCAACGCTTGTTTTAAGTCTGTTCCGGTGTTTTCTGGAATTAATTTGAACAATTCATTGATGACTTGATAGCCGTGTTTTTTACCTGCGCCAGGAGCTATAAATTTTTCATTTTTGTCTGAATAACAACACAGGCCTATATTTCCAGCTTCTTGCATCGCAGAAAATGTCAGGACTCCAGCTACTTCTTTAAGTGTTTTCAGTTTTGAATCCTCTCCATTTCTAATGTTTTGAGATGCGCTGACATCCAATAAGAAAAAAACGGTTTGCTCTTTTTCTTCTTTAAATAGTTTGATAAATGTACCGTGCCCCTTTGCCGTTGAATTCCAATCGATGTGTCGAACATCATCACCATATTGATATTGCCTTAAATCACTAAATTCTAAGCCAGATCCCTTGAATACAGAGGAGAAATTTCCATGCATTTGTGTATTAATCGCTTTTCTGATGCGAATGTCCAGCTGTACAATATGGGAAAGAAATGCACGGATATCCATTTCTAAATGAGTGATTTATTAGGTATATGCTTGCTAAATTACCTATTTTTTGAGCAATCTATGCGAAATCCCATAAAAGCTTTCTAATTTGTACGTAAATTTGGCTCATGAAATACCTTTTTGTTGTCTTTGCATTCCTTGTTCTTTCTTGTCAAAATGATCGGAATCGAAATCGCTTGGATCAAGAAAAAATGGCTCAAATTTTGGTCGATATTCACTTAGATGAAGTTAATATTAGTAGAATGGAGATCATTAGTGCAGATACCAATTTATTACTGTACAACCAATTGGAAAAGGCGACATTTAAAAAGCATGCCATAGACTCCGCTTCCTTTGTGAAAAGTTTTAATTCGTATGTGAGAGAGCCAAAAGATTTTATCGAATTATATGAGCGGGTCAACGAAATCATGAAGGATCGGAAAAAATTAAATGAAAGTTCTCATCGATGAAGTTAATCGTCAGTATTTTAGTTTTACTTTGTCAAATTACGCTAATGGCACAAAAGCCAACTATTCAAGGTCATAGGGGATGTCGGGGCGAGTTTCCTGAAAACACATTGCCTGCTTTTCAACATGCTTTGGACGCGGGAGTTACGGTTCTCGAAATGGATGTTTGTATATCTGCGGATGGCCAAGTGCTTGTGTCGCACGAGCCCTATATGAATTCATTATATGCCATAAAACCAGATGGAACTCCCGTTTTGAAATCGGAAGAAAAGGGGCTTAATGTATATAAAATGAGTTATAATGAGGTTAGGAAATTTGATGTAGGCTCACGTGGAAATCCACTATTTCCCGAGCAAAAAAAAGTATTTGCGTATAAACCCTTGCTTGAGGAGGTATTTCAATTGGCCGAAGGTTTTCGAAAAAAAACGGGTAAAAAAATATATTACAACATAGAAATCAAATCAGATCCGAAGGAATATGGGGTGTCCCAACCGCCTACCGTGGACGAGTTTTCGGAAAAAGTATGGGCCGTTATGGCCAGATATGTCCATCCAGAATTCATCATTTTACAAAGTTTTGATTTTAATGTATTAAAATACTGGAATAAATCGATCCAGTCGGGCCATTTCTCCCGAGTCGACTTATCGGCCTTAGTGACAAGGAAAGGGCCTGAAAGTACATGTTCAGATTTAGGTTTTACACCTGCAATTTATAGCCCCAACTTCACTTCATTGACGAAGGATATCGTAAACGACTGCCATTTAAAAGGGATGAAAGTAATTCCTTGGACTGTTAATGAACCTATGGATGTGAAGGCGATGATACAATTAGGCGTAGATGAGATCATAACTGATTACCCCAGCCGCACGCTAAAAAATCTCTGAAATGTCCTTATTTAATGAGACTTTATTGTGGTTAATGAAAAGGAGAATGCCTCGAATAGAGGAACATTTTAAAAATCCACTAGCGCTCCAACATTCGAGTCTGGATGAACTGATATTTTCGGGTCGAAATACGGAGTGGGGGAAGAAATATGGGTATTCGGAAACAGGAAATTACGAACAATATAAGGCAAAAGTCCCTATATCAACTTACGAAGAGATCTTTCCCTACATTGATCGAATGATGCATGGAGAGCAAAATGTACTTTGGGTAAGTCCCATATCATGGTTTTCGAAATCTTCCGGAACGACAAATGCGCGTAGTAAATTTATCCCAGTGTCAAAGGAATCATTGGAAAACTGCCACATGATGGGCGGGAAAGATATGATTACGTTGTTGATCAACAACAAACCTGAGACTAGAATTTTTGAGGGGAAAGGCTTGTCCATTGGCGGAAGTTTGTCAAACAATCCATTGAATTCAAGTCTTCTTTTAGGTGACGTTTCAGCGGTAGTGATGAAAAATTTACCTATTTGGGCCCAAATTATTCGTACCCCGTCGCTTGATGTGGCGCTAATGGATGATTGGGATCAAAAAATTGAAAAAATGGCGATTGAAACGTCTAAGGAAAATGTGACCAGTATTTTGGGAGTACCCACTTGGACTTTGGTGCTTATTGAAAAAATATTGGAGATAACGGGTAAAAAATCAATCTTAGAAGTGTGGCCCAATTTTGAATTTTTGGTACATGGTGCGGTGGCTTTTGGGCCATACCGAGAGATGTTTCAGAATTTAGTTTTCCCAAGCTCGGAGGTTCGATTTTTAGAAATTTACAATGCATCAGAAGGATTTTTTGCTATTCAAGACGATTTGAGTTTGCCAGATGAAATGCTGCTGATGCTTGACTATGGCATTTTTTATGAATTTATTCCCATCGGGCCGCATGGGGAAGAAGTAGATCGGGTAGTTTCACTGGACCAAGTCGTTCTCGGGGTAAATTATGCAGTGTTGATTACAACGAATTCAGGACTTTGGAGATATAAAATTGGCGATACCGTTAAATTCACTTCTATTTTACCTTATCGGATTAAAATTTCTGGACGAACCAAGCATTTTATCAATGCATTTGGCGAAGAGTTGATCATAGAAAATGCCGAAAAAGCAATCTCCGTTGCATGCATTCAGACAAATTCGGAAATAACGGATTATACGGCGGCACCTGCTTATATGGAAGGAGGTAAAAAGGGCAGTCATGAATGGGTCGTAGAGTTCTCAAAAGCCCCAAAAGATTTACGTATCTTTGTGGAAATTTTGGACCGAACGCTTCGTGAAGTAAACTCAGATTATGACGCTAAGCGTTCGTATGATTTAGTTTTAGAACTCCCACAGGTACTCGTTGCCCCTAAAGGAACATTTTATGCTTGGATGAGAGCTAGAGGAAAATTAGGTGGCCAACATAAGGTTCCAAGATTAAGCAACAATAGAGAATTTTTAGACGGCGTAAAGGCCCATTTTCAAAATTAAAATCTTATGGCATTAAAATTAACTATTGAAAACGGCATAAAAGATGCCATGCGCGCTAAAGATGCGGATCGTTTGCGTGCTTTGAGGGCTATAAAATCGATGATTTTATTGGAGGAGACTTCAGGCTCAAATACAGGGGAGATATCTACGGATGCGGAAATGAAAATTTTAATGAAAGCTGCTAAACAGCGCAAAGACTCATTAGAAGTTTATATTGCACAAAATCGCCCTGATTTAGCTGAAAAAGAGCAAGTTGAACTAACTATAATTGAGGAGTTTTTACCCAAACAATTATCTGATTCCGAGTTGACGGAACGTATCTCTGCCATTATCGCTCAATTGGGAGCTACTAGTCCAGGAGATATGGGGAAAGTAATGGGTGTTGCTTCAAAGGAATTAGCTGGATTGGCAGAAGGAAGAGCCATTTCTAGTAAAGTGGGTGAATTGTTGAAAAAATAATGGTGGGAAAGGAATTATTGCCTACGTTGAAAGCGATTAGAAATTTAACTTTAGAGGAGTTGAAGCAGGAAATGCTGCTGCGCAAAGAGCCAGGTTTTCGGGCCAAACAAGTCTATGAATGGATTTGGAAAAAATCGGTTCGTTCTTTTGATCAAATGGTTAACATTCCGAAAGAAACGAGGAGCTGGTTGGCCGACAACTATTCCCTACATTGTGTGGAAACGGCTGAATTCCAAATCAGTGCTGACCGAACCATAAAATCGAGTTTTGCATTACATGATGGCAATCTGATCGAAGGAGTTTTAATTCCTACTCGTGAAAGAATGACCGCATGTGTATCATCTCAAGTGGGATGTTCTCTTACGTGCAGTTTTTGTGCTACGGGTTACATGGACCGAAAAAGGAATTTGGAGGCCTTTGAAATATATGATCAGGTCGTATTGATTCGAGACCAAGCTCAAGAAAAATACGGCATTCCATTAACAAATATCGTCTATATGGGCATGGGAGAGCCCCTTTTGAACTATTCCAATGTGTTGAAGTCTGTTGAAATGATTACTTCTCCCGATGGATTAGGCATGGCTTCTAGGCGCATCACGGTGTCAACCGCCGGAATTGCTAAAATGATTAAGAAATTGGGTGATGACCAAGTAAAGTTCAACCTTGCTTTATCGCTTCATGCGGCCAATGATACCAAAAGAAATCAGATTATGCCCATCAATGAGTCCAATACCTTGGAGGCATTGTCAGAGGCTTTGCGATATTTTTATGACAAAACAGAAAATGAAATAACGTTAGAATACATTATGTTTAATAAATTTAATGACACGGTGGATGACGCACGTGAGCTCTATGAGTTTGCGCGAAAATTGCCTTGTAAGATTAATATTATTGAATACAACCCGATCGCCCAGGCAGATTTTGTGAATGCGGAGGCAGATGCACTGGCTAAATTTGTGGCCTTTTTGGAAAGTAAAAAAATGATTGTTAATGTGCGTCGTTCACGTGGTAAAGATATTGATGCCGCATGTGGGCAGTTGGCCGGCAAAAAATAAACAATGGCAAACACCTTATTTCCTATTTTTTTGAAATTAGACCAATTGAATACGCTGGTCGTAGGCGGGGGAAATGTAGCCCTAGAAAAAGTTTCTGCCATTTTACGAAATTCCCCTGAAGCTCGTGTTACGATGGTGGCCACATTTTTTAGAGAAGATACCTTGGAATATATCGAGAAGTTTCCTTTGGTCAGTTATGAAATTCGTGAATTCTTGGAGGGTGATTTGGATGGCCGGGACTTAGTTGTTTGTGCGACAGACAATGTTCCATTGCATCAAAAAATCAAAGCAATAGCAGCAGAACGTCATCTCCTTTGTAATGTAGCTGATACGCCACATCTTTGTGATTTTTACCTTGGATCGATTGTTCAAAAAGGGGATTTGAAAATTGCAATATCGACCAACGGCAAATCACCTACTTTGGCAAAGCGCATCAGGGCGTTTTTGGAAGAGGTCATCCCCACAGATATTCAGGAAACGATGGATGGATTAGAAGCCTATCGAAATTCACTTAAAGGAGATTTTGAAGCTAAGATCAAAGCTTTAAATGA
>CANKVC010000063.1 GCA_947486835.1 Cytophagaceae bacterium | reverse complement strand
TTCGTAACTCCTTATCTCATTTTCAAAGGCATGCTGAGCCCATAATGGACTACTTATCAGGCATAAAAGAAAAATTATTTTTTTCATGAACTTATTCATTCGGGTATTTCAATCCAATCTCAGCCCGAATTTGATCCAGTAAGCCCATCAACTCTTGGCTAAATTGGTGCGTCATTAAACCATTTTCCGTTCTACCCGCTCGTAAATCATTTTGAACGGCATCTGCTTCATAACTGTATCCCCAGCCCAATCGCTCAGGCTCAAACACCGTATCTAGTTGGGATTCACCCTCATACACCGACAAAGTAATTCCCTTTGTCTCATGGAATCGTCCATGCATAAAGATCTTACCTAAGGTTCCAAAAATGGTACAAGTCGTATCTGTCTGAGCCGCAAAGGTTGAGAAAAGAGTCGCCGTTGCGCCCGACTTATATTTAGTTACAATCGAGCAATTCATATCCACACCCGTGCCTGCCATCACTCCCGTAGCCTTCAGTTCAAGCGGTTGGCCCAAAATCAATTTCGAAATAAATAAAGGATAAATTCCAATATCCATTAAAGATCCACCGGTCAAATAGGGATTAAACCAACGAGCCTCCTCCACATAAGGCAATTTAATTCCAAAATCAGCCTCCAAATGCAGTACATCTCCAATAACTCCAGAAGCTAAAATCTCTTGAACTTTAGCCACAGATGGATGAAAACGGGTCCATAAAGCTTCCATTAAAAAGATGTTTTTCTCCCGGGCCTTGGCTATCATTTTCGATACCTGGCCTGAATTAATCGCGAATGCTTTTTCACACAAAACAGGCAAACCAGCGTCCAAACATAACATCGTATGCTCATAATGTAAACCATGCGGCGAAGCAATGTAAACCACATCGATTTCCCCACTGGCCAACATAGACTCATAGGATCCAAAAGTCTTAACATCTTTTGAATAATGGGAAGCAAATTCCTGTGCCCTTGAAATATCACGCGAAGCGACTGCCGCTAAATAACCATCCGTCACATAGGCCAAATCGTCCGCAAATTTGCGAGCAATGCCTCCACAAGCTAGAATACCCCAACGAATGGGTTGTGTCGTTTTCATATAGGTTTAATTTAAAATTTATTTCTTCAAATTGTCAATCAAGGTTTGTACTTGATTCACGTCAACCGCAGGGAAATTAGCAATACGGATTTGGGTTTCTTTCATTTTTCCATACCCCGCACCTACCACCATCCCCGTTTGGTTCTTTAATCGATCGATCAATTCACCCGCTAAATCTTTGCAATTTAATACCACTACCGTGGCAGAACGATGCGATTCATTTTCAACAAAAATATCAAATTGATCCGATTTTTTTGCAAAATCATATAACATGCTAGCCTTCTTATCTGTATCCTTTCGTATATTTTCAATCCCTATTTTATTTAGATCCTCGGCTACTTTTCCTAAGACATAAATGGCCATCACATTCGGTGTTTCCGGAGTTTCATAACTTAGATAATTTTCCCACAAACTAGGCAATGAATGATAGGTGCCAACAATCCCTTCATTCTTTTTAATTTGTTCTGACTTAGTCAGCATCGCTTCATTAGCGATCCAAACCCCCAAACCTGCCGGCATTCCAAAAGCCTTTTGGACCGAAAACATAGCTGAGTCAACCAAGCTATAATCCAAATTTGTATAGGGCGCCGACGAAACCATATCCACGATAACAAACTTATTTTTGTTTGCTTTCTTCAACTTATGAATTTCACTCGCACGCATTTGAACGCCAGAACTCGTCTCATTCGCCGTGCAACAAATTAATTCGGCATATTCAGGAACTGTAATTTCACTCGCATCAAAACCCTCACCAAAAGGTTTTTGAAAAGCATTCGCAAACTTATGCAGTTCCTTAGAAAACTCGAAAAACTTTTTTGAAAATGAGCCATTCACCAAATGAAAACTCTCATGCTCCACCGTATTCATCAACACCCGCTCCCAAATCTCCGTGGCGGAACCCGTAAATAAAATCGCATGGCTCGTAGGTATATTTAAAAGCTCCCTTAATTGCTCAACCGTATGCTGATAAATCTTTCGAAAAGTACTTGAACGATGTGAAATCGATCCCAAATTTTGCCGAAAAGCCTCTCGGTAATGATCCTCCACCGTAGGAAATAATGCGGCGGGACCCGGAGTAAAAAAGATGGAATTGTGTTGACTCATCGCTAATATAACATTCTAAATTTAATCGTATCCTGGATCAATTTTAACTCATTGACTATCTCCTCTGAATATTCTTTGGCCACATCCGTAATGACATACCCTGTTTTCTCCGTTGTTTTCAAATATTGACCAATGATATTGACCTTGTATTTTGCAAACACATTATTGATTTGAGCTAAAATACCAGGTACATTATGGTGAATGTGCAACAAACGATGCGCATCCTCTAGAGGTGGCAATTGCAATTCTGGGAAATTAACCGAGCCATAGGTACTTCCATTATTGATAAATTGAAGCAATTTAGTCGGCACAAATTCCCCAATATTGGCCTGCGCCTCCTCCGTACTACCTCCAATATGTGGCGTCAAAATCACATTAGGCAAACCTCTCAATTCATTCACAAACGCCTCATCATTTGTTTTAGGTTCATAAGGAAATACATCGATCGCAGTACCCCAAACCTTTCCAGATTTTATGGCTTGCACTAAAGCCGGAATATCCACTACATGTCCTCTGGATAAGTTCAAAAAGATCACATGATCTTTCATCCATGAAAATTCCTGCGCACCTATGATATTGGTATTCGACTTTCTTCCGTCGACATGCAAACTTATAAAATCAGCAAGGCCAAAAAGTTCCTTCAAAGACTTGCATTTTTTTGCATTACCTAAAGCAAGCTTATCAACGATATCATAAAAATAAACTTCTAAACCCAAAGCCTCCGCAATGACAGAAATTTGAGTTCCGATATTTCCATACCCAACTAAGCCTATTTTCTTTCCTCTTATTTCATAGGAATTAGTGGCCGACTTATCCCAAATACCGGCATGCATTTTGGTCGACTTTTCGAAAATATCACGAGTCAACATCACCATTAAGCCAATAGATAGCTCAACCACACTTCTTGTATTTGAATAAGGCGCATTAAAAACAGCTATGCCCCGAGTTTCACATTCGGCTAAATCTATCTGATTTGTCCCTATGCAAAATGCCCCCACGCACATGAGTCGGGATGCATTTGGATGATCCAATACTTTTTTCGTTAAGCTCGTTTTAGATCTCAAACCTAAAATAGAAACATCTTTAATCTTTTCAATCAATTCATTTTCATCCAATGCCCCCTTCAAAAGTTCCACTTGAAAACCTTCCTTTTTGAAAGCACTAACAGCCGCTGGATGCACATTTTCAAGCAATAAAACCTTAATCCGAGACTTTGGATAAGACTGCGCCCGACTCAAGCCATTGATATATAAAAACTCGTCCAATGAAGGCACCACATAATCTGCTTTATCAGTCACTGCTTTCCGAGAAACATTTTCCGTGAAAGCAAAAAACGTATTGGCCAAGCCAGACTCCCGTAATTCATAATCCGTAATCCCGTCGCCAATGACAAAAACCTCTCCCTCTAAAGCCAAAGACTGTAATAATTTGACCTTCCCCTTGTCTTGAGAAAGTAAGTTAGTTGGGTCATAGCCTGTAATATTACCCTCCGCATCATAGGTAAATGTATTGGCATGGACATGGTCCGCCGCAATACCCATTTCCTCCACCACCGGAACGATGAAGTCCTTAAACCCACTAGAAATAATTAAAATCCGATCCGCATACTCCTCCAAAAAATCTTTATTTCGCTGAAAAGAATCCGATATTTTACCTTTTAAAAATGTGATCAATTGGTCTACGTGAGAACGATTAGCAGGCAATAAAGCCACGCGATCGCGCAAAGAATCTGAAAACAAATATTCCCCCACCATGCCCTTATCCGTAATCTCACGAATTTTCGAGACAATTTCTTGCTGCTTCGGATTGCCCTGAAGCGCAATTCTTGCTAATTCATCCAAGCCCTCTACTTTAGTAAAAGTGCTATCAAAATCAATCACAATGGTCAATGGGTCTATCGGTATATTAGACATCTTATTTTAAATTTCGTCAATTTTTAAACCATTCAGCCGCGCGCTTTTCAGACCAAGTAACTCCTTGGTAATTTTTTGGATAAAACCCGCAATGACCTCCGTATTTGGGAGCTTCTAAATAAACAAAATCCAATGATTCTGCCAATGTAAAAGGGATACACTCCTCAGTCAAAAAAGGGTCATTCTGTGCATTCACAATTAAAACCGGAATGCGTATTTTTTCCAAAAAATAAAACGAACTATTCTGTTCATAATAATCCTCCGCATCTTTAAAACCATGCAGCGGGCCCGTAATTACATCATCAAAATCTTTCAAACTCTTAATGTTTGCCAACATACCGGTCGTAATATCGTTTGGATATAATGCCGACTTTTCGGTGACTTTTTTTATAAGAGTTTGTAAAAATCGATGCGTGTAGATGCGGTTTTCCCAGCGGGCCAACTTCCGGCTACTGCTAGAAAGGTGTAAAGGTACAGAAAATGCTACAGCTTTTCGAATGAAATGAGGAGGATTTTCTCCCTGCTCACCTAACCATTTTAACGTTAAGTTTCCGCCGAGCGAGAAGCCCGCAAGCGAAATTTGATTCGCTCCCCTTAGGTTAGCCTGCCGAATAATAAAATCCAAATCATCCGTTGCGCCACTATGGTAAAAACGTAAAGCTCGGTTTATTTCCCCTGAGCAACTTCTATAATTCCAAGCCAGAATATTATACCCTTCACTTTGCATCATGTGAATAAGTCCTTTCACATAGTGCCTGTCACTACTTCCTTCCAAACCATGTGAAATAATAAGTAGAGGCGTTTTGTCAAGATCTCCCTGATTTAAATACCAATCCACATCTAAAAAATCACCATCATCCGTATTCATACGCTCTCGGATAGGCTGATGTTGCAGTATCACATGGCGAAAAAGCGCAGGATAAATGCTCTGGCTATGACCCTCAGGCAACCAAAAAGGCGTATTAAGCGGAAATTTACTAGGTATTACTGGCACAGCATTAGATAAAAAAGTCAGGTATTAATTGGTCTTCGCGCGTCGCAGGATTTACTCGGTATGCGTCGAAATTCACAATCCCCTCTTCCCTCAATACTTCCTCGTCGATATAAAAATGACCACTGACCGATTTAGCATCCCGATTTAAAATCACTGCCGCCGCATCCGCCATGATGCTCGCCTTCCTACCTAACTGCATCATATCAGCATTTCCAATCGCAAATTCGATCGCTGCCGTGGCAATAATTGTTTTTGGCCAAAGCGCATTAAAGGCCACTTTCCCTTTAAACTCGGCAGCCATTCCTAACGTACACAAAGACATCCCAAATTTGGCCATGGAATAAGCCACATGGTTTTCAAACCAGCGCGCCTCCACATTTAAAGGGGGCGAAAGCGTTAACACATGCGGATTTTCTGATTTCAATAAATAAGGTAAGCATGCCTGCGCACATAAAAATGTTCCTCGGGCATTTACTTGATGCATCAAATCATACTTTTTCATCTCGGTGCGTAACGTTCCCGTCAACTGGATAGCCGAGGCATTATTGATCAAGATGTCGATCCCACCAAAGGTTTCCACCGCTTTTTGGACGGCTGACAAAACCTGATTTTCGTCACGAATGTCGACCATGCAAGGCAAAGCCTTTCCTCCTAATGCTTCAATTTCTGAGGCAGCCGTATAAATTGTTCCGGCTAATTTAGGGTGCGGTTCAGCCGTTTTTGCGGCAATTACAATGTTAGCGCCTTCTGAAGCTAGTTTTTTGGCTATTTCTAATCCGATACCTCTGGAAGCGCCAGTAATGAAAACAGTTTTATTTTTAAACATCTTACCTGAATTTTTATTTATCAATAAAATTACGATTTTCTTCTAAAGAAGGATACAAATTAAATATTTGCATCGTACTTTTGTGAATTAAATTTACGATTCCATCAGAATGATTATACCATTTAAGTCAGTTAGTATTTCTCACCGTACCGCACCACTCACAATCCGTGAAATGGTCGCTTTGAATGAGGAAGAAAGCAAGGCGTTTGCGATCAAGTGCAAAGACCTTTTTGGCCTAAGTGAATTATTAATTGTGTCCACGTGTAATCGCACGGAGTTATATTACACAACTCAACAAAACATTTCAGAGGATTTAGTAAAAGCCCTTTTAATTGAAAAAGGAATAGAGATAACCTCGGAATTCCTAAACTACTTCAAGCATCTGAATGAAACGGAGGATTCTTTAAGGCATCTTTTTGAAGTGGCAACAGGTTTGCAATCCAAAGTAGTGGGTGATTTACAAATCCCAAATCAGATTAAAAAAGCGTATCAATTAGCTGCGGATTTAAATTTAGCAGGACCTTATTTGCATCGCTTGATGCATACTATTTTTTATTCCAATAAGCGTGTTGCGCAAGAAACTTCTTTTAGAGATGGTGCAGCTTCCGTTTCATACGCCACTGTAGCGCTAGCAGAAGAGCTTTCGCAAGCAATTCCACAGCCTAAGGTTTTGATATTAGGTTTAGGTGAAATCGGCTTAGATGTTTGTAAAAACATGGAAGAAAAGGATTTTGCGGAATTCACCATCATGAATCGGACGCAAGAAAAAGCGGAGAAAATAGCTCAAGGAATGCCTTTCCGAGTAGCGCCATTTTCTGATTTATGGGAAGAAATTTCAAAAGCAGATATTATCATTTCATCGGTTCGAACGGAAAGCCCAATCATCACCCTCGAAGAAATTAAAAAACTTCAAGTACTTTCCTTTAAATACTTCATCGACTTATCGGTACCCAGAAGTATCGAAGATGGAATTGAAAAGAATCCAGGAATCTTACTTTATAATATTGACTCCTTAAAAGAAAGGGCGGATGAAGCATTAGCGGCCAGAATGGCCTCTGTACCAGATGTTCGCGTGATCATTGAGGAAAGCATCGTTAGTTTTAATGATTGGTCCAAGGAAATGGAAGTTTCTCCTACCATTCATAAATTAAAAAGTGCGCTTGAAAATATCAGAAAAGAAGAGATTAACCGACATATTAAAGGGTTGAATAAGGACGAAATAGAAAAGCTGGAGAAAATCACCGCTAATTTGGTCCAAAAAATCATGAAGCAGCCCATTCTTCATTTAAAAGCCGCCTGCAAAAGAGGTGAATCAGAGAAAATGGTTGATATTTTGAACGAACTGTTCAATTTAGAACATATTGAAGAATTCGAATCCTAATTTTTCCCAGGCATGGACAGCAAGGTTTTAAACCAATTGGCCCGTTATTGCGCCTACCAAGAACGCTGCATCTCTGAAATCAAACAAAAAATGAAGGACTTGCTTGTTGGCGAGTCAGATCACGCCAACTACCTAACTTGGCTTTCAGAAAATAATTATTTGAATGAAGCTCGGTTCGTCGAACTGTATGTTCGATCAAAATTCAATCAAAAACATTGGGGCCGAAATAAAATAATGTTTGAATTAAAAAAAAGGGGGATTCCTGATTCCATGCTTAATAATGCGTGGAATGACATCGATGAGGCTGATTACGTCGGTCAATTGACAAAAATATTGCACAAGAAAAAGTCGGAATTGAAGACGGGAACGAGCCAACAAAAATACCAAAAGTGTTATGCCTTTGCCCTTTCAAAAGGCTATGAGTCTAGTCTAATTGTGACACACCTAAAAGGCCTTTTTTGATTTAATTTGCTAAAAAACATTTTTTTTATACCTTTGGGGCATGAATTTTGAAAACAAAACGTATTACATCGGATATTATTACGCAGGGTATTTCCATTGCGCATAGCCGGTTACATAGGTTTTAAATATAACTTACTAACAACCGGCCCTTCGTCGGTTTTTTTGTTTTATGAGCTTACATATATCCACAGCATCTAGGTTAAATTCCGTTGAAGAATATTATTTTTCAACCAAATTAAAGCAGATAGCCCAATTTAAAGCAGAGGGAATTCCAGTCATTAATATTGGTATTGGTAGTCCCGATTTGGCCCCTTCGCAAAAAACGATTGATGCCCTAACGGCAGCTGCAGCAAATCCGAATAACCATGCCTACCAAGGATACCAAGGAATTCCGGCATTAAGGAAGGCGTTTACTGATTTTTATGCTACACATTATCAGGTAACATTAAATTCCGATTCTGAGGTTCTTCCATTGATTGGGTCCAAGGAAGGAATTATGCACATAGCCATGGCCTATTTAGAAGCTGGGGACGAAACGCTAATACCAAATCCTGGATATCCTACTTATCAAGCAGCTTGCTCATTAGCTGGGGCAAAGGTTTTAACCTATGAATTATCTGAAAAAACGGGTTGGCTTCCAGATTTGAAAGCACTTGAATTAAGGGATTTATCGAAGGTGAAAATCATGTGGGTGAACTATCCGCATATGCCGACGGGGGCAAAAGCGGATCATGTATTTTTTGAAGAATTGAGAAAATTCGCGTTAAAGCATTCCATTTTAATCGTGAATGATAACCCATACAGCTTTATTTTAAATGATAAACCCATATCGATGTTATCCGTTCCCGGAATGATGGAGGTAGGTATTGAATTAAATTCCTTGTCAAAATCCCATAATATGGCGGGCTGGAGAATAGGTGCCCTTTTAGGCAAATCGGAATATTTAAATCCTGTTTTGAAGTTTAAGTCCAACATGGATTCAGGTATGTTTTTGCCTTTACAATTAGCGGCTGTTGAAGCTCTTTCGGCAGATATCAAGTGGTTTGAACAACAAAATGAAATTTATAAGTCGCGCCAAAAACGAGTGTTTGAACTGCTAGATTTATTAGCCTGCACCTACGACAAAGGACAAACAGGCATGTTTGTATGGGCAAAAACGCCTGATAATTTTAGCTCAGGCTATGCATTATCGGATCAAATATTAATTGAAAATGCAGTTTTCATTACACCTGGAGGGATTTTTGGATCTCAAGGAAATGAGTATATCCGCATATCTTTATGTGCCAAAGAAGAAATTTTTAAAGAAGTCATTCAGCGCATTAAATCTAAATCAAATGGAATCTAAACAAAAGGTTGGCGTTATCGGCATTGGGTTAATTGGCGGTTCCATCGCATTAGGACTTCGTGAAAGCGGTTGGGCTTCTGAAATAATCGGCATCGATACCAATCCAGAACACCAATCAAAGGCCTTGTCGCTCCGATTAGTTGACCGTGTAATGACTTGGGAAAACGCATTGCATGAAGTAGATATTTTTGTTACATCTACCCCGGTCGATGTGTTAGTTAGCATCATTCCGAAAATATTAGACCAATTAAAACCTCACCAATTGATCATTGAGGTAGGTTCTACGAAAAGCCCCGTATTTGAAGCATTAAAAAATCATCCAAAACGCGCCCAATTCGTTTCAACACACCCGATGGCGGGTACCGAATTTTCTGGACCTGAAGCGGCTGTTCTTGGACTTTTTAAAAACAAAACCTGTGTCATTTGCGATAAAGAATTAAGCTCAGCTACAGCCATAGAAATCATTGAAGACCTATATACCCATGGCCTACAAATGCAATTGATTTACATGGATTCCATCGGTCACGATGTTCATACGGCCTATATTTCACATATTTCTCATATCTGTTCCTTTGCCCTGGCGAACACCGTTTTGGAAAAAGAAAAGGATGAAAAAAGAATTTTTGAATTGGCTTCCACGGGTTTTGAGTCGACAGTACGTTTAGCCAAATCCTCCCCAGAAACCTGGAGCCAGATATTCCACCAAAACCAAGAAAATTTATTGGATGTCTTAGACGAATACATCAATACGCTGCTTAAATACAAAGGTTTAATGCTCGCTGGAAGCTATGACAAACTCAAAGATGAGTTAAGCAAAGCCAATGACATAGGCAGAATTCTAAACAACAAAAAAGGCCTTTAGATGAGTTCCTAAAAGCCTTTTTCAAAATTATCTTTTCGGTTATTTACGTTTCTTTTTAAACGTGCAATCGCTCGGTTTTGATTTAATAAAATAAGATTTATAATTTAAGGCTAATGGATCCATGCAGCCTTCTAAATTTAGGATTTCAATATTTTTAAACTCAACGGGATGGCTTTCACTTTGCAGTGAGATATAGCCATCGGTCAACAACTGTCCCTTTGTTCCAAAAACAACTTCTTGGCCGCTCACATTACCACCGCCAATTTGAGGCTTTTGATAAGATAGGACACTTTGCTCATTAATTAAATGTTGGACCAAAGAATCGCCCAACACATACACTTCCGCTTTTACCCACTGATCACCATGATAGGTTTCTGAAGTGGAATTGATGCAATGTGGCGTAAATAATTTTCCATTCATTTCCACATTCGTGCCTGGCGTACATAAATTACACGTAGTACGTTTGTCCTTTCCATTGCCACCCAACAATTGGACCTCGATCGAAACAGGAAAATCCTGGTTTTTCCCCATCGTTTGAGGAGCTTGGCCATGAATCATAATTCCACTATTTCGTGTAGCCCATCCAGGACCGTTAATGGCTTGATCTCCCACAAATCGGTAATTCAAACGTATGCGGTAATAACTGAACTTATCTTTATAAAAAATATGACCAAATCGCTCATTAAATGAATCATAAGCATCATATCTCACCACTAGTTTCCCGTCTTCCACACGAAAGGTGTTTCCAAAGTTTTCACCAGAAGCATAATTTCGAATTTTAGGCGTCCAACCCGTTAAATCCTTTCCATTAAACATGGAGATCCAGTCTTCTTTAGAAGCTTTTTGCCCCATTAAACTGGTGGAGACAAACAATAAAAGCAGTCCTAATTTTTTCATAGTAAGTTTAGTTTTTTAAGTATATGATTTCCTAATTTTTTTCCTTGTGATTGACCCGAAGTGATACCATCCATAAAATGAATACCCCCATATAAACGTGAAATACTCGCTTCCTCAGCCGCTTGATGAAAAGACTTAAAGGGTCTCGCCTCGATGCCATATCTCGTTTCCACCGTATCCACATAAGAAAAATTCTCTCCTATGAAATGTGTTAATATCACAGCGGCAGTAGATGAGACCGTTGAATGTCCACTCGGATACTCCGGAAATGGAGGAGTCTGTAAAAAGGGTTTCCATGTAGGGTCAATTAATTTTCTAACAGCTGTTTCTGGGCGAATGCGATTGCTGTGGTATTTCTCGCGCCAACAAACCCAAAAGGCGTCTTGCATGCTTACAGATAATACGGTGCGGACCAACAAGCTATGTCCGAAATCCAATTTTTTCTTTGCACAGGCTATAGCAGAAATACCCATCCAGTGTGCCCCAGGAGAAATCTTTTTCATGGCAATTAATAAATGGCCATTGGAGGACAGCGCAAAAGGATTACAATCCCAAAAAGCGGCAATTTTCTGCTCTTCCTGTTTTTTACCGACCAAATAAACCTGGTTCGCTAACGTATAAAATTCAGAACGCTGATCGCTTGAATATGCTTTAGGGGCTTCAATTTCAAATTCTGAAACTTCAGATTCAGACAATGAATAATTTCTGATTTTAGAAAAATAAGGCTCAACGGCCGGAAAGTACCCCGGGGGAGTTGGATACCAGTACCCTTCTTTCTTATCAGGGGTATATCGTGGAAAGTTAGACAGTGTGTTATATCGATCAGCTTTTGCATACCCTAATATATTCTTGGCCACTAATGCGCCAATA